>DATHHM010000289.1:0-12500 GCA_035317145.1 Xanthobacteraceae bacterium | reverse complement strand
GCTGTTCTCGGTCGGCGGCGATTTGTTCACCTGGTCGCTGCCGTCGGCCATCGATCCGTGGCCGGCGGGCCTGCCGCTCATTCATTTGGACACCGACCCTTGGCAGATCGGCAAGAACTATCCGGCAAAAGTCGCGATCCTCGGCGATCCGAAGGCGACCCTGCCCGACATCACTGCTGGCATCAGTGCACGCATGACCGCGAGCGCCAAGAGCGCCGCGAGCGCGCGGCTGAAATCCGCGACCGAAGCGATCAAAAAAGACCGCGAGGCGTTCCGCGCAAAAGCCCGCGCCATGGCCGGCAAGACGCCGGTGCAGCCGCTGGCGCTGCTTGAAGCGATCGGCGCCATGCTGCCGAAGGACGCCGTGGTGATCGAGGAAATTCTGTCGTCCGCGCCCGGCGTGCGCTCGATGATCAACAGCGACGACGAGCAAAGTTTTTTCGGCCTGCGCGGCGGCGGCATAGGCTGGGGACTGCCGGCGGCGATCGGTGCAAAAATCGCGCTGCCCGACCGGCCCGTCGTGGCGCTCATCGGCGACGGCAGCGCCATGTACACGGTGCAGGCGCTGTGGACCGCGGCGCGCTACCGGCTGCCGGTCGTCTGGGTGATCTTCAACAACACCAGCTATCGCATCCTCAAGCAGCGCCTGGTGATGCTGCGCGGCCTCGCCGAACAGGCCGACAGGTTCGTCGGCATGGAGCTCAACGATCCGGCGATCGATTTCGTTGGCCTCGCCCGCTCGCTCGGCATCGAAGGCCAGCGCGCCGCGACCGTGAAAGACGCCACCGACCTGATCGGCAAAGCGCTGAAAGACGGTAAAGCGATGCTGATCGATGTCGACATGGAGCGCGGCTATAAGCCGATGTGACGATCACACCGCCGTCAGTGGCATATCGGAGAAAATTTTATACTGCTGCGCTTTCGGCTTGGCCTTGTCTTCCTCGTTGAGATACTCGACCGAGCTTTTGCCCAAATAAGCGAGCGGCAGCACCATCACGCGGACGAAGCGCGTCGGCCGGTCGGCGGCTTGGGCGAACACGCCGTCTGGACCGGTCTCATACCAAGCGCCGCCGGGGCCATACGAATGCGAATGGCCGCGGGTGTCGATGCGGATGCCGCCTTCGAGCAAACAGCGGATGCCTGGCCCCTGATGCCGGTGCAGATAAGCGCAGCCACCCGGCGGGAACGCGACGCTGTCGCCGCGCAGCAGCAGCGCGCCCTTGGGCACGGTCGTAAGTTCCGCTGAAAGTCTTTCGCGCGAAACGCCGTCCTTCCATGTCGCCAATCCGCTGCCGCTTTCCCCCGCCACGAGCTCCCAGCGCCACGCGGTCGCACCGCCGCTGCCGGCTTTGAGCATGACGGCGCCCTCGCCGCTCCACGCTTCGCCGTCGCTCAACGTGCGATCCGCCACGGTCAGCGAGCCGTGCACGACAAAAATCATGCGCGGCAGCGCCGGCAAAGCCGCCTCACCGCCGTTCGGCAGCACGTCTTCGTAAAGCCGAAGCTCCGGATGCATCGTTCCTCTCCCGCCACGTCATGCGCCGGGCGAGTGTCTGCGCTGATGCCCTCGCGCGCAACGGCATTTACACTGCTCTCGGGGCGCTGCTAAATCGCCGTGAGATACGAGGACGTCCCATGGCCACGATCGATACCGAGCGCTTCCGGCTGCGCAATTTCGTCGACAAACTGGTCGATCTCGGCGAGTGCGAAGTGCACAACGCGCCCATCGACCTGCTCGATGTGGGCGGCATCCTCGACGGCAATCCGCGCGCGGTGCTGTTCAAGGCGGCCGGGCCGGAAAAGGCCGAGCTGGTCGGCAACGTGATGGCCTCGCGGCAGCGGCTGGCCCACGCGCTCGACACCGATGAGCGCGGCTTGTTGGGCACGCTCAGCCAACGGCTCAATCGCCTGCATCCGCCGGTCAAGGTGTCGTCGCAACAGGCACCGGTGCAGCAGGTCGTGCTCAAGGACGACGATGCCGACCTGTGCAAGCTGCCGGTGCACCTGCAGCACGCCGCCGACGGCGCGCCATACATTTCCGCCGGCATCGACTATGCACTGTTTCCCGGCACCGGCTTCACCAATGTCGGCTGCCGCCGCATCATGTTGCGCGGACCGCGCCAGGCCGGCGTCGACCTGATCGCACCGAGCGACATGCGCGCCATTTATCTCGAAGCCGCTGCGCGCAAGGAGCCTGTGCCGGTAGCCTATGCGGTCGGCTCGCATCCGGCGGATTTTCTCGCCGCCATGGCGGCGCTGCCCAACGTCGACGAGCTCGACATCATCGGCGGCCTACGCGGCCAGCCGGTGCCGGTGGTGAAATGCGTCACCAGCGACATCTATGTGCCGGCCGACGCCGAATATGTCATCGAGGGCGTGCTCGATCCGGCCGGGCACGTCGAGCCCGAAGGGCCTTTTGGTGAGTACGTGGGCTATTACGGCGTGGTGAAGCGCAACCCGGTTCTGCACATCACCGCGATCACGCACCGCGAGGATGCGCTGTTCCAGACGCTCACCATCGGCGGCCGCGCGCTGGCGCGCACCGACACCGCGCAGCTCTCCGCGATGAAAACCGAAACCGCGGCCTGGGCGGCGCTGATGGCTTCCGTGCGCGAGCCGCTCGCCGTCTACGCCACGCCGTCGAGCGGCGGCATGTACAATGTGCGCGTCTCGCTGCGCCAGCGCGTGCCGGGCGATGCCAAGAACGCCATTGCGGCGATCTTTGGCTCGCACGCCGAAGCCAAGCACGTTTTCGCCTTCGACCCCGACATCGACGTGTTCTCCGACGCCGAGACCGATTGGGCTTTTGCTACGCGCTTTCAAGCCGACCGCGACCTCCTCGTCGGCTCGGGCTTCCGCGTGGTGCCGCTCGATCCGTCGCTCGGCGGCGCCCGCACCGGCGCAAAACTCGGCTTCGACTGCACGATCCCGTTCGGCAAGGCGAATTCGCTGGAATTCTCGGTGCCGACGCCGCCTGTCGCGACGCAAGGCACACGATATAAATCGGTCGAGGAAACTCTTGCGGCGGGACCAGCGAGCTTTTTGGAATTGATGGCGTCGCTCGGCAGCAGGGACGGCCGCGAGATCGTGCGCGCGCTCGATGCGCTTTATGCTGCAAAAAATCTCGGCCGGGCCGACGACGGCCGCTATGTGCTCAAGAAGAGTTAACCGCGCCTGACAAGCGGGCGCGTATAAAAACTAAAAGAGTTGGGAGGAGTATTATGCAACGTACCACGCCGCCGTTCCGCGCCGACCATGTCGGCAGCCTGTTGCGACCGCCCGTGCTGAAGGACGCGCGCGCCAAGCGCGAGCGCGGTGAGATCACGGCCGACGCATTGCGCGCGATTGAAGACCGCGAGATCGAGAAGGTCATCAAGAAACAGGAAGAGATCGGCCTGAAACTCGCCACCGATGGCGAACTGCGCCGCTCGTGGTGGCATTTCGATTTCTTCCGCGGTCTCGACGGCGTCACGTTCTACACCACCGACGCCATCCAGTTCCACGGCGTGCAGACCAAGGCCGAGGGCATCAAGATCGACGGCAAGCTCGGCTTCTCCGGCCACCCGATGCTGGAGCATTTCAAGTTCCTCAAAGCCCACGCGCGAGTCACGCCGAAGATGACGATCCCGGCGCCGAGCACGTTTCATTTCCGCCAGGGCCGCGCCGCGGTCAGCAAGGAGGTCTATCCCGACCTCGATCCGTTCTTCGACGATCTCGCCAAGGCCTATCACAACGCCATCCGCGCCTTCTACGACGCCGGCTGCCGCTACCTGCAGCTCGACGACACCGCCTGGTCGATGATGTGCGATCCGAACGAACGCGCGCAATCGACCAAACGTGGCGACGATCCGGACGCGCTGCCGAAGCGCTATGCCCGCCTCACCAATGCCGCGCTTGACGGCAAGCCGGCGGATATGACCGTTACGATGCATTCGTGCCGCGGCAATTTCCGCTCGACCTTCATCGCCTCGGGTGGCTACGAGTTCGTCGCCGAACAGCTGCTCGGCAATACCGGCCTCGACGGCTATTTCCTCGAATACGACAGTGAAAGAGCGGGAGGGTTCGAACCGCTACGCTTCTTCCCGAAGGGCAAGAAACAGGTCGTGCTCGGGCTCGTCACCTCCAAGTTCGGCAAGCTCGAAAACAAGGACGACATCAAGCGCCGCATCGACGAGGCGACCAAATACATCGCGCTCGATCAGCTTTGCCTGTCGCCGCAATGCGGCTTCGCCTCGACCGAGGAAGGCAACGTGCTGGCCGAGGACGAGCAATGGGCGAAGCTGCGCATGATCGTGGAGCTTGCCGACGAAGTGTGGGGTTGAGGATGCAGCGCGTAAAGCCGCCGTTCCGCGCCGACCATGTCGGCAGCCTGCTGCGCACGGCGCCGCTGAAGGAAGCGCGGGAGAAACGCGCGCGAAACGAAATCACCGCCGACGAGCTTACGGTCATCGAAGATCGCGAGATCGCGGGAGTCATCCGCAAGCAGGAGATGATCGGGCTCAAATCGGCGACCGACGGCGAGTACCGGCGCATCTCCTGGAACTACGACTTTCTCGAAAACCTCGACAACGTCGAATCCTATGCCGGCGAGCGCAAGATAAAATTTGCCGCGACCGGCCCGCAGCCGCGGCCGATCCTGCTGCGCGTCATCGGCAAGCTCGGCGGCTACAAGCCGCATCCGATGATCGAGCACTTCAAGTTTCTGAAAGCTCACGCCAAAGAGACGCCGAAGCTGACCATTCCGTCGCCGTCGTCGCTGCATTTCCGCTACGGCCGCGACGTGGTGCCGGAAAAGCTCTATCCGTCGATGAACGATTTCTATCGCGACCTCGGCGAGACCTATCGCAAGGCGGTGCGCGCTTTCGCCGACGCCGGCTGCCGTTATCTGCAGCTCGACGAGGTCAATCTGGCCTATCTGTGCGATCCGACGTTACGCCAGCAGATCACCGATCGCGGCGAGGATCCGGCGGCGCTGCCGGGCATTTATGCCGGCATGATCAATGCGGCGATCTCCGAGATCCCACCTGACATGACCATCACCATGCATCTGTGCCGCGGCAATTTCCGCTCGAGCTTCGTCGCGAGCGGCGGCTACGAGCCGGTGGCTGAGCTTCTCTTCAACCAGATCAACGTGCACGGCTACTTCATGGAATACGATACCGAGCGCGCCGGCGGTTTCGAGCCGTTGCGCTTCGTGCCCAAGGGCAAAACCGTCGTGCTCGGTCTCGTCACCAGCAAATCCGGGCGGCTGGAAAGCCGCGACGAGATCAAGCGCCGCATCGAGCAGGCGGCGAAATTCATCGACGTCGATCAACTCTGCCTGTCGCCGCAATGCGGCTTCGCCTCGACCGAGGAAGGCAACGTGCTTGCCGAAGAGGAGGAATGGGCGAAGCTGCGGATGATCGTCGAGATCGCCGACGAAGTGTGGGGCTAAGGAAGAGTAACGTCATGCAACGAACCAAACCGCCGTTCCGCGCCGATCACGTCGGCAGCCTGCTGCGGCCCGCAGCGCTGAAGCAAGCGCGCGAGCGCCACGCCAAGGGCGAGATCACGGCGGACGAACTGAAAGCGGTGGAAGACCGCGAGATCAAGGACGTCATCAAGAAACAGGAAGCGGCCGGCCTGCAATCAATCACCGACGGCGAATTCCGCCGCTCCTGGTGGCACCTCGATTTCCTCTGGGGCCTCGACGGCGTCGAGAAGACCGTCATGGAAACCGGCATCGCCTTCGCCGCGACGCGGACGCGCAACGAAGGCACCAAGGTCACCGGCAAGATCGGATTCTCCGGCCATCCGATGATCGAGCATTTCAAATTCGTCCAGGCGCACACCAAGCGTACGCCAAAGATAACGATTCCGGCGCCGTCGGCGCTGTACGGCCGTCCGGTCGGCACGCCGATCGACAAGACGGTCTATCCCAAGCTCGACACGATGTTCGCCGATCTCGGCCAAGCGTACGAAAAGGCCGTGCGCGCTTTTGCCGATGCCGGCTGCCGCTACTTGCAGCTCGACGAGGTATTCATCGCCATGCTGTGCGATCCGAAATATCGCCAGCAGATGAAGGATCGCGGCGACGATCCCGAAGCGCTCGGCCCGCTCTACGGCGAGCTCATCAACATCGCGATGTCTGACATTCCGTCGGACATGACGGTGACTATGCATTTGTGCCGCGGCAACTACAAATCGACCTTCATGGGCACCGGCGGCTACGAGGCCGAGCAGGAAGTGCTGTTCGACAAGATCAAGGTGCACGGCTATTTCATGGAATACGACACCGACCGCGCCGGCGGTTTTGAGCCGCTCAAGCGCCTGAAAAAGGACCGCTTCGTGGTGCTCGGACTGGTGACGACCAAGACCGGCTCCTTGGAGTCCAAGGACGCCATCAAGCGGCGCATCGAGGACGCCGCTAGGTTCACCGATCTCGAACAGCTTTGTCTGTCGCCGCAATGCGGCTTCGCCTCGACCGAGGAAGGGAATACTCTCGCCGAAGAGGACCAGTGGGCGAAGCTGCGGATGATCGGCGAAGTCGTCCAAGAGGTGTGGGGGAAATAGAGCGATGCCAGATATCGTTGCCGGAAAAGTCGCCATCGTCACCGGTGCCGCCCGAGGCATCGGCCGCGGCATCGCGCTGTTGATGGCGCAGGAAGGCGCCAAGGTCGTGGTCTGCGATATCGGCGCCAGCCTCGACGGCGCCGGCACCGACGCCGGCCCGGCGCAGGACGTCGTGCAGGAAATCAAAAAGGCCGGCGGCGAAGCGATCGCCTCGACATTGTCGATCAGCGAGCCGGGCAACGGCGACAAGATCGTCAAGGCCGCGCTCGACGCCTTCGGCAGGGTCGACATCCTGGTCAACAATGCCGGCATTTTGCGCGACCGCATCTTTCACCGCATGAGCTGGTCCGACTGGTCGGACGTCATCGCGGTGCATCTGCACGGCAGCTTCAACATGAGCCGCGCCTGCGCTACCCATTTCCGCGAGCAGAATTCCGGCGCCTACGTGCACATGACCTCGACCTCGGGTTTGGTTGGCAATTTCGGCCAGGCCAATTACATGGCGGCAAAACTCGCCATCGTCGGGCTGTCGCGCGGCATCGCGCTCGACATGGCGCGGTTCAACGTGCGCTCGAACTGCGTCGCGCCGTTTGCCTGGACGCGGATGATCGATTCAATCCCGACCGAGACCGAAGAGGAAAAAATCCGCGTCGCCCGGCTGCGCGACATGACGCCGGAAAAAGTTGCGCCGCTGGTCGTTTATCTCGCCTCCGATAAAGCCGACGGCATCAGCGGACAAATTCTCTCGGCGCGAAATAACGAGATCTATCTGTTCAATCAGAACCGGCCGATCCGCACGCTGCACCGTTCCGACGGCTGGACGCCGGAAAAGCTCGCCGCCCAGCTCAAGGGCGCGTTCGCGGCCTCGTTCACGCCGCTCGACCGCTCGGGCGACGTGTTTTCTTGGGATCCGGTGTGATGACCATCGTCTATGAAAAACTGATGGCGCTCGACATCCCGCCGGCGGAGCAGACCTATACGTCGAAGGACTGCATGCTCTATGCGCTCGGCATAGGCCTCGGCCATGATCCGATGAACGAGGACGAATTGCCGTTCGTCTATGAGAAAAATCTCAAAGTGCTGCCGACCATGGCGGCCGTGCTCGGCTATGTCGGTTTCTGGGCGCGCGACCGCGACACCGGCATCGACTGGGTCAAGATCGTCAACGGCGAACAGGGAGTCATTCTGCATAAGCCACTTGCCGGCCAAGGCACCGTCATCGGCCGCCAGCGCATCGTCGAGGTGATTGACAAGGGCGCCGGCAAAGGCGCGCTGGTTTTCAGCGAGCGCAAGGTGAGCGACAAGGCCACCGGCGATTTGATCGCGACTGTCACGCAGACCACGTTCTGCCGCGCCGACGGCGGTTTTGGCGGGCCGCCGCGGCAGGCGCCGGAGCCGCATCCGGTTCCCACGCGCGCGCCGGACGCCGTGTGCGATCTCGGCACACGCCCGGAAGCGGCGCTGATCTATCGGCTGAGCGGCGACCGCAACCCGCTCCATGCCGAGCCGGCCTTCGCCAAGCAAGCCGGCTATCCGCGGCCGATCATGCACGGGCTGGGCAATTTCGGCATCTCCGGCCACGCCGTGCTGAAGACTTTCTGCAACTACGACCCAAGCAAGCTCGCGTCGTTCGCCTGCCGCTTTTCCGCGCCCGTATTTCCCGGCGAGACGCTGCGCACCGAGATGTGGCGCGACGGCGCCGTGGTCAGCTTCCGCGCCAAAGTCGTCGAGCGCGACGTCGTCGCCGTCAACAACGGCCGCGCCGAGGTGAAGCCGTGAGCGAAAGCGCCGACCTCGCCCCGATCCGCGAGGCGGTGCGCGCGCTGTGCGCCGGATTTCCCGGCGAATATTGGCGGGCGCTCGACCGCGAGCGCGCTTATCCGGAAAAGTTCGTCGCCGCCTTGACCAAGGCCGGCTTTCTCGCCGCGTTGATCCCCGAAGAATACGGCGGCAGTGGGCTGACCATGAGCGCCGCCGTCGCCATCATGGAAGAGATCCAGGCGTCGGGCTGCAACGGCGCCGCCTGCCATGCGCAGATGTATACGATGGGCACGGTGCTCCGCCACGGCAGCGCCGAGCAGAAAGCGCGCTATCTGCCGGGCATCGCGCGCGGCGAGCTTCGCCTGCAAGCTTTCGGCGTCACCGAGCCGAGTTCCGGCACCGACACGCTGAGCCTGCGCACCACCGCGACGCGCGGCGGCAACGACAGCTATGTGGTCAACGGCCAGAAAATCTGGACGTCGCGCGCCGAGCACTCCGATCTCATGCTGCTGCTCGCCCGCACCACGCCGCGCGAACAGATCAAGAAGCGCACCGAAGGCCTGTCCGTTTTTCTGGTCGATATGCGCGAGGTCAAAGGCAAGGGCCTGACCATCCGTCCGATCCGCACCATGATGAATCACGCCACCACCGAGGTGTTCTTCGAAAACATGCGCGTGCCGGCTGAGAATCTCATCGGCGTCGAGGGCGAAGGTTTTCGCTACATCCTCACGGGCATGAACGCCGAGCGCATCCTGATCGCCGCCGAATGCATCGGCGACGCCAAATGGTTCATCCGGAAGGCCACCGCCTATGCGGGCGAGCGCGAAGTGTTCGGCCGGCCGATCGGCAAGAACCAGGGCGTGCAGTTTCCCATCGCCCGGGCCTATATCAACATGCGCGCCGCCGAACTGATGGTGCGCGAAGCGGCGGCGCTCTACGAAGCCGGCAAGGATTGCGGCGCCGAGGCCAACATGGCCAAGCATCTCGCCGCCGAAGCGTCCTGGGCCGCGGCCGACATGTGCGTACAGACCCACGGCGGCTTCGGCTTCGCCGAAGAATTCGACATCGAGCGCAAATTCCGCGAGACCCGGCTCTACACCGTGGCGCCGATCTCGACCAATCTGGTGCTGTCCTACGTCGCCGAGCATGTGCTCGGCTTGCCGAGGTCGTATTGAGCAGCGCCCTTCCCCTTTCCGGCCTCCTCGTCGTCTCGCTCGAACAAGCGGTCGCAGCGCCGATGTGTACGAGCCGCCTGGCCGACGCCGGCGCCCGCGTCATCAAGATCGAGCGGCCCGAGGGCGACTTCGCCCGCGGCTACGACGCGCTGGTGCACGGCGAGTGCAGCTATTTCGTCTGGCTCAATCGCGGCAAGGAATCGGTCGTACTCGATCTCACGCTAACCCAGGACAAGGCGCTGCTGGCCGCCATGCTCGCGCGGGCCGACGTGTTCGTGCAGAACCTGAAACCCGGCGCGGTGGCAAAACTCGGATTCCCGATGGCAGAATTACGCCGCAAGCATCCGCGGCTGATCTGCTGCTCGATCACCGGCTACGGCGAGAGCGGGCCGCACGCCATGCGCAAGGCCTATGACATGCTGATCCAGGCGGAGTCGGGCCTCGCCTCGATCACCGGCACGACCGAGCCGGCGCGCGTCGGCGTGTCCGTCGTCGATGTCGGCTCCGGAATGTATGCCCAGCAGGCGATCCTCGAAGCTTTGATCGCGCGGCAGCGTACCGGCGTTGGCGCCGAGCTCTCGATCTCCATGTTCGACGCCATGGCGGATTGGATGACAGTGCCGCTGCTGCAGCAGGAAGCCGGCGAACCACCGAAGCGCATGGGCCTCGCCCACACCTCGATCTCGCCCTACGGCGCGTTCAAGAGCCGCGACGGCATCGATATCCTGATCTCCATCCAGAGCGATCGCGAGTGGCGCGTGCTGGCGGAAAAAGTTTTGGGCGATGCCGCGCTCGCCACCGATCCCGATTTCGCCACCAATGTCGAACGCGTCAAACGCCGCGCCCAGACCGACGGCAAGGTCGCGACCGTGTTCGCCACGCTCGGCGCCGATGCGCTTGAGCAGAAGCTCGCCGCCGTCGACATCGCCTTTGCCCGCGTCAACACACCCGCCGAGCTGGCACGCCATCCGCACCTGCGCCGCATCACCATCGGCACGCCGAGCGGGCCGGTGTCCTATCCGGCGCCCGCGGAACAGAAAAGCGCGATGAAGCAATACGGTCCGGTACCGGCCATCGGCGAGCACACGGCGAAGGTGCGCGCGGAATTTTCCCTCCCCCCTTGTGGGGGAGGGTAGGGTGGGGGGTCGGGAGGTAAAAACGCGGCGTTGACGCCTGCGCAAAACCTATCGACCCCCACCCCTGCCCCTCCCCACAAGGGGGAGGGGAAGAGAAATCAAGGGAGAAACTCCATGGACATCGGCTTCATCGGTCTCGGCAATATGGGCGCCCACATGGCGCGGCGGCTGGTCGAAGCCGGGCACAAGGTCATCGTTTACGACACCCGCCAGGAGGCGATCGGCGATATCGCGGCGCTCGGCGGCATCGCGGCGCGCTCGCCGAAGGAAGTCGCCGACCTGGCCGAAACCGTGATGGTGAGCCTGCCGACGCCAGACATTGTGCTCAAAGTAGCGACCGGTCCGGACGGCGTGATCGAAGGCAAGAAGGTGCGCCGCTTCGTCGATCTCTCGACCACCGGCTCGGTGATGGCGCAGCGCATCTTCAAATTGCTCGCGGCAAAAAACATCGTGCAGATCGACGCCCCGGTCTCTGGCGGCGTCCGCGGCGCGGCGAAGGGCACCGTCGCCGTCATGGCATCGGGGCCGCGCGCCGACGTCGAAGCGGTCGAGCCGGCGCTCAAGGTGATCGGCAAATTCTTTTTCATCAGCGAGCGGTCGGGCGCCGGGCAGACCATGAAGCTCTGCAACAACGTGCTGTCCGCCGCCGGCACTGCGGCAACATCCGAATCCATGGTGATGGGTGTGAAGGCCGGCCTCAATCCGCGCATCATGCTCGACGTGATCAATGCCAGCTCCGGGCGCAGCACCGCGACCGAACAGAAATTTCCCGACGTCGTCCTGCCCCGCACCTTCAATCAGGGTTTTACGGCCGGCCTGATGAAAAAGGACGTCGATCTCTTCGTCTCCGAGGCCAAAGCGCTCGGCGTGCCGATCAACGTGATCGAGGCGGTCGCGGCGCTGCTCAAGCTTACTTGCGATGAGCTCGGTCCGGACAAGGACATCACCGAAATCATCAAGCCGATCGAACAGCGCGCCGGCGTCGAGGTGCGTGAAACCGGCCCAGGATGACCGCCGCGAGGCTAAAAAAGACGGTAAATCAACAGTTTAAAAAAAGCGCCGTTTTGTGACCCCGGTCACTTCGCAATCCCCCGGGAACGCTATGGTGGGCTCACCTCCAGTTCGGGCGCGGCCTTGTACCCCCAAGACCCGCCCTTAGAGAGGGGTGAAACTCGGTCCCCCATTCACCCCGGACGACCCCCCGACAGGGTCAACAAGCCCGCCCGGATACCCCTCCGGGCGGGCTTTTCCTTTGGCTAAATCTGCCGCATGGTCCGCTTGGCAGCCGGGACGCCGTCCCGAGCCATTGAGCGATGGGCGTCATGGCGCCGAACCCTCCCAGTCCAACCAGTCCGAGCCTGCTTTCGGGCTTGCCCGGTCATCTCTCGGTGAACCTGTTCAACGCGGCGACGCCGGTAAAGCTCGCTGCCGACGAAGTGCTGTTCATGGCCGGCGATGTCGGCGACGGCTGCTATCGCGTCGACGCGGGACTGCTCAAGGTCACCATGCTGTCGCGCTCCGGCAACGAGCGGATTCTGGCCTTTCTCGGCCCCACCGCCATTGTCGGCGAACTGTCGATCATCGACGGCTTGCCGCGTTCGGCGTCGGTGGTCGCCGTGCGCGATGCGCAACTGAGCTTCATCAGCCGCGCCGCATTCGAGGATTTCGCCGGCAAACATCCCGAGGTCTATAAATCGCTGGTGACGCTGATCGCCACACGGCTGCGGGAAACGGACGCCGTCATCGCGGCCGGAAGCTTCCTGCCGCTGCGCGGCCGGGTCGCCTGCACGCTGCTCGAACTGGCGCATGATTTCGGCCAGGACGTCGGCTCCGGCCGCATCGTCATCCGCCAGAAGATCGGCCAGAGCGATCTTGC
>DATHHM010000288.1:0-15057 GCA_035317145.1 Xanthobacteraceae bacterium | reverse complement strand
TCGGCCCATTGTCCCCGTTACCCGCGTCATCCGTGGCAGGCTTTTCTTAATGCCGGGCTAGCGCGAGGGTGCGAATTCGTGGCGCGGCGCGACACCGTTAAAAGACCCTCAATCCGCTGCGGCACCCGTTGCCGCGACCGGGCCGATCGTTTGGCCAATCCTTGGGTCGATCCTTGGGCCGATCATTTGGCCGATCGCGCAATAACCCAATCGCTCATACTGTCTTGCGGCCCGATACCGCCCTCCTATATGAGCCAAGGGAAATCGGCTCGCGGCAGCGGTCTTCAGTCTTGGACTGCGCCCGGGACGATTTAGAGTTGAATAAGGGGGTCGGACCAAGGGCGCCTTTCGGGCCTGCCCCGACCTGCCGCAAGAGAGAGGATTTAGGACCATGGGCAAGGTCATCGGTATCGATCTCGGGACCACGAATTCCTGCGTCGCCGTCATGGAAGGCAAGACGCCGAAGGTCATCGAGAACGCGGAGGGGATGCGCACCACGCCATCCATCGTAGCTTTCACCGACGAGGGCGAACGGCTCGTCGGCCAGCCGGCCAAACGCCAGGCCGTCACCAATCCCGAACGCACCATTTTTGCCGTCAAACGCCTGATCGGCCGTCGCTACGACGACCCGATGGTGGAGAAGGACAAGAAGCTCGTTCCCTACAAGATTTCGCGCGCCTCCAATGGCGACGCCTGGGTCGAGATCGAGGGCAAGAGCTATTCGCCGTCGCAGATTTCCGCATTCATCTTGCAGAAGATGAAGGAGACCGCGGAATCCTATCTCGGCGCCAAGGTCGACCAGGCGGTCATCACCGTTCCGGCCTATTTCAACGATGCGCAGCGCCAGGCCACCAAGGACGCCGGCAAGATCGCCGGCCTCGAAGTATTGCGCATCATCAACGAGCCGACGGCAGCCGCGCTCGCCTACGGCCTCGACAAGACCAAGACCGGCACCATCGCGGTCTACGACCTCGGCGGCGGCACGTTCGATATTTCCATTCTCGAAATCGGCGACGGCGTGTTCGAGGTGAAGTCGACCAACGGCGACACCTTCCTCGGCGGCGAAGATTTCGACATGAGGCTGGTCAACTACCTGGCCGACGAATTCCAGAAAGAGCAGGGCATCGATCTGCGCCGCGACAAGCTGGCGTTGCAGCGGCTCAAAGAGTCAGCGGAAAAAGCCAAGATCGAGCTGTCGTCGACGACCCAGACCGAGATCAATCTGCCGTTCATCACGGCGGACGCCGCGGGGCCGAAGCATCTGACCATGAAGCTCACCCGCGCCAAGTTCGAGGCGCTGGTCGACGACCTGGTGCAGAAGACAATTGAACCTTGCCGGCAGGCCATCAAAGACGCCGGTCTCAGCGCAGCCGAGATCAACGAAGTGGTCCTGGTCGGCGGCATGACCCGCATGCCGAAAGTGCAAGAGGTCGTGAAGCAATTGTTCGGCAAGGAGCCGCACAAGGGCGTCAATCCCGATGAAGTCGTCGCGATCGGCGCAGCGATCCAGGCCGGCGTGCTGCAAGGCGACGTCAAGGACGTGCTGTTGCTCGACGTCACCCCGCTGTCGCTCGGCATCGAGACGCTGGGCGGCGTGTTCACCCGGCTGATCGACCGTAACACCACGATCCCGACCAAGAAAAGCCAGACGTTCTCCACGGCGGAAGACGGCCAGACCGCGGTGACGATTCGCGTGTTCCAGGGCGAGCGCGAGATGGCGGCCGACAACAAGATTCTCGGCCAGTTCGATCTCATCGGCATTCCGCCGGCGCCGCGTGGCGTGCCGCAGATCGAGGTCACGTTCGACATCGACGCCAACGGTATCGTCAACGTCTCGGCCAAGGACAAGGGCACCGGCAAGGAGCAGCAGATCCGCATCCAGGCCTCGGGCGGCTTGAGCGAGGCGGACATCGACAAGATGGTCAAGGACGCCGAGGCTCACGCCGAGGACGACAAGAAACGCAAGGCCGAGGTCGAGGCCAAGAACCACGCCGAGGCTCTGGTCCACATGACCGAGAAGACCTTGGCCGAGCATGGCGCGAAGGTCGGCGAGGCCGAGCGGCGCGCTATCGAGACCGCCTTGGCCGACCTCAAGGAAGCCTTGAAGGGCAGCGATGCCGAGGCGATCACCACCAAGGCCAACGTGCTGCAACAGGCTTCGATGAAACTCGGCGAGGCGATGTACAAGCAAGCCGCCGAGCAGCAGCCTGGCGGCCCCGGCGGTCCCGACGGCGGCGCTTCGGCCGAAGCTCCGAAGGACGACGTCGTCGACGCCGAGTTCACCGAGGTCGACGACGACAAGAAGAACAAGAAATCGGCCTGATCGGACCGGATCGTTCGATGCCGCTGCGAACCTGCAAATCAGCACCCCCGCCCGCAAGACGGGGGTGCGTATTTTTTTTAACCGATTTTTTGTCTAGGAATGATTGGACATCATCAGGGACGGAATGATGGCCAAGCGCTGCTACTACGAATCGCTCTCAGTCGAGCGCACCGCAAGCGACGGTGACATCAAAGCTGCCTTCCGCAAGCAGGCGATGGTGTGCCACCCGGATCGCAATCCCGGCGATCAGGGCGCCGAGCATCGCTTCAAGGAAATCAACGAAGCCTACGAGGTCCTCAAAGACCCCGACAAACGCGCGGCCTATGACCGTTACGGCCACGCCGCGTTCGAGCACGGCATGGGCGGCGGGGCCGCGGCCGGCTTCGGCGCCGAATTTGCCACCACGTTCTCCGACATTTTCGACGACCTGTTCGGCATGGGCGGCGGCGGCCGTCGCGGCCGTGGCGGCGGGCGCGAGCGCGGCGCCGACCTGCGCTACAACATGGAGATCTCGCTGCAGGACGCTTACGTGGGCAAGGCTGCGCAAATCCGCATTCCGACCTCGGTCACCTGCGAGGCCTGCTCCGGCTCCGGCGCCAAGGCCGGCACAAAACCCAAAACCTGCCAGATGTGCGGTGGCCAGGGCAAAGTCCGCCACGCCCAGGGCTTCTTCACGCTGGAGCGCACCTGTCCCAATTGCCAGGGCCGCGGCCAATCGATCGACAGTCCTTGTGCGTCGTGCTCAGGCTCCGGCCGGGTCACGCGCGAGCGCACTTTGTCGGTCAACATCCCGGCCGGCGTCGAGGACGGCACGCGCATTCGCCTCGCCAGCGAAGGCGAAGCCGGTGTGCGCGGCGGGCCGCCGGGCGATCTCTATATCTTCCTGTCGATCGGCTCCCATCCGTTCTTTCAGCGCGAAGGCGCCGACCTGCATTGCCGGGTGCCGGTTTCCATGGTGACGGCGGCGGTGGGCGGCGAGTTCGAGGTGCCGACCATCGACGGCGGCAAGACCCGGGTGAAGGTCCCGGGCGGCACGCAATCGGGCCAGCGCTTCCGGCTTTCCGGCAAGGGCATGCCGGTGCTGCGCGCCCGGCAAAGCGGCGACATGTACGTGCAAATCCTGGTCGAAACCCCGCAGAACCTGACCAAGAAGCAGCGCGAGCTGTTGGCCGAGTTCGACAAATTATCGTCGTCCTCGACGCAGCCGGAATCCACGGGATTCCTGGGCAGGGTCAAGGAGTTCATCGACGCACTCGGCTCCCGCGCCAATTCCGAATGAGCCTTTTGCCGGGTCGGGCGTTGATGCCAGGGCGGCTGGTCTTTGGCGCCCGGATGTTTTAAAAACGTCAAGATTTTGTCGCGTGGGGCGCCATGCCGTTGCCGGCACTACAGAAGTTTGAACACCAGATCGGACGGCAGATTCGTCTCCTTGAGCTCAGGAAGAACATTATCGAGCGCAAGATTGAGCGCCAGATCCGGCTGTTCGAGCAAAAGCGCGACAGCATCGGCAAGAAAATCGAAGCCCAGGTCCGGCAGTTCGAGCAGAAGCGGGGCATCCGGCTCGACGACGAGGTGCGCTTCATCCGCTCCTGGATCGAACGGCCGCTATCGATCGGCGCGGTGACGCCGTCGGGAAAAATTCTCGCCCGCGTCATGGCCGGCTATGTCGACCCGAATAGCACCGGGCCGGTGGTCGAGCTCGGCCCGGGCACTGGGCCGGTCACCGAGGCGCTGGTCGAAGCCGGCGTCGATCCGGCGCGCCTGGTGCTGGTCGAATTCAATCCGTCGTTCTGCCGGATTTTGCAGAAGCGCTATCCCGAGGCCACCTTGGTGCAGGGCGACGCCTATAGCATGCGCCGGCTGCTCGAAACGCTGCTCGTCCAACCCGCCGCCGCCGTCGTCTCCGGCCTGCCGCTGGTCACCAAGCCGATCAGGATGCGCTGGCGGCTTATTCGTGATGCCTTCGACCTGATGGTCCCCGGCGCGCCGTTCGTGCAATTCACCTACTCGGTCGCGTCGCCGCTGCCGAAGCGGCTCGGCGGTTTCACGGTGGAAGCCTCCAAACGGATTTGGATGAACCTGCCGCCGGCGCGAGTCTGGGTGTATCGGAAAGCCTGACGACGGAAGGCGGACAACAGACGACGGAACATTGCTAATCTGTCCTCCGTCGTCCGTCCTCCGTTGTCCCAACTCCGGTCGTCATGTCTGCTCCGAAGATTCTTGTCATTCCCGGCTCGCTGCGCACCGGCTCGCACAATGCGAGGCTTGCCGCGTTGGCGACCAAGGAGCTGGTGCTGGCCGAGGCCGAGGTGACGCGCATCTCGCTGGCGGATTATCCGCTGCCGCTGTTCGACGCCGACCTCGCCGCCGATTCCGGGCTGCCTGCCGCGGCGGCGCAGCTCAAGCGCATGGTGATGGCGCACCAGGGCGTTTTCATCACCAGCCCGGAATACAGCGCGTCGGTGACGCCGCTGTTGAAAAACACCATCGACTGGATTTCCCGCGGGCGCGACCGCGGCGAGGCGAACTACACGGCCTTCAAGAGCCGCGTGTTCGCCATCGGCGCGGCGTCGAGCGGCTCCGGCGGCGGCATGCGTTCGCTCATGGCGCTACGGCAGATCCTCGAGCTCGGCTGCGGCGCCCTGGTGATTCCGGAACAGATTGCGGTGCCGCGCGCCGATCAGGCGTTTGACGACATGGACAATCTGAAGGATGAAGCTCTTGCCGCCGCTCTCAAAGCGGCGGCGCGCCGGTTGGTCGAGCTGGCGGGCGTGCTGTCGTGACAACGTCAAGGGATCGGTCGATGCCGATGGAGCCTCGCGAGCGTCTGATCGTCGCGCTCGACCTGTCTTCGGTCGAGGCGGCGCGGGCCATGGTGGCAAAACTCGGCGACGCGGTGTCGTTCTACAAGATCGGCTATCAGCTCGCTTATGCCGGCGGGCTTGGCTATGTGGCCACCCTGATTGATTCCGGCAAGCGCGTCTTTCTCGATCTGAAACTCCACGACATCGGCAACACCGTGGCGCAGGGCGTCAAGAGCGTGGCGAAGAGCGGCGCGAGCTTCGTCACCGTGCACGCCTATCCGCAGACCATGAAAGCCGCGGTCGATGCGCGTGAGGGGAATTTGCGCATTCTCGCCGTCACCGTGCTGACGTCCTATGACGACGCCGATCTCGCCGCGGCCGGCTACCACGCCACCGTGCCGGAGCTGGTCGCCGAGCGCGCCGCGCAGGCGCGCGACATCGGCGTCGACGGCGTCGTTTGCTCGGCTGAGGAGGCGGCAAAGATTCGTGACATCGTCGGCGCGAAAATGGCGCTGGTGACGCCGGGCATCCGGCCGGCCGGCGCCGAAGCCGGCGACCAGAAACGCATCATGACGCCGGCTAAGGCGATTGCCGCCGGCGCCGATTATCTCGTGGTCGGCCGGCCGATCCTGGCCGCGGCCGATCCCAAAGCCGCAGCGCTTGCGATCGTCGCGGAGATTGCACTCGCAAAAAACTGAAAAGGGAGACGACACATGGCGAAAGGCTACTGGATCGCTCACGTCGACGTGCACAATGACGACGGCTACAAGGCCTATGCGGCGGCCAATCCGGCGATCTTCAAGACATTCGGCGGCCGCTTCGTGGTGCGCGGCGGAAAATTCGAAAATCCGGAAGGCGCAAGCCGCTCGCGCAACGTCGTCATCGAGTTTCCCGACTATGCCGCGGCGCTGGCCTGCTATCGCTCGCCGGAATACCAGGCGAACATCAAGGTGCGGCAGCCGCACGCGATTGCCGACATCGTCATCATCGAAGGCTACGACGGCCCGCAGCCGTAATTTTTTGCCGCCATCCTTCGAGGGAGCACGCCATGCCCAAGGGCTATTGGATTCCGCAGATCGATGTCAGCGATCCGGAAGGCTATAAGGCCTACATGGCGGCGACGCCGCCGGCCCATGAAAAATATCGCGGCACCGCGCTGGTGCGCGGCGGCAAATCGGAAGTGGTCGAAGGCCGCGCCCGCTCGCGCAATGTGCTGCGCGAATTCCCCGACTACGCGACGGCGCTCGCCTGCTACCACTCGCCGGAATATCAGCGCGCCCAGCCGCTGCGCCTGCCGCATTCGCAAATCGATTTCCTCATCGTCGAAGGTTACGACGGTCCGCAGCCTCAGGCTTCAGGCTCGCCGCCCGCGGCCGCGGCCAACAAAGGCTATTGGATCGGCCACATCGATGTGACGGATGCCGAGGGCTACAAGCCCTACATGGTGGCCGACCAGGCGCCTTTTGGCGTGTTCGGTGGACGCTATCTGGTCCGCGGCGGCAAGCAGGAAACGCCGGAGGGCAAATCACGCAGCCGCACCGTAGTGTTGGAATTTCCGAGCTACGATGTGGCGCTCGCCTGCTATCGCTCCGCCGGCTATCAGGCGGCAAAGAAGCTGCGTGACGGCAAGGCCGAATTCGACCTCGTCGTGGTCGAAGGCTACGGCGGCCCGAAGTTTTAGCGCCGGCCTAAATCCCTCCCCCTTTCAAGGGGAGGAAAAACGGCTATACCGCCCGAAACCGGAGAGAAATCCATGGCCGACATGCGGGTGGTGATTGCGGGCGCCGGCGGTCGCATGGGGCGCACGTTGATCCAGGCGATTGCCGCGACGAAGGGTTTGGCGCTGGCCGGCGCCGTCGACGCGCCGGGCTCCGCCGCGATCGGCCGCGATGCCGGCGAGCTTGCCGGCCTCGGGCCGAACGGCATCAAGGTGGCGAGCGATGTCGCGCCGTTGCTCAAGCAGGCCGACGGCTTGATCGAGTTCACCATTCCCGGTACGACGCTGGCCTTTGCCGAACTGACTGCCGCCGCCGGCCTCGTGCACGTCATCGGCACCACCGGCCATTCCGCCGCAGAGGAAGCGGTGATTGCGCAAGCGGGCAAGCGCGCGACCATCGTAAAATCCGGCAATATGAGTCTCGGCGTCAATCTGCTCGCGGCCTTGGTCAAGCGCGTGGCGCAAACGCTCAACGACGACTACGACATCGAAATCTTCGAGATGCATCACAACAAGAAGATCGACGCGCCGTCCGGCACCGCGCTGCTGCTCGGCCGCGCGGCAGCCGAAGGCCGCGGCATCGATCTGGCGCAACATTCGGCGCGCGGCCGCGACGGCATGACCGGCGCGCGTAAGACCGGCGATATCGGCTTCGCGTCGCTGCGCGGCGGCACCGTGGTCGGCGAGCACAGCGTGATCTTCGCCGGCCCGGCCGAACGCGTCGAGCTCACCCACCGCGCCGAGGACCGTTTGATTTTCGCCCGCGGCGCGTTGCACGCGGCGCTGTGGGCGCGCGGCAAGAAGCCCGGGCTTTATTCGATGGCGGACGTGTTAGGGCTGGGCGACAACTGAGAACGCCACCATGACGCCGCAAGACGTCAAAACCAAGCAGCGCATGATCTATCTGCTCATTGCCTTGGGCTTTGCGGGCCTGATCGGCGCGCATGAAGTGGCGGTAAACTGGCCGTCGACCGAAGAAGATACGACGATCATAACGGTGCCGTTTATTCTGGCGGCGGCTGGCACACTCTGTTTCGTCGCTGCCGGACTGTTGGCGCGCAGGCTCATGAAGGGCGGCGTTTCGCGATAACGGGTGCCGCCGCCGCCCTCCGCTGGCTGGACTAATTCAGCTTCCGCGCGTTAAATTCGCGGCAGCAGCCGGGGCGACGCCTCATTCGAGTGCAGGCCATGGTCGACAAAATCACTGCACAACGCGACGTGGAGTACTTTTACGAGCTGCTTGCGAAAGAGACCGACGAGAACCAGCGCGCGATACTAAAACGCTTGCTCGCCGAAGCAGAAAAACTGCGGCAGTCGGAAGACCAACGCCCCGCTACTCCGCCGCCATCGCCGGGTCGGCGATGAATTGCGACGCCCACACCTTGCGGCGCTTCAGGTTGGCCCGGTAGAGCGCCTCGAATTCGGCTTCCGGGAAGGAATGGGTCGAGGGCCGCGCCATCAGCGTGTCGGTCCAGGTTTTGAGCCGCGGGAATTTCTCGATTGTACCGAGCGGTTTGACGCGATCGAGGAACACATAGCGCTGCAGGAACGGCGCATAGGCGGCGTCGACCAGCGAATATTTGGCGCCGTTGAAGAACGGCCCCGCGCCTTGCTTCTCCAGCGCCCGTTCGAGCCGCTCGAACGGCAACGGGATTTTCTCGGCCGCGGCCTTGTAGGCGGCCTCGTCCTCGGCATAGCCGGTCGCCGTCACCGCGCTCGCAAAGGTCGGCACAAAATCGGTCCAGGCGCGGTTGATGGCGCGCAGCACCGGATCGTCGGGATGCAGCCGTGGCGCGATCGTCTCATCGAGATATTCGGCGATCGCATTCGACTCAAACAGCGACACCGCGTCGTCGACGCGCAGCACCGGCACTTTCTTGTGCGGCGAAATAGCGAGGAACCAGTCGGGACGATTGTCCGGCTCGATGTGGCGGAACTCGAACGGGATGTTTTTCTCGCGCAGCACGATTGCCGCGCGCTGCACCCACGGGCAGGTCTTGAAGCTTACGAGCAGGTATTTCGCCATGATGTCCTCGCTGACGCGGTCGCGGTGTTTCCTGGAAATACTATTGCACTTTGACCGCCAGGGAAACAGCGTCCCAGTTCAAAGCTACGTCCGCGCGCCTACTGACTGCGCTGCGCGGCGTCGCTCACGATCTTATAAGCCTCGGCCAGCGCTGGCTTCTCCTTCGAAATATCGGCGCCGACGCTGGACAGCATCTTCAGCAATTCCGTCTGCTCGTCGGCCGGCAAGCTGATCAATTCGCCACCGGCATCGGTCCAGACCTTGGCCGCCGCGCTGTCGATATCGTTGGCGCGCGATTGAAAGCTGGCGACAGTGCCGGCGGCATCTTTCTCGACGATCTGCTGCAGATCGGGCGGCAGCGTATCGAACCATTTCTTGCTGAGCTCGACCAGATAGAAGATGGCGGCGTGGTTGGTCATGGTGATGTATTTGGCGGCGTCGTAGAAATGCAGGCCGCTGAGCAATTCGACGCCGGCGACCGAGGCGTCGAGCGAGCCTTGCTGGAGCGCCGTCATCACGTCGCTGGGCGA
The DNA here is from genome assembly GCA_035317145.1 of Xanthobacteraceae bacterium. GTDB lineage: Bacteria > Pseudomonadota > Alphaproteobacteria > Rhizobiales > Xanthobacteraceae > BOG-931. Next base: position 5,657 of record DATHHM010000288.1, on the reverse strand, counting down.
CATGGCGACCGGCGTCGCGCCGAGCCGCTTGAACGACGCCGACTGGAACTCGGAGGCAAAAATCCGGATTTTCTTGCCCTTGAAATCGGCCAGATGGCGGATCGCGTTCTTGGCGACCACCTCCGAAGGCTCGGCATAGGCGACGGCGACGCCGTGCAGCCCTTTCTCGGCGCCGAGCGCGAGGTAGAATTTCTGCACCGCCGGATCGGCGGCAACGCGATGGCCCTGGGCGGCGGAGGTCACGAGGCCCGGCGCCGCCAGCACCTCGAAACGCTCGTCGACGCCGACGAAGAACTCCGGCGGGATGATGGCGCACTGGATCGCGCCGAACTGCGTGCCTTCGATCTGCCGCGGGATCGCGCCGAGCTGGCTCGCCGGATAAATCTCGACCTTGATGCGGCCGCCGGAATCCTTCTCGACCGCGGCGCCGTAGGCTTTGGCATAAATGTCGAGCGCCGCATTGAGCGTCGGCGTCGTGATCTTCATCGTGAAGGTCTTGTCCTGCGCCTGCGCCGGCCCGACCGTCAGCGCCACCACAAGCGCGCCCGCGGCCGCCACCGGGCCTGCCTGCCACTGCCTGCACGAAAAGCTCATCTCGTCCTCCCTGTCAGTTCTTTGGCTGGTTGTTTAGCGAGTTTCGCCACGATCGCAAATCTACTGCGGGTTGTCAGGGCTGCGGCAAAGCGGCCGCTCAATCGGCGCGCAGCAGCGAGTGGCCGGTCATGTCCTTGGGCTTCGGCAGTTCCATCAGCTCCAGCAAGGTCGGCGCGATGTCGGCGAGGCGGCCTTCGGCCACCAGGGCCCGGTTGCGGGCGCCGAGCAGCAGGAGCGGCACCGGGTTCGTGGTGTGCGACGTGTGTGGGCCGCCGGTCGCGGGGTCGCGCATCATCTCGCAATTGCCGTGATCGGCGGTGACGAGCAGCGCGCCGCCGGATTTCTCGATGGCGTCGGCGATGCGGCCGAGGGCGGCATCGACCGTCTCCACCGCCTTGATTGCCGCCGGCAGGCTGCCGGTGTGGCCAACCATGTCGGGGTTGGCGTAGTTGAGAATGATCAAATCGTATTTGCCGGAATTGATCGCCGCCACCGCCTTGTCGGTCAGTTCCGGCGCCGACATTTCCGGCTGCAGATCGTAGGTCGCGACTTTTGGCGAGGGCACCATGATGCGCTCCTCGCCGCGATAGGGTTTTTCACGGCCGCCATTGAGAAAATAAGTCACGTGCGGATATTTTTCGGTCTCCGCCATGCGCAATTGGGTGCGGCCGGCGTCCGCCACGACTTCGCCGAGGATGTGGGCGAGCGGCTGCGGCGGAAAAATCGTCTGCATGAATTTGTCGAGCTCTTCGCTGTACTGGGTCATGCCGACAGCGGCGGCGAAGCGTATGACGCGGGGGCGCGGAAAACCGGAGAAATCCGGATCGAGCATGGCGCCGAGAATTTCCCGCACCCGGTCGGCGCGGAAGTTGAAGCACAGCACGCCATCGCCGTCCTTCATGCCGCGATAGCCGCCGACCACCGCCGGGATAATGAACTCGTCGAATTTTTTGTTGGCATAGGCATCGGCGACGACGGCCGGCGCGTCCGAAAAACGCGGCCCTTCGGCTTCGACGATGGCGTTGTAGGCCTTCGCCACGCGCTCCCAGCGCTTGTCGCGATCCATGGCGTAGTAGCGACCGCACACGGTGGCGATCGAAACGGACTTCGGCAGCGCGGCGATGAGGCGCTTGATGTCTTCGGCCGCCGATTGCGGCGGCGTATCGCGGCCGTCGGTGAGCGCGTGAACCAGTGTCGGCACGCCGGCGTCGGTGAGAATCTTCGCCAGCGCCGCGGCGTGATCCTGATGCGAATGCACGCCGCCGGGCGAAACCAGGCCAATGAGATGACAGGTGCCGCCGCTGGTTTTGAGCTTTGCGATCAGCTCGACCAGCGCCGGCATCTGCTTGATGTCGCCATTGGCGATAGCGCCGCCGATGCGCGGCAGATCCTGCATGACGACGCGCCCGGCGCCGATATTGAGATGGCCGACTTCGGAATTGCCCATCTGGCCGTCAGGCAGGCCGACGTCGTTGCCCGAGGTGCGCAAAAAGCCGTGCGGTCCCTGCCATAGCCGATCGAAGGTCGGCGTTTTGGCCTGGCGGATGGCGTTATCGGCGGGATCGTCGCGCCAACCCCATCCGTCCAAGATGACCAGCATGACGGGCCGCCGCCGCTGCATTTTTGAAGATCCTCATCGATGCGGACTGATATTGCGGATTGCGGCGTTATCGTCAATCAGCGCAGGCGAGACCGTGAGGATGGGTTCAATGGGCAAGCGAATTCTCATGCTCGTGCACCATGGCCAGAGCGGTTGTTCCCTTGCATGTCGTGAGCACTGCCAAACGATTCTTATTCTTGAAAGAATACTGTTGCGAAAACACTAGGGCTAATCGACTAAAATGGGCTTGGTATTGTGGCATTGCAGTCGTATGCTCAATTAGCGCAGACGCACTTGGGCGTTGTATTCATGTTCAGATCTCTAAAGGTACTATTTCAAAGCCCTGTATTAGTTTCTATTTTCACGACGATTGTTACCTCAGGTGTCATTCAGTATTTTTCTCTCATCTGGCCAATAGAAGATTTGTCAATATTTTATCGCGGGAAAAATCTGGATCAAATAGGGGAAACTGACTTTGGGGTGGCTTTTTCGATATTAAACCGAGGTCGACAATCGGCTCTAATCGAAGAGCTTGGATTAGTTCAAATCGTTGGAAAAAATATTGAACTTGAGATTTGTACCAACAAGTCAATCCCTGATTTTATAGCTGGGCAGTTACTTTTTATCGGAAATAGAGGCCATATTCAGAAGCTAGGCAATGATATGGAGATGTCCTACGTTTCGCCTCGCGAAATCTTTATTGATAACGTACAGGCGTTTTCGGCTGCTGTCGCGGTAGATGAGGGAAAACTACGAAAGCTTGATATGGTATTCAGGCTAAGCGCGAAATACGACTACCAAAGATCCATCGGGTTATGTCCAACGATTCATTTCTTCGATAATTCCGGAAAGTCTTTCCTCGCCGTTTGCGAAGGATGGCTCAAGAGTCCGGCGATACCCCCAAATACAGGTTTTAACATTGCAGAAGTGAGTAGGGCAATGCGCCTTCTGCCGATCAAAGGTTCGTTTTTGGACTTTGCTTTAGGCCATCATCAAAACGCGAGATGCAGTACCACCGATAGCTCCTGACTATATTTAATCAACTTCCTCAAAACCAATTTTCCTGCGTTTATGACATGCACGGCTGTGCGATTCGATAGTTAGGTTAGAATTGGATTCCCTTGTCTGTCGTGCCGGCACATTTGTCGGACACGGCCACGGGTTGTGTCTACGCCGCAGCCCCAACCTGCCCCGCCTCCCAGCCGAGCATGGCGCGCTTGCGGGTGATGCCCCAGTGATAGCCGGTCAGCTCGCCCGACTTGCCGACGACGCGATGACACGGCACCACGAACGACACAGGGTTCTTGCCGACCGCGGCGCCGACGGCGCGCGCGGCGGCGGGCGAGCGCACTTTGCCGGCGATGTCCGAATAGGTGACGAGGCGGCCCATCGGGATTTGCATCAGCGCTTCCCAGACCCGCACTTCCCAATCGGTGCCGATCAGCACCACGCGCAGCGGCTGGCTCTCTTGCCATTGCGACTGATCGAAGATGCGCTTGGCGACGACCGCGGTGCGGGCGCTGTCCTCGACATAAGCGGCCCGCGGCCAGCGCGCCTTCATGTCGGCGAGCGCGGCGCGCTCCTCGCCGGGATCGGCAAAAGCCAGGCCGGCCAACCCGCGCTCCGTCGCCATCACCAAAGCGCTGCCGAATGGCGAGGGATGAAAGCCGAAAAAAACCGTCAGGCCTTCGCCGCCGGTTTTCCATTCGCCCGGCGACATCGCTTCATGGGTCACGAACAGATCATGCAAGCGGCCGGGGCCGGACAGCCCGACCTCATAAGTGGCGTCGAGCACGCTCGCGGAATCGCGCAGCAATTGCCGCGCGCCGTCGAGCGTGAGCGCCTGCAGGAACGCCTTCGGCGTCAGCCCGGCCCAGCGGCGGAACAGATGGTGCAATTCGGTCGGCGTGACGCCGGCGGCCTCGGCGATGGATTCGATCTCGGGCTGCTCGCGCCAATGGCCGCGGATATGGCCGATGGCGCGGCGTACGACGTCGTAATCGGCGGCTGCCGCGGCCAGCGGCATCGGGTTTTGGATGCGATCGGGTGACAACATGGGAGCCTCCATTGATTACTCCCGATCTAGGCCGTGACCATGGCTCAAACCACCCGATTTCTGGGCTTTATTCCAGCACCGTCCGCGTCGGGCCTCGCCGCGCCTCGCCGAGGGCCGCCGACAGCGCGGTGGCGAAACTTTTCTTCTCGTCGGGGCCTAAGAATCCGGCGATCGACAGGCGGCGGCCGTGGGAGACCAGGAACAGCCGCTCGATGCCGAATTCCTCGTGCACGATACGGTCGAGCCGCACCCATACCGGATTGAGCGTCCATTCGCGCACTTCGCCGCGCTGGCTGATCTTGCGTACGGTGAGCTCCGTGGCGGTCACCGTCACCTCTTCGTAGGCGCGGGCCGAGCGATAATTGGCGCGGAACGCCCAATACACCAGCGCCATGTCGAGGCCGAAGAAGCCGAACACCGGCCAGGCGCCGAGCATCAGGAACACGATGCCTGCGGCGAAACTGATGCCGCCGATGCACAGCATGAAGACGAGAAAGCCGGTCGAGCTCAACGAGCGATGCGGCGTGATGATCGCCGAAAAGAGCGCCGGCTCGGCGGGCGGGTCGCTGGTGTCGTCGTCCATGGCGGTTATTATATCGGCAAGATGGCGCGCAAAACACCTCAGCTAAAGAAAAGTCCAAAGGCCGCCCGCAAGGGCAACGCGGCGCGTCTCAAGGACCGCAAGGCGCAGGCCAAAGCCGACGTAAAGGCCGCCCACGGCGAACTGCCGCAATGGACTAAAGCCGAGATCGAAGAAGCCTTCCGTCGCTTCGCAGCTGCCAATCCGGTACCGCGCGGCGAACTGCAGCACATTAATCCATTTACGCTCCTGGTCGCCGTCGTGCTGTCGGCGCAGGCGACCGACGCCGGCGTCAACAAGGCGACGCCGGCTTTGTTCGCGCTCGCCGATACGCCGGAGCAGATGGCAAAGCTCGGCGAAGCCCGGGTTCGCGATCTGATCAAGACCATCGGCCTGTTCCGCACCAAGGCCAAAAACGTCATCGGCCTTTCGCAGCAGCTCGTTGAGAAACACGGCGGCAAAGTTCCGCACGATCGCGAAGCTCTCGAAGCCTTGCCGGGCGTCGGCCGTAAGACCGCGAACGTGGTGCTCAACATCGCCTTCGGCGAGCCGACCATCGCCGTCGATACCCACATCTTCCGCGTCGGCAACCGCACCGGGCTGGCGGTCGGCAAGACGCCGCTCGACGTCGAGATGAAGCTGATGGAAGTCGTGCCGGAACACTACCGGCTGCACGCCCATCACTGGCTCATCCTGCACGGCCGTTACACTTGCATCGCGCGCCGGCCGCTGTGCGAAAAATGCATCATCGCCGATCTGTGCAAGTGGCCGGGCAAGACGGTCAACGCGCCGCCGGCTGCGGAAGTACGTTAGCTCGAGACGCGCTC
>DATHHM010000287.1:0-6999 GCA_035317145.1 Xanthobacteraceae bacterium | reverse complement strand
GCGATCAGATCGAGTGCCATCCGTTCCTCGACCAGTCGAAAGTGCTCAAAGCCTGCCGCGCCCACGGCATGGCGGTGGTCGCCTATAGCCCGATCGCGCGCGGCGATGCGCGTGGCAACGAGGTGCTCACCCGCATCGGCGCGGCGCACAAAAAGACTGCCGTGCAGGTCTGCCTGCGCTTTCTGGTGCAACAGGACATCGTCGTTATCCCGCGCACCAGCAAAGTGGAACGGCTTTCGGAAAATGCCGCGATCTTCGATTTCGAGCTGAGCAGACAGGACATGACCGAGATTGCCAGCCTCGGCAGCCGCGACGGTCGGCTTGTCGATTGGGCGTTTTCCGGCCGCCCGAAGTGGGACTGAGCCAAAACCCCCCCTTGTGGGGAGGGGCAGGGGTGGGGGTCGAGAGGAATCGCACCGGCGTCGACGGGCTTTGCGCGCGTGTCCTCGAAAGAAACTTCCCTCCCGACCCCCTCCCCACCCTCCCCCACAAGGGGGAGGGAGTCGTCGTCAGAACTCGACGTCGAGCTCCTCCAGCTCATCCGGCTCGACCTTGGCGGCGGCGATCCAATCCTGCATCTGCGGCAGCGCCATGATGGTGCGGCAATATTGCGCCGAGACCGGATCGATGGCGACGTCGTAGGTGAGGAAACGCGCGCAGACCGGCGCGTACATGGCGTCCGCGGCGCACGGCTTTGACCCGAACAGATAAGGGCCTTTGTACTTGGCGATGCAGTCCTGCCAGATCGCGGTGACGCGTTCGATGTCGGCGCGCGCGCCGGCCCACGACTTAAAGCCGGGGAAATGCGCCTTCAGGTTCATCGGCAGCGCCGAGCGCAGATTGCTGAAGCCGGAATGCATCTCGCCGCAGATGGCGCGGCAATGGGCGCGCTGCGCCTGGTCGGCTGGCAAGAGGCCGGCTTCGGGCTTGATCTCATGCAGGTACTCGGCGATCGCCAGGGTATCCCAGACCTTGAGCCCGTCGTGGGTCAGGCCCGGCACCAGAAACGACGGCGACAGCAGCAGCAATTCGGCCCGGGTCGAGGGGTCGTCGGTGCCGACATGCTGCTCGTCGAAATCGAGGTTCGCCATTTTGCATAGCAACCAACCGCGCAACGACCACGATCCGTAGTTCTTGCTGGCAATGGTGAGAGTGGCCTTCGACATTCCGCGCTCTCGTTTTTCAAAGGTTGTGAGAACTCAATGCCTTATGACGCCGTGCCGATACGGCGGGTGATGCCGCGCGCGGCCCCGATGGCCAAATTTCGCGCCCCCATTCCCCGCATGTGCAGGATGTTCATATTCTTGTCGCAGTGCAACAAAAAATGCACTAGCTTTCCAAATTGGGTGAGGGGTCGCGGGACGCCGTCGTCGGACGGCCCACGGCGCCCGTGGACCGCGGGATGCTGTACGTCGCATATCAAATGCACACCGACATCATGGTTCCCGTCCGGACCTGGGCGGGCATGGTGGCTAATTCCGGTGGCGCGCCGCTGCTCTCCGACCACCCAGCGATGCGCAATCTCACCGCGGTCTACGAGCTGATTGCCCGCGCCGGCCTCACCCATACACGCCCACCATTCGGCATCGACCGGGTCACCGTCGGCAATCGCGAGGTCGACGTGCGCGAGGAGGCGGCGCATGTGACGCCGTTCGGCACGCTGCTCCACTTCAAGAAGGACATCGCGACGGCGCAGCCGCGCGTGCTGATGGTGGCGCCGTTGTCCGGCCATTTCTCGACATTGCTGCGGGCGACCGTGCGCACCATGCTGCCCGAGCACGACGTCTACATCACCGATTGGCACAATGCGCGCGACGTGCCGCTGACCGCCGGCCGCTTCGGCTTCGACGAATATATCGATCATCTGATCAAGTTCCTCGAGGTGATGGGGCCGGGCACCCACGTGCTGGCGGTGTGCCAGCCTTGCGTCGCCGTGCTCGCCGCCGCCGCCGTGATGGCGCAGGCCGGCAATAAGGCGCAGCCGCGCAGCATGACCTTGATGGCCGGGCCGATCGACGTGCGCGTCAATTCGACCACCGTCGACGAACTCGCCAAGAAACATTCCATCGAATGGTTCGAAAGGACGCTGACCGCCTCGGTGCCGCTGCGCTATCCGGGCGCGTTCCGCCGCGTCTATCCGGGTTTCGTTCAGCTTGCCGCCTTCATGAGCATGAACGTCGAGCGTCACGTCAAAGCGCATCGCGAGCTTTACGAGAACATCGCCAACGGCGAGCTGGAGAAAGCGGCGATAACGAAAGCGTTCTATGACGAGTATTTCGCCGTGCTCGACCTTACCGCCGAGTTCTATCTGGAGACGGTGCGGATCATCTTCCAGGAATACGCGCTGCCGCTCGGCAAGCTGCAATGGCACGGCAACAAGGTCGACCCGACCGCGATCCGCCGCACCATGCTGCTCACCGTCGAAGGCGAGCGCGACGACATCTGCGCCGTCGGCCAGACCGTCGCCGCGCACGACCTGTGCAGCAAGCTGCGCCCCTATCTCAAGCGCCACCACATGCAGGCCGGCGTCGGCCATTACGGCGTGTTCTCGGGCAAGCGCTGGGAGAACCAGATTTATCCGATTTTGAAGAACGTGATTTTGTCGAGCGATTAGAGCGGGCAGCGCACGCCGCCGCCATCTTGTAAGGTTCCGCGCGCTGCGATGGAATTCCTCGATCCAGCGGCGGAGGGTTTATGCCAGACGGTACGGGAGTGAAGGCCATCGCAGCGGTGCTGTCGGAGCGCTTCGGCGAGGACATCGCGATCGACCCGGCACTCCCGGGTCTGGACGAGCTTGCCCAAATCGCCGGCCATCGATCGCACCGGCGGTTTCTGCCGCGCGCGGTTACGCCTGATCTATTGCGGCTGCTTTGCGCAACCGCGCTTTCGGCGCCGTCCAAAAGCGACTTGCAGCAATGCGACATTGTCATCATCACCGACACGGCAATCCGTGCCGGCATCGTCGCGACCATTCCCGACATGCCGTGGATCATGGACGCGCCCGTCTTCCTGGTCTTCGTCGCCAACGGCGAACGGCTGCCGATGCTGGCAAAACTCCACGACAAGCCGTTTCCGAACGATCATCTCGACCAGTTTTTCAATGCGGCGATAGATGCGGCGATCGTGCTGGCGACGTTCCTGCGGGCGGCGTCGGCGGTTGGGCTGGGCTGTTGTCCGATCAGTGCCGTGCGCGATCATCCGCAGACCGTCAGTGATCTGTTACGGCTGCCGCGCCGGGTCATACCGGTCGCGGGGCTCTGCGTCGGCTGGCCGGCGCAGACCGGCGAGGTCACGCCGCGCCTGTCGTTGCGTACCACGGTGATCGAAAACGGCTATCGCGAGCGCGATCTCGCCGGCGAGATCGACGCCTACGACCGGCGGCGGGCGGCGCTGCGGCCGTATCGCCGGCAACGCAGCCCTGAGCGCTGGGGCGAGGCGGATTTTTACGGATGGTCGGAGGACAAGGCCCGCCAATACGGCATGCAGACGCGCGCGGACTTTGGCGCGTTCGTGCGCGGCAAGGGATTTTGCCTCGATTAGCCGGAGCAGAGAACGCGACCGCACCGGCCGATCGCGGCCGATCGCGTTTTCTCCAGCGGTCGAATTGTGCCAGGATATTGGGTTTCCCGCGCATGGTGGGAGGGAGAACGACATGGCCACAAGCGTCAAGCAAATGATGGAAGCCGCCAATGCCGCGGTGCCGAAGATCACCCCGGCGCAGGCGAAGGAAATAATCGCCAAGGGCAATACGCTGGTGGTCGACGTGCGCGACGGCACCGAAGTGGCGGCGAGCGGCAAGGTCGCCGGTGCCGTGCATGTGTCGCGCGGCATGCTGGAATTCCGCGCCGATCCCGAGTCGCCCTACCACGACAAGAATTTCGCCAAGGACAAAAGTGTCGTGGTGTATTGCGCCTCCGGTGGACGCTCGGCGCTCGCCGGCAAAATGCTCAAAGACCTTGGTTACGACCAGGTCTATAACCTCGGCGGCTTCAAGGATTGGGCCGAAAGCGGCGGCGCGGTCGAAAAGTAACAGCGCGGTCTAACGCAGAAACGCCTTTTCGATCTCGCGCATCCGCGCATCGCCTTGCAGCGCGAATACGTCCGCGACCGAGGCGATCTCTTTTTCGACGCCGGCGATGCCGCCTTCGGCCAGGATGCGGCGGAAGACGTTTTGCATGGCGGCGACGGCGGCGCGGATGGCGTGATTGCCGCAGATGATCAGCCCGACTTTGCCGAGCGCGGCGATGTCGGCGAACGAAAGCTGCGGATAACTGGTCGGCACCAGAACCAGCGGCACGCGTCCCGGCCACGCCCGGCAAAATGCCAGGATCTCATCGGGCGTTTTCTCTTTGCTGTGAATCAGTACTGCGTCCGCGCCAGCCTCGGCATAGGCTGCGCCGCGCCGCAGTGCTTCGTCCTGGCCGCGTCCGGCGATCAGCGCCTCGGTCCGTGCGATGACGAGGACGCCGTCGGTTGCTTTCGCTGCCGCGACCTTGCCTTGGAATTCGCCGATCGGCACGAGCTCCTGCCGGCCACCCGGGCGGAGGCTAGTGTCCTTGGGAAATGTTTTGTCCTCGATGACGACGGCCGCGACACCAGCGGCTGCGTATTGCGGCACGACGTAAGCAACGTTCACCGCGTTGCCAAAACCGGTGTCGAGGTCGGCGATCACCGGCGCATCCTGCACCGCGCCGATGGCGCGCATCATCTCCAGATGCGTGCCCATCGACAGAATATTGGCATCGGGCACCGCATAGGACGCCGACAATTCGAAACCGCTGCCCCAAATGGCATCGAAGCCCGCATTCGCGGCGAGCTTTGCGGCGAGCGGATTATGCGCCGCCATCGCAATTGCCGGGCGATGCACGTCGATCTTGGCGCGTAGCGCGTCAGCGCTTCGGATGTCTTGGGACATGATGGTGGGGCTCACCGCATCGCGGCGGCGATATTGCCGCCGTCGACAGTGGTGACGTCGGCGGTGGTCTTCAGCGCCAGCGCCTGGTGCAAGAACGCCTGCGCCACGTCGTCGGCGGTGACTTCGCGGCCGAGCAGGTTGCCGCTCATGTAGTCCTTCTCGCTCAAGCCGCGCGCTTTTGAGCGTGAGGCGATCATGTCGGCGGTGAGGAGGCCGGAGCGGATGCGGTCGGCGTTGACGGCGTTGGCGCGGATGCCGTCCGCGCCGTAGTCGAGCGCGTATTGGCGCATCAGCGCCAGCTCTGCGGCTTTGGGAATGCCGTAGGGGCCGAAATTCGGGCCCGGATTGACCGCTTGTTTGGAGACGTTGAACAACAGGCAGCCGCCGGTGGCTTGCGCCAGCATGATCTTCACTGCGGCCTGCGCCACGCGCTGATGGCCATAAAAATTCAGCTCGAAACTTTTGCGCATGACGTCTTCGTCGACTTCGCCGATGCGCCCCTGCCAGGCGGCGCCGGCATTGGAGACCGCGATGTCGACGCCGCCGAAGGCTGCCGCCACGGCGTCGAAGGCCGCGCGCACCGAGGTCGCGCTGGTCACGTCGCAGACGACGGGTAGCGCCGACGGTCCGATTGTCTTTGCCTGTTCGCTCGCTGCGGCGAAATTGACGTCGAGTAATGCGACTTCGGCGCCGGCCGCCGCAAAGGCCTTCGCGGTTGCGGCGCCGATGGCGCCGCCGGCGCCGGTGACGGCGGCGATCTGGCCGGCGAGGGGCAATTCCTTGCGGGTGCCGAGCTTGGCTTGTTCGAGCGGCCAATATTCGCAATCGAACATGTCGGCTTCGGAAATCGATTCGAAGCGGCCGATCGCCTCGGCGTCGCTGACGCCTTCGACCCAGGCCTCGGCGATGTCGGCTGCGATCTCGGCATCGCGCTTGGTACGGCCGAGGCCGAACAGGCCGAGCCCCGGCACCAGCACGACGCGGGGCAGGGGATCGAGCTCATGTTTGATATGGCCGACGCGGGTATTGTGCTGCTCGAAATAGCGGTGATAGCGCGTGGCGAATTGGCCCGCCGTGTCGTGAGCGACGCGGGCGAACTCGGCAAGTTTTCCGGGATCGGGCGGCGGCAGCACCAGCGGCCAGTTCTTGGTGCGGATGGTGTGGTCCGGCGTCACCACGCCGGCCTGGCTCACGCGGGCCAAATCCTTGGCATTGATGAAATTGAGCACCGCATCGGTGGCGCGGAATTCAAGCACGAGCCGGCGCCAGGCGCCTTCGATTGTTTTGTCTTTTTCGCTGCACGCGCCGCGCACGATCGGCGCGATCTGCGCCACCTCGGCGGTGCTGCGCCGCGCCGGCGTCGTTGCGACAACGGACTTGCGGCGGCGGGCGACAAATTCCTCGGCGCGCGAGACCATCTCGATCATGCGCTCATAGGCTTCGCGCGCGCTCTCGCCATAGGTGACGATGCCGTGTTTTGACAGAATGAGGCCGTCGCTCGGTTTCGCGCGTTCGAAAACATCGATCGCCTTCTTGGCTAAGCCGAAACCCGGCATGACGTAAGGCACGAAGGCGAGCCGGCCGCCGAAAACTTCGGCGCATTTCTTTTCGCCGTCGGGCTGATCGATGACGCTGAGCACGGCGGTGGCGTGGGTGTGGTCGACGAATTTGTGCGGCAGGAATGCGTGCAGCATGATCTCGACCGACGGATTGGCCGCCGCCGGATCGATCAGGCTGGCGCGCTCGATGCCGACCAGCTCGTCGTCGCTGATTTCGCCAAGCGCGCGCAGCTTGCGCAACGGCGAAAGCCGCACCGCCGGGAGGCCGGCGAGATCGATCATCGCCATGTCGGCGCCGGTCGCCTTGACGCGCAGCACCTCGACGTCGGCGCCGAGGCGGTCGCGCATCACTTCTTTCAGCGAGGTGTTGCCGCCGCCGTGGAGGACGAGTTTCGGGTCGCGGCCGAGCAGCCACGTTGTGTAGATGCGCAGCGCGAGATCGCGGTCGATGCCCGATTTCGCGCCTTCGGCGACGATGGCCTCGGCGTCACGGTCGACCCAGCCGCTTTTCATGGCGCCTGCCCA
>DATHHM010000286.1:0-14872 GCA_035317145.1 Xanthobacteraceae bacterium | reverse complement strand
CGGCGGACCTTTGAGGATGGTACGGGCGATGGCGACGCGTTGCTTCTCGCCGCCGGATAACTTTAAGCCGCGCTCGCCGACCTCGGTCTCATATCCCTTGGGCGAGCGGCGGATGAAGTCGTCGATCTGCGCCTGGCGCGCCGCCTCTTCCACCTCGGCGTCGCTCGCGTCCCAGCGGCCGTAGCGGATGTTGTAGCGGATGGTGTCGTTGAACAGCACGGTGTCCTGCGGCACCATGCCGATCGCGGCGCGCAGCGAAGTCTGTGTCACGTCGCGGATATCCTGGCCGTCGATCAGGATGCGGCCTGAGGTGACTTCGTAGAAGCGGAACAAGAGCCGCGAGATCGTCGACTTGCCTGCACCCGACGGCCCGACGATGGCGACGGTGTGGCCCGCCGCGACGTCGAAGCTCACGCCTTTGAGGATCGGCCGCGCCGGCTCATAGGCGAACGAGACATTGTCGAAGCGGATGGTGCCGGCGTGCACCTGCAGCGGCTCGGCGCCCGGCTTGTCCTCGATCTCGGGTTTGCGCGACAGCATCGAGAACATGATCTCGATGTCGATCACCGCCTGCTTGATCTCGCGATAAACGAGGCCCATGAAATTGAGCGGCTGGTAGAGCTGGATCATCATGGCGTTGATCATGACGAAATCGCCGACGGTATTGGTGCCGCGCTGGATGCCGTAGGCGCACAGCACCATGGTCGCCGCGAGCCCGAGCGTGAACACCGCCGCCTGCCCGGCATTGAGGACAGCGAGTGACACGTAGGCTTTGACGCTCGCATCCTCGTAGCGCGCCATCGAGCGGTCGTAGCGTTTGGCCTCGCGCGCCTCGGCGGAGAAATATTTCACCGTCTCGTAGTTGAGCAGCGAATCGATCGCCTTGGCGTTGGCGTCGGTGTCGCTCGAATTCATCTCGCGGCGGATGTTGATGCGCCATTCGGTGGCGAGATAGGTGAACCACATATAGAGCGCGACTGTGATCGTGATGATGACGACGTAGCGCCAATCGAAGTGGAAGAGCAGCACGGCGACGATCAGCGCCAGCTCGACGATGGTCGGCGCCAGCTGCAGCAGCACCATGCGCACGATGGTCTCAATGGCATTGCGGCCGCGCTCGAGAACACGGGTGAGCCCGCCGGTCTTGCGCTCGAGATGAAAGCGCAACGACAGCATGTGCATATGATCGAAGGTGAGCATTGCCAGACGGCGCACCGCGTTCATCGCCACTTTGGCGAAAATGCCGTCGCGCAATTGCGTCAACGCCGCCATCAGGATGCGCATGCCGCCATAGGCCAGCGTCATCATCACCGGCGTCGCTAGCGCCCAGGCGATGACGTTGTCGGGCCCGAGCGGCGCGGTGCCGTGGCCGGCCAGCGCATCGGTCGCCCATTTGAACGTGAACGGCACCGCGACGGTGGCTAGCTTGGCAACGAACAGCAGCACCGTTGCCAAGATCACGCGGTTCTTCAGGTCGCGCCGGTTCGCCGGCCAGATATAGGGCCACAAATGGGCGAGCGTGCGCAGCATGGCGCCGTTGTCGGCGGTCACGTCGCGTTTGGGCGCTGCTCGTTGGAAGTCTCTCATCGAAGCCCGGGCCTGGACCGGCCGCGCGGGCCGCCTCCACATGTGTTTTCCGTCATATAGAGTGTTTCGCCGCGCTCTGCACCGGAAAGCGGCTGCCAAAGCGCTTGCGGCGCGGACGAATCGACGCCACATAGTCCTTTTAGTGAGAAGTGACTCCATGAGCAAAATCAATGCGCTGTGCGTCTATTGCGGATCGAGCCCGGGGACCGATCCGGCCTTTGTCGAAACGGCGCGCAGCTTCGGCAAAATCCTCGCCGCGAACGATATCCGGCTGGTGTATGGCGGCGGCTCGACCGGCCTGATGGGCGCGCTCGCCGAGGCCGTGCTCAAAAACGGCGGCGACGTGACCGGCATCATCCCCGAATTTTTGACCAACCGCGAACACCCGCGGCGGCTCGCCCAAGAGCTGATCGTCACCCGCGACATGCACGAGCGCAAAGCTAAGATGTTCGAGCGCGCCGACGGTTTTGTCGCCCTGCCGGGCGGCATCGGCACGCTCGAGGAGCTGGTCGAGCAACTCACCTGGGCGCAGCTCGGCCGCCACAAGAAGCCGATCCTGCTCGCCAACATCAAAGGCTATTGGGATCCGCTGCTGACGCTAGTCGACCATATGCGGGCGCAAGAATTTCTTCCGGCGGTGCCGCGGGTGGATTGTCTGGTCGCCGACAGGGTCGACGACATTCTGCCGAAACTACGCGACGCCGCGCGCGATGTGACCGACGCGGAAAAGACCATGGCGGTCCCGGCCGAGCGGATGTAAATTTTTTCCGCCACCCTGAGGTGCGCGCCTTAGGCGCGCCTCGAAGGGCGACGGCCCCGGCGCCTCGGCGCCTCGGCCGTGCATCCTTCGAGGCTCGCTGCGCTCGCACCTCAGGATGACGGTCCATCGGCCTCAGTCCTTCGCGTCCTTCAAAAACGTCACTGCCTCGATACGGTTGCCGTCCCAATCGCGGATGAAGGCGGCGTAGTAGTGCGGCGAATATTCATGCCGCATGCCGGGCGCGCCGTCGGAGTGGGCGCCCGCGGCAAGCGCTGCGGCGTGAAACGCATCGACCGCTTTGGTGTCCGGTGCGCGCAGCGCGATGTGAGCGCCGGCGTCTTCCGGCAGCGGCTTTTGTTGCGCCCGCTCGTTGATCCAGAATTCCGGATAGGTCTTGCCGAAGCCGACGGTTTTCGGCGACGCGCGCACCGGCGTCATGCCGAGCGGCGCCAGCAAAGCTTCATAGAACCGCGCCGAGGCCTTGATGTCGCGCACGGCGATGGAGACGTGATCGATCATGGCGGTACCTCACTTTCTTTCCCCTCCCCCTTGTGGGGAGGGGTAGGGGTGGGGTCGAGAGGTCGCGCGTGAGCGTCGACGGGCTTTGCGCGCGCGTCTACGAAACAGACCTCCCTCCCGACCCCCCACCCTGCCCTCCCCCACAAGGGGGGAGGGATAAAAAAATCACGCCGGCGCGCCCGATTTCACCAGCTTGTAGATGATGGAATCCATCAGCGCCTGAAATGAGGCATCGATGATGTTGGGCGACACGCCGATCGTGGTCCAGTGCTCGCCGCTTTCGTCGGCGCTTTCGATCAGCACGCGGGTAACGGCTTCGGTGCCGGCGTTGAGGATACGGACGCGGTAACCGGTCAGCTCGAGGCCGGTGATGAAACTCTGGTATTTGCCGAGGTCCTTGCGCAGCGCCAAGTCGAGCGCATTGACCGGGCCGATGCCTTCGGACACCGAGATCAGCGTGTCGTCGCCGACTTTGATCTTGACCACGGCCTGACTCACGGTGACGCGCTCGCCTTTGGCATTGACGCGATGCTCGATATTGACGTCGAACTTTTCCACCTCGAAATAATGCGGCACCTTGCCGAGCATGCGGCGCGCCAGAAGCTCGAACGAGGCGTCGGCGGCTTCATAAGCGTAACCGATCGCCTCGCGATCCTTCACTTCGTCGAGGAGGCGGATGACGCGCGGATCGTCCTTGTCGACCGATAACCCGATGCGCTCAAGCTCGGCCAACACGTTGGAGCGGCCGGATTGATCGGAAACCAGCAGCTTGCGCCGGTTGCCGACCGTTTCCGGCGCGACGTGCTCATAAGTCGCCGGCTCCTTCATGATCGCGGACGCATGAATGCCGGCCTTGGTGGCGAATGCGCTTTCGCCGACATAGGGCGCGTGGCGGTCGGGCGCACGGTTGAGCATCTCGTCGAGCGTATGCGAGACATGGGCGAGGGTTTGGAGCTTTTCGCCCGGCACGCCGATATCGAATTTTTGCGAAAACTCAGCTTTCAGTTTCAGCGTCGGAATGATCGAGACCAGATTGGCGTTGCCGCAACGTTCGCCGAGCCCATTGAGCGTGCCTTGGATCTGGCGCGCACCGGCGCGCACCGCGGCAAACGAATTCGCCACCGCCTGCTCGGTGTCGTTATGAGCGTGGATGCCGACGTGTTCGCCCGGGATCACCTTGCAAACTTCGCCGACGATCTTTTCCACCTCGTGCGGCAGCGTGCCGCCGTTGGTGTCGCATAGCACGACCCAGCGCGCGCCTTCGTTGTAGGCCGCCTTGGCGCTGGCCAGCGCGTAAGCGGGATTGGCCTTGTAGCCGTCGAAGAAATGCTCGCAGTCGAGCAGCACTTCGCGGCCTTTGGCCTTGGCGGCGCGCACGCTGTCGCGGATCGAGGCCAGCATCTCGTCCTCGGTCGTCTCCAGCGCCACGCGCACGTGATAATCCCAGGACTTTGCCACAAAGCAGATGGCGTCGGCCTGCGCATCGAGCAGCGCCACCAGGCCGGGATCGTTCGACACCGAGCGGCCGGGCCGCCGCGTCATGCCGAAGGCGGTGAGGCAGGCGCGCAGCGGCCGCTTCTCGGCGAAGAAGTTGGTATCGGTCGGATTGGCGCCGGGATAGCCGGCTTCGACGTAATCGATGCCGAGATCGTCGAGCAGGCGCGCGATGACGAGCTTGTCGGCCAGCGTGAAATCGACGCCGTTGCTCTGCGCGCCGTCGCGCAGCGTGGTGTCGAACAGATAAAGGCGTTCACGCGGCATGATGCGCACTCACCATAGATAATAGTTGGACGCCAACGCGACCGCGATCAGGATGGCGATAAGCGCAATCACGACGTGGCGGGTGCGCATGCCGAAAAACGATGAGCCTTGGGGTGCCATGGCGCTAACCGCGATAGAGCCGATAGACGGTGAAAAATGAGATGGCGACCGCAGCGGCGATCACCGCGTATTTCAAGATCAGATAATAGAGCCAGTGGCGCGGGAACGGCGTATCGGGACGTTTCATGGCGCACTCCCCTTCGCTACGAGCGATTTGGTCATCGTGGTATTGGCGAGCCACTCGCCGGCGCGAAACACGGTGTTGCGGCTGTTGGCGATATAGCCGCGCTTCTCGAAGAAGCCGCTCGCCGTATCGCTCGCCTCGACCGCGACTTCCTTGGCACCGCGGGCGGCGGCCAATTTCTCCAGCGCGTCGCAGAGCATGGAGCCGGCGCCCTGCCCGGCCGCGGCCGGATGCACATAGAGCATGTCGATGCGCGTATTGTCGGCAAGCGTTGCGAACCCGACCGGAGAGCCGGCAAACGTCGCGACCAACGTCAGCTCGGCGGCAAGTTTTGCGCCGAACGCGTCCAGATCGTCGGCGGTCTCCGCCCACGCCTCCTGCTGCGCTTCGCTGTAATCCTCGGCGGTCAGTTCCTCGATACTGGCGCGGAAAATTTCCGCGAGCAACGGCACGTCCTCCGGCAGCAGTGGGCGCATGGAGAGTTGTAGCTGGGGACGAGAACTCATGACGTTGCCTGCTTCAACTTCCAGGTTGTCGGCTTGTCCTTGTGGTCTTCAAGCTCGATGCCCATGGCCGCAAGCTCGTCACGTATACTGTCGGCTGCAGCGAATTGCTTTGTCGCTCGCGCATGCGTCCTGGCTTCGACCAGTCGATTAATTTTGGATTCGTCAAGCAGAACTCTGCGGGGGTGATCTTTCAAATATTCTCGTTCGGACCGTCCAAGGATTCCCAAGAGCACGCCTGAGGCCTTCAGCGACCGCTTCAGTTTGATCGCGGGATAGCCAGATGCATTTGTCCGAATTTCGCTTACAAGAGCATGCAGACGGGTAATCACGTTGGGAGTGTTCAAATCGTCGCTAAGCGAATTTAGCACTTCTGCGTCTGGCACAGAGTCTTGTGTCAGTTCCGAGTCCCCAACAACGTGGTACCAATTGTCCAATAGTCTCTGGCACTGCTCCAACCCTTTAAGAGTCCAATCTATGGGCTGTCGATAATGCGTATGCAGCATATTCAGGCGCACCACCTCACCTGGCCAGTCTTTCAGCAACTCATGAATCGTCACGAAGTTGCCGAGCGACTTCGACATTTTTTCGCCTTCGACCTGAAGGAAACCGTTGTGCATCCAGTAATTCGCCATCACCGGCGTGTGGAAGGCGCAGCGCGATTGGGCGATTTCGTTTTCGTGGTGCGGGAAGACGAGATCGATGCCGCCGCCGTGGATGTCGAACGTCTCGCCGAGATGCTTCCATGACATGGCCGAGCATTCGATGTGCCAGCCGGGCCGGCCCGGCGTCTTGATGCCGGCCGGCGATGGCCAGGACGGCTCGCCGAGCTTCGACGGCTTCCACAGCACGAAATCCATGGCGTCGCGTTTGTAGGGCGCGACCTCGATGCGGGCGCCGGCGATCATCTCGTCGAGCGGCCGTTTCGACAGCCGGCCGTAATCCGGCATCGACGGCACGCTGAACAGCACGTTGTCTTCGGCGACATAGGCGTTGCCGGATGCCACCAGCCGATCGATCAGCGTGCGCATTTCGGCGATGTGCTCGGTGGCGCGCGGCTCCATGCTCGGCGGCAGGCAGCCGAGCGCTGCGACATCCTCATGGAATTGCCGGTCGGTTTTTTCGGTGACCTTGCGGATCGCTTCGTTCAGCGGCAGGTCCGGATATTCCTCCGCCGCGCGCGCGTTGATCTTGTCGTCAACGTCGGTGATGTTGCGCACATAGGTGACGTGATCGGCGCCGTAGATGTGGCGGAGCAGGCGGAACAGCACGTCGAACACGATCACCGGCCGCGCATTGCCGATATGGGCAAAATCGTAGACCGTCGGCCCGCACACATACATGCGAACATTGGCCGGATCGAGCGGCTTGAAAACGCGCTTTTCGCGCGTGAGCGTATCGTAGAGTTTCAGGTCCATCGCATCGAATCGCATTATACGCCTGCAGCCTGCTGGCCGGGCGTCTGTCGGTCTCGATGATGAGAAAAGACGGCCGCAGCCAGCGTTGTCGCTAGCTCATAATCTCCGGGCAGATGCCGCAGATGAGGCCGTTCATGGCCGGCACAATGGTCGAGGACGGGTTTTGCGTCAAGGCACCTCCGGCCGGCTCCGCGCGCCAGCGCTCAGTTAACGCAAGCTTAACCCGGCCGTCGCATTGTCCGTGCTGGGACCCGAATTCGCGGGCGTTTTGGCCCGTTTGGGGGGATTTTATGCGTTTCGTGATCGCCGCCGCAGCGCTAACCGCCGTGCTATTCGGCGCGGCTTCAGCACAAGCGGAAAAGCGCATCTTCATCATCGCCAACAATGCCGACGGCTACGGCGTCGACCGCTGTCTCGCCTCCGGCGCGGAATGCGGCACCGCGGTTGCGAATTCGTACTGCAAGTCGCGCGACTATGCGCAAGCACAGTCATTCAGCAAGGTCGACCGCGACGACATCACCGGCGCCATTCCGGCCAGCGGCCCGGGCTCATGCAGCGGCGGAACGTGCGACAACTTCGTCGCGATCGTCTGCACGCGCTAGCCGTTACCCGAGAAAATCGTTCCGACGTCTCGTGGCCGGCTAAGCTTCGGCCACGTGCCTCAGGCTTTGCGCCGATCCAGCGAATAAGCGCCGGCACCGGCCACGAAAAAGGCGAGCGAGCCGCCGACGATCCCCATGTTCTTAAAGAAATGGGACATCTGGTTTCCGTCGGCCCAGTGGGTGTGGGCGATCAATGCGGCAACAACAACGTAAACCGCAAGGCTAAGCGCCACCAGGCGAGTCTGATAGCCGACAAGCATCAGAATTCCGCCGCCAAGTTCAAAGATGATCGCAAGCACGGCGAACAGCGCTGGGACAGGCAAGCCCTGTTTGTTCATGTAAGCGACTGTGCCGGCATAGCCTGTCAGTTTGAAGTAGCCGTACAGCCAAAACAGCGATGAATAGAACAGCCGCCCGACGAGCAATGCGAGATCGTCGTAACCCTCGAGTTTCTGCATGACGTTTGCCCCCTCCCCGTTTTTAGGCCACCTCGTGCGGGCGGCTCCATTCCGTAGCCTATCACCGATACCAACACCGCAGGAGCTTTTGTATTCATCGGCGACGGTTGGGAACGTGCCCAATGTCGGTTGCGTGGGCGGGCAAGTTCGTCCATCTTCGCGCGATGAATCCTCAACGCGCGGGTAGAGACCAGATCGAGGAGGCGGCCGATACCGGTTCGCTCGCGTCCGAGCAGGCGCCGCTAAAACTCGAAAAATTCCTGCCCTACCAGCTCAACGTGGTGGCGAGCCTGGTCTCGCTGGCGCTGTCGCGGGTCTATGCGCGGCGCTACGGCATCGGCGTGCCGGAATGGCGGGTGCTGGTGACGCTCGGCCAATACGGCGTCATGACCGGCAAGGCGATCGGCGCCCACACCCATATGCACAAGACCAAGGTCTCGCGCGCGGTCGCGCTCATGGAAGAGCGCAAGCTTCTGGTGCGGCGCGCCAACCGCGCCGACATGCGCGAATCTTTTCTCTCGCTCACCGCGGCGGGACGGACGATGTACGAGGAAGTGGCGCCGCACGCGCTCGACTTTACCAAAAGGCTTACGGAAATCCTGACGCCCGCCGACCGCGAAGCGTTCAATCGCGCGCTCAAGCAGCTCACCGAGCGGTCCGCGGAACTGGTTGCCGAGTCGGCGAATGAGACCGGCGATTTGGACAACGACGATTTGGAGGACCTGTGAAACTTTATTCCTACTTCCGCTCGTCAGCGGCGTATCGCGTACGCATCGCGCTCAATCTCAAAGGCATCGCCTACGAGACGGCGTCGATTCACCTGATCAAGGACGGCGGCCACAACAAGCGGCCGGAATTCCGCGCCGTCAATCCGCAGATGCGCGTGCCGACACTGGTCACGCCGGGCGGCGATACGCTGATCCAATCGCTCGCCATCATCGAATATCTGGATGAGACGCAGCCCGAGCCGCCGCTGTTGCCCAAGGATCCGGTCGCACGCGCCAAAGCGCGCGCGCTGGCCGACCTCATCGCCTGCGACACCCATCCGCTCAACAATACCAGTCCGCTGCGCTACCTGAAGCACGAGCTGCACCAGGAGCAGAGCGCGATCGATGCCTGGTATCATCATTGGGTCTTGTCGGGCTTCGAGGCGCTCGAAGCGCTGATCGGGCCTGGGCCATACGCTTGCGGCAAGCAGGTGACGATCGCCGACCTGTGCCTGGTGCCGCAGGTCTACAATGCGCGGCGGCTGAAGGTCCCGCTGGAAAAGTTTGCCAAAATCGTCGCCGTCGATGCCGCCTGCGCCGCGCTGCCCGCTTTCGACCGGGCCCGGCCCGAGAACCAGCCGGATGCGGAGTAATCAAATAGCCCTCCCCCCTTGTGGGGGAGGGTTGGGTGGGGGGTCGGGAGGTGACGCGCTTCCGTCAACGACGACGCGCAACCTCTCGACCCCCACCCCTACCCCTCCCCACAAGGGGGAGGGGAAAGGTATAATCCACACTTTAGTCACCATTGCGGGGCTTGATCCGCCCCACTCGGGGGCGGGTGACGGGGTCCATGTTCACTAGATTGCTACGCAGTCTTGGCCACACCACGCTCGGCGTGGTGGCGCTTGCCGCTTCCGCGGCCGCCCAGGGCGCGCCGAACCAGCCGGCGTCGAACCCGGCCTGCGTGCGGCTGGAAAGCCAGCTCGCCGCCATCAACTCGGGCTCGACCGATCCGACCCGCGCCGACCAGGTCAAGCGCGCCGAAGACGCCGTCGCCAAGCAGCAGGCCGACCTCGACCGCACGCTGGCGCAAGCGCACAAGCAGGGCTGCGAGGGCCAAGGCTTCCTGTCGCTGTTCTCGAGCCTGGTGCCGCAATGTGGGCCGATCAACTCGCAGGTCCAGCAGATGCGCGGCAACCTCGACCGCGCCACCACCGATCTTGAGCAGCTCAAGAGCGGCACCGGCAGCCAGGACAGCCAGCGCCGCGCGCTGATCGGGCAACTGGCGCAGAACAATTGCGGCGCGCAATACACCGCCGCCGCCAACGAGGCGGGACCCACGGGTTTCTTCGACAGATTGTTCGGCGGCGGAGGCGGCAGCGGCGGCGGCACCCTTCTCAATCCCGGCGGCGACGGCTTGCCGGCTGGCACCTTTCGCACGGTCTGCGTGCGCACCTGCGACGGCTACTATTTCCCGATCTCGTACTCGACGGTGTCGAGCCGCTTTGCCGACGACGAGCGCTCATGCCAGCGGCTGTGCCCCGCGGCCGAAGTCGCGCTCTACAGCTTTCACAATCCGGGCGAGGACATCGGGCAGGCAGTGTCGTCGGGCGGCCAGCTTTATACGGCGCTGCCGAACGCATTCCATTATCGCAAGGAGTTCACGGCGGCCTGCTCGTGCCGCAAGCCGGGGCAGAGCTGGGGCGACGCGCTCAAGGACGCCGACGACTCCACGACCCTGCAAGGCGGCGACATCGTCGTCACCGACCAGACCGCGAAGACGCTGTCGCAGGCGCCGCAACCCAAGCCGGTCAAAGGCGCGCCGGCTCCAGCCGTCGCTCAGCCGGCCGCCGGCACCACGACACCTGTAACAACACCTGCTGCAACAACACCTGCGCCGGCACCGGCATCCGTGCAGCCCGCAAGCAGCACCGATCCTGCGAAGAAAGCCGTGCGGACGGTCGGCCCGCCGTTCGTGTCGCGGTAGGAACGATCAGAAATCCGCCGCGCCCGCTTTCGCTATTGCCGCGCTGTTGACCAGGGTGCGGTCGGGCTCCGGCAAGGCCTGGCCTGAGTCGTGAAACCGATTGACGATCGGATAGCGGCGGTCGCGACCGAAATTCTTCAGCGTCACCTTCACGCCCGGCGCCGCCTGGCGACGCTTGTATTCGGCGAGATAGAGCATGCGCTCCACCTTCATCACGGTGTCGCGGTCGAAGCCGGCGGCGACGATGGTTGCGGTCGGCTCCTCGCGTTCGACGAGGCGTTCCAGAATCTGATCGAGGATGTCGTAGGGCGGCAGCGTATCCTGGTCGGTCTGGTTTTCGCGCAACTCCGCGCTCGGCGCACGCGTGATGACGTTCTCCGGAATGACCGCCCCGCTCGGCCCGCGCGCATCCTCCGGCTTCCAGCGGTTGCGCAGCCGCGCCAAGCGGAAAACCTCGGTCTTGTAGAGGTCCTTGATCGGATTGAAGCCGCCGTTCATGTCGCCGTAGAGCGTGGCATAGCCGACCGACATTTCCGACTTGTTGCCGGTGGTCACCACCATGGCGCCGAATTTGTTGGAGATCGCCATCAGGATGGTGCCGCGGGCGCGGGCTTGCAAATTCTCCTCGGTGACGTCGCGCGGCGCGCCGGCAAAGACGCCGGCGAGCGCCGCTTCGAGCCCCGCCACCGCGCTCTCGATTGGAACGATCGCGTAATTCACGCCGAGTGTTTTTGCGATCGCCGCGGCATCGGTCAGCGAATCTTTGGACGTGTAACGGTACGGCAGCATCACGCAACGCACCCGGTCGGCGCCGAGCGCATCGGTCGCCATTGCCGCGCACAGCGCCGAATCGATGCCGCCGGACAGGCCGAGCACGACGCCCTTGAAGCGGTTCTTGTCGACATAGTCGCGCAGTCCGAGCACGCAGGCGGTGTAATCGGCCTGCTCGGCATCTTCGCCCGGGGCAAGCGGCCCTTGCGTGCAGCGCCACGTCCCGCCGGTGCGCGACCATTGCGTCGTCACCACGGTTTCGCGGAACGCCGGCAAATGAAAGGCGATCGAGCGGTCGGCGTTGAGCGCGAAGGAAGCGCCGTCGAATACCAGTTCGTCCTGGCCGCCGACCTGATTGATGTAGACGAGCGGCAGGCCTGACTCGGTGACGCGGGCCACCGCGACATTGAGGCGGACGTCACTCTTGTTGTGCCAGTACGGCGAGCCGTTCGGCACGATGAGGATTTCGCCGCCGCTTTCGGCCAGGGTCTCGACCACGTTCTCGTAGTCGCCCCAATCGGTCCAGGTATCCTCGCAAACCGGCAGGCCGACCCGCACGCCGCGGAAGCTTACGGGGCCGGGCACTGGTCCCGGTGCGAAGACGCGTTTCTCGTCGAACACGCCATAGTTCGGCAGGTTGACCTTGAAACGGACGGTCTCGATCCGTCCGCCGGCGAGCAGCGCATAGGCATTGTAAAGCTTGCCGTCCTCGACCCAGGGCGTGCCGATGAGCACCGCCGGGCCGCCGTCGCCGGTCTCGCGCGCCAGCGTCTCTACGGCTGCGCGGCACGCGGCCTGGAATGCCGGTTTGAGCACCAAATCCTCGGGAGGATAGCCGGCGATGAACAGCTCGGAAAAAGCGACGATGTCGGCGTGGTCTTTGGCGGCGAGCGCCCGCGCGGCGCGGGCGCGCTCAAGATTGCCCGAGACGTCGCCCACGATCGGGTTGAGCTGCGCAACGGCAATGGCAAGACGATCGGCGGGGCGCTCGGTCATGGTTTAGCGGATGACGGAAGACAGATGACGGACGACGGACAACAGAGGACAGATAAGATAGACATAGCCGCATTCGCCTGTATTCTACTTTCCGTCATCTGTCGTCTGTCGTCTGTCGTCCGTCATCTGTCCTCCGCTTTCCGCTACATCCCCGCCACCGCCGGCAGCGGCTTCGGCTTGCCCTGACGCTCCGATTTGAGCAGGTCGGCGAGCAGGAAGGCGAGGTCGAGCGACTGCTCGGCATTGAGTCGCGGATCGCAGACCGTGTGATAGCGGTCGTTCAAATCCTCGTCGCTGATGGCACGGGCACCGCCGGTGCATTCGGTGACGTTCTGTCCGGTCATTTCCAGATGCACGCCGCCGGCGATGGTGCCTTCGGCGGCATGAACTTGAAAAAACGTCCGCGTTTCTTTGAGGATCTGGTCGAATGGCCGGGTCTTGTAGCCGGTGACCGAGGTGATGGTGTTGCCGTGCATCGGATCGCACGACCACACCACGTTGCGGCCCTCGCGCTTCACCGCGCGCACCAAGGGCGGCAACAGATCGGCGGATTTGTCGGCACCGACGCGGCAGATCAAGGTCAGCCGCCCAGGCTCGTTGTCCGGATCGAGGATGTCCATGATCTTCAACAACTCGTCCGGCTTCTGCGACGGCCCGGTTTTCAGGCCGAGCGGATTCTTGATGCCGCGGCAATATTCGACATGGGCGTGATCGGCTTGGCGCGTGCGATCGCCGATCCACACCATGTGGCCCGAGGTGCAGTACCAGTCGCCGGTCGTCGAATCGACGCGGGTGAACGCCTGCTCGTAGCCGAGCAGCAGCGCCTCGTGGCTGGTGAAGAAATCGGTCGTGCGCATTTCCGGATGCGATTCCGGATCGATGCCGCAGGCGCGCATGAAATTGAGCGCCTCTGTGAGGTGGCCGGCGAGCTCCTGATAGCGTTTGGATTGCGGGGAGTCCTTGACGAAACTCAGCATCCATTGATGCGCATTCGACAAATTGGCGTAGCCGCCGGTGGCGAAGGCGCGCAGCAGATTAAGCGTCGCCGCCGATTGCCGATACGCCTCCAATTGCCGGCGCGGATCGGGCGTGCGCGACTCGGGCGAAAACTCGGTGCCGTTGATGATATCGCCGCGATAGACCGGCAGCTCGACGCCGCCACGCTTTTCCGTCGGCGACGTGCGCGGCTTGGCGAATTGGCCGGCGATGCGGCCGACTTTCACCACGGGCTCGGCCGCGGCATAAGTCAGCACCACCGCCATCTGCAAGAACAGCCGGAAAAAATCGCGGATATTGTTGGCGCCGTGCTCGGCAAAGCTCTCCGCGCAATCGCCGCCCTGCAGCAAGAACATCTCGCCGGCCGCAACCTGCGCCAGCGCCTTTTTCAGGTTGCGCGCCTCGCCGGCAAAAACCAGCGGCGGAAACGTCGCCAACTGCGCCTCGACGTCGCCGAGCGCCTTTTGGTCCGGATAATCCGGCATCTGCAATCGCGGCTTGGAGCGCCAGGATTCCGGGCTCCACTTCGCCGTGTTCAAACGCGTAGACATCACACCGTCTCCATGTTCCGTCACCCTGAGGTGGCCGCGAAGCGGCCCTCGAAGGGCGACGGCCCGGGCCGCTCATCCTTCGAGGCTCGCTTCGCTCGCACCTCAGGATGACGGTCAATGCTTGTGCCGGCGCTTTTTTACAGCGTGGCTGTATGTCTCGCAGCCCTCAAGAGCCTGCCAGACCTTCATTTTCTGCGCTTCTTATACAGCGCCGCTGTACACTGCGATAGCCTGACTTTTCCACCTATTCCGCGGCTTGCCGGGCGTAGGTCGCGCTTCTGGTCCGCATCGTGACCAGCTCCTCGGCGATAGTCGGATGCAGCGCCATGGTGGCGTCGAAATCGGCCTTGGTGGCCCGCATTTTTATGGCGACGGCGGCGAGTTGCACCATCTCGGCGGCGCCCTCTCCGACGATGTGACAGCCGACCACCCGGTCGGTCTGACCGTCGACGATCAGTTTCAGCAGCACCGTGGTGTCGCGGCCCGACAGCGTCGCCTTGAGCGGCCGGAACATCGATTTGTAGACGTCGGTTTGCGCGAGTTGCGCGCGCGCTTGCGTCTCGGTGAGGCCGACGGCGCCGACCTCGGGCTCGGAGAACACCGCGGTCGGCACATTGGCGTGGTCGACGATAGTGGACTTGCCGCCGAACACGGTGTCGGCGAAGGCATGGCCCTCGCGGATCGCGACCGGCGTCAGGTTGATCCGGTTGGTCACGTCGCCGACGGCATAAACGTTCGGCGCCGTGGTGCGCGAATATTCGTCGACGGCAATGCCGCCGTTTTTCGCAATCTCGACGCCGGCTTCTTTGAGTCCCAGCTTGGCGACGTGCGGCACCCGGCCGGTGGCAAACATCACTTTGTCGGCGGGAATGTGGTTGCCGCCGGAAAGCCGCACCGAATAATGCGTGCCGGTCTGTTCGATCGCCGAGACGGTGCAGCCGGTGACCACCCTGATGCCGCGCTTCTCCATGTCCTTGCGCAGGTGGTGGCGCACGTCGTCGTCAAAACCGCG
>DATHHM010000285.1:0-5699 GCA_035317145.1 Xanthobacteraceae bacterium | reverse complement strand
GCGAATCCCCGTCTGGGTTGGACCGAGTGCCTTGATTTCTGGCGAATATATTCGCGCCACTTGCCAATAGCAGCTCAACAACTACGTGGTGCCCTTTGGAGCAGGCTTTGTGGAGCGGCGTTTCCGACATAGAACCGGAATAATTCACATCCGCCCCCGATTCAATCAGGCTTAGGCAAAGCGACGCATTGCCATTCTCGGCTGCGCCAAAAAGTTCTCTGTCGAGTGACGTGTCTCGTTGCAGCGCCGGCCTTACGCCCTCAATCTCGTCCGCGCTGTCGCCGGGCTGACCGATTTCCTCGTCCGCCGGAGGGTGCTCGTGTTGTGATGGCGTGTCGCCGAACAATCGCTGCCAGAACCTCATGTTTACTCCAATTGTCCGTGGTATTGCGCCGCATCTGCAAATGGACCAGCACCGCTCAACAAAAAACATATCTCGATCTTGCTAGTCTGGGAACCGCCTAGTTTCGTTTTGATCCAACGTCCGCAATTACCCTCCTTCTCGACATTCTTACCTTTTTGCGTATGGCTACTTCTGGTCGGAGCAGCAGGCGCAGCCCGGATGGAGCGGAGCATAATCCGGGATTGCCTAAAGGTGTCGATGCCGACCCGGATTTCGCTCCGCCCCATCCGGGCTACGCTCGCGGCCACGCCTCGCCGATCACCGCTATTGCCGCTACAATCATCACTAACCGGCAAGTTCGAGCCAAACAAAAGTCCAGCCGCATCGAGGGCGCCACTATGAAGCTGCACCGTCGTCGCGTTCTGCAACTCGTAGCGGGCGCCGCTGCCGTACCGGTCCTGCCGCGCATCGCGGCGGCGCTGGATTATCCGACGCGGCCGGTGCGCCTCATCGTCGGCTACGCGCCGGGCAGTGCGCCCGACATTGCCGCGCGCCTGATCGCGCAATCGCTGTCGGAGCGCCTCGGCCAGCAGTTCGTCACCGAGAACAAGCCCGGCGCCGGCACCAATCTCTCGACCGAGGCCGTGGTTCGTGCCGCGCCGGACGGCTACACGCTGCTCGAGATCGCGACGCCGAACACGCTCGGCAACCTGCTGCACGACAATCTCAACTTCGACTTCGTCCGCGATATCGCCCCGGTCGGCTATATCGGCGCGACGCCGTTCGTCATGGTGGTGGCGCCGTCGTTCCCGGCGCAGACCGTCGCCGAGTTCATCGCTTATGCCAAGGCCAATCCGGGCAAGGTCAATATGGGCTCGAACGGCACCGGCAACCTCACCCATATTTCCGGCGAGTTGTTCAAGATGATGACCGGCGTCGACCTGTTCCATGTGCCGTACCACAGCGAACTGGAGGCCCAGACCGATCTGCTCGCCGGCCGCGCCCACGTCATATTCAATCCGATCATCTCGTGCCTGGGCCAGATCAGGGCCGGCACGCTCCGGGCGCTGGCGGTGACAACGCCGAAGCGCATCGATTCGCTGCCCGGCGTGCCGACCGTAAGCGAGACCGTGCCGGGCTACGAAGTCACCGGCGGTTTGGGCATCGGCGCACCGCGCGATACGCCGGCCGAGATCGTCGACAAGCTCAATGCCGCGATCAAAGCCGGGCTGAGCGACGATGCGGTCAAAAGCCATCTCGTCGAGCTCGGCAGCATCCCGATGGCGATGAGCCCCGCCGACTACCGCAAGCTGATCGCCGACGAGAACGCCAAGTGGAGCAAGGTGATCAAGTTCGCGGGGATCAAGCTCGGGTAGCGCGTAGCCCGGATTGAGCGCAGCGAAATCCTGGACCAGCGCGTCCGCCTAAAATGCCGCCCCCGGGTTTCGCTGCGCTCAACCCGGGCTACTGTCACCCCTTGCCATAAAACACCGGCACCGGGACGCCCTGCCCGATCGCCTCGATGCGCGCGTCCTCGTCGCGCTTCTTCTTCTCGCACAGCTCCAGCACCCGCAAAATATCGGCGCGCGGGATGAAGCAGACGCCGGTGTCGTCGGCGACGACGAGATCGCCGGCATTCACCCGCACCTCGCCCATTTGAATTTCGCCGTTGATCTCGACGGTTTCGAGCCGCCATTTGCCGGTCGCCGGCGTGATCTCGCTGGCCCAGATCGGATAGCCGATCGAACGGGAATGCCGCACGTCGCGCACGCCGCCCATGACGATGGCGCCGCGCTCGCCTTGGCGCTGGCCCGTGTAGGACGAGATGCCGCCCATATTCGACATGCCGGCGACGCCGGAGATCACCAGCACGTCGCCATCTTCCGCCAGATTGTGCGCCTCGAACTCGGCCATGCGGTTGACGTGGGTTTTCGCGGCCAGCGGATCGGAACGCTGGCGGATGTTGCGCACGGTGAGCGCCGGGCCGACGATCAGCTTGCCGGGCAAGGTTGGCTTGAGCGTGGTGGCGCCGATCACGCCTTCGGGCACGCCGAGCTCATCCATCACGTCGGAGATCAGGCTGGTGCATTCGCCGAGCGCCAGATACCGCTCCACCGCGCCCGCGGGCGGCTTCGGCGTCGATTGCATCCGGATGCGCTCGGCCGCGATCCGGCCGGTGAGTTTCTTGTCGGGCATGGTATTTCCTCTGTAGGGCGGAATAGCGAAGCGTATTCCGTCATTGCGTTGCCGAAAAGCGGCGGATTACGCTACGCTAATCCGCCCTACGAGGCCGGGGCCCAGCAGGTGCGACCATGATGAAACTCGGCCTATTCGTCGAAGGCACCGGCCACCATGTCGCCGCCTGGCGCGATCCCGACGTCGACCCGCACGGCCGACAGACGCTCAAACAATATGTCGAGATCGCCCGCCTTGCCGAACGCGGCAAGTTTGACCTGCTGTTCATGGCCGACACCAACGCCACCTTCGGCCCCGACGACGTCGAGACGTGGACGCGCACCACGCAGGCATCGCGGCTCGAGCCGATCACGCTGTTAGGCGCGCTGGCCGCCGTCACCGAGCGCATCGGCCTCGTGGCGACGGCGACCACGACCTATTTCGAGCCGTTCCATGTGGCGCGGTTCTTTGCTTCGCTCGACCAGATCAGCGGCGGGCGCGCCGGGTGGAATCTGGTGACGTCGCTCGCCGTCGCCGAGGCTTACAATTTCGGGCGTGAGAGCCATCCGCATCACGGCGACCGCTACGCCCGCGCCCGCGAGTTCGCCAAAGTGGTGCTTGGCTTGTGGGACAGTTTTGAAGACGGCGCCGTCATCGCCGACAAGGAGAGCGGCATCTATTTCGATGCGGCAAAGCTGCATTTCCTCAACCACAAGGGCAAGCACTTTGCGGTGCGCGGGCCGCTGACCGTGCATCGCTCGCCGCAAGGTCACCCCGTGATCGTGCAAGCCGGCCAATCCGACGACGGCCGCGATCTTGCGGGCGAGACGGCGGAGATCACCTTCACGGTGCAGCAGGATTTCGAAGCGGGCCGCGCCTTCTACGCTGATATAAAACGCCGCGCCGCGGCTTACGGCCGGCATCCCGATTCGATCAAGGTGATGCCCGGCGTGATGACCGTGATCGGCCAAACCAGCGCCGAGGCGCAGGACAAATACGGGCGGCTGCAAGAGCTGCTGTCGCCCGAATTGGCGATCAAGGATTTGTCGTCGCATTTCGGTTTCGACATGTCGCGCTTGCCGCTCGACGGCCCGGTGCCCGATCCGGCGCCCGACGTCGAGCAAAAAGGCCGCGTCAAGGTCATGGTCGAATTGGCGCGCCGCGAGAACCTGACCATCCGCCAGCTCTATAAGCGCGTCTACGGCCAGCGCGGCCACCGCGTGGTCATCGGCACCGCGGCCGAAGTCGCCGACGCGCTCGAACAATGGTTCCGCGGCGGCGCGGCCGACGGCTTCAACATCTTGCCGCTGACGGTGCCGCGCGGCATCGAGGACATCGTCGATATGCTCATTCCGGAACTGCAACGCCGCGGCCTGTTCCGTCGCGAATACGAAGGCAAGACGCTGCGCGAAAATCTCGGGCTGCCGTTTCCGCATAATCGCTGGGCGGTCGAGCGCGAGCAGAAGAGCGCCGGGTGAGAGATAACGACGGATCTCCAGCCCGCATAGGACTTCTCGCCTAGCCGTTGGACGATCTCCGCAACTCCGCTATGCTGCTCCCAGTCGCGGCAGGCGGGGGCGCACATGCAGCAGACGTTCAAAGCCGTTTTGGATTGGATAAAGGGCAAGCCCTTCATCGTGCTGGCGGGCGCGCTGACCACGCTGTTCGGACTCATCATGAGCACCAGCAATGTCATCCCCGTGGTGCTGAAGACGCTCAACCGTCCCGATTGCTTCACCTATGCCAGCGTCTATCGCGATCCGTTCAGCGAATTCAGGCAAGAGGGCGCGCTCTGGCGGGAATATCAGCCCGCCGGCGGCCCGGCCAAATATGAATTCAAGGAGACGCACCGCACCCGGGAATACATCGACCTGCTCAATCTGACGCCGCGGCCCGAGGAGCCGAACTGGCAAACCCTGCTTGTCCGCCTGCCGGTCTGTGGCGGCACCGCCAGGGCGGCCGTCGGAATCGCCGAACGTTGGTTCGATCTGTATCCGGTCTGGCGGCAATAAAAGCTCAGCCTGGGCTTGCCACCGCCACCTTCTCATTCGTCCCCGACTCCGGCATCAGCGCCGCGGCTTTCAGCCCGGCCTGCACTTTCGGCACGGTGGTCTTCACGTCGGTGATCGGTAACCCATGGGTCGGGCCGATGATCTTGACGTCGAGCCGGGCGATCAAATGATCCAGCCGGTCGCAATAGACGTTCATGTCGGCGAATTTGGTCCAGAACAGCGCCAGGTCGGCGAACGTCGACGACACGTCGGGCAGGTCGAGCGACACCGCTTCCTCGGCGAGGAGGCCGCAATGGCCGTCCTCGTGGTAGTGGCTGTAGGCAAAACCGTCGCCGGGAAACAGCACGCGCTCCTTGGTGTCAAAGCCCCACCAAGTGGTGCGCAGGTCGCGGATCACCGGCTCGACCGCCATCAGGGTGCGGCCGCCGAGCTCGATCTCGTCGCCCTCCTGCATGGAGCGCATGCGGTGTTCGTATTGCGGGAACGCCAGGTGATAGTCGCTGACGTCGCCGACCAACAGCGCGTCGGGAAAGTTTTTCAGGATGCGGCCGAGCCCGCCGCAATGCGGCGTTTCCTGGTGGGTGACGAACAGATATTTGAGCGGCGCCACGCCGCGGGCGAACAGCTCGTTCATGTGCCGCTCGATGACCGGAAAGTCCTTGGGATGCCCCGTCTCGACCAGGATCGAGGCCTCGGTGCCGGCGACCAGGTAGGCGGCGTTATAGCCGTGATAGCTCTTGCCCTTGTGGCGCTGCGCCAGGCAATCGCCGATCCAGAACACGCCGGGCGCGATCTCGCGCGGCATTCTTTCGGCAACAGGCGTGTCGAGCATGCTTTTGAGCTGCGGCTTGTCGAGCATTTTTAATCGCCCCTTATTTGCGCAAACTAGTTGGCGACGCCCTGAACGGTGTAGTCGCGTACTTTCGCATACTTTTGCGCTTCGGTGCGTGCCGCGACCGCCGCAGGATCGTTGAACCATTCTTGCGCCTTCTCCAGACTGTCGAACGCAATGATGGTGATCCGCGACGGCGGCGATCCGACGCCGGGAACGATTTTGCCGCCGAGGACAATGTAACGCCCGCCGTGGGCCTGTACCGTCGGCGGCACCGCTTTGATGGCGTTCACGAAGGCGGCCTGATCCATCACCTCCAAGGTCTCGGTGACCCAGT
>DATHHM010000284.1:0-2044 GCA_035317145.1 Xanthobacteraceae bacterium | reverse complement strand
CAAAAGTTTTCAGGTTGCGGTTGTTGATACCGATCAGCCGCGATTGCAGCCGCAGCGCGCGGTCGAGCTCCACCTCGTCATGCACTTCGATGAGCGCGTCCATGCCGAGCGCGGCTGCGGCCGCTTCCAAGTCGGCCGCGCAGGCATCATCGACCGCGGCCATGATGATGAGGATGCAGTCGGCGCCGTGAGCGCGCGCCTCCGTCACCTGATACGGGTCGTACATGAAATCCTTGCGCAGCACCGGCAGCGCCACGGCGGCGCGTGCCGCGCGCAGGTGGTCGAGACTGCCCTGGAACGACGGCGCATCGGTCAATACCGAAAGGCAGGCAGCGCCGCCCGCTTCATAGGCCTTGGCTAATGCCGGCGGATCGAAATCGTCGCGAATGAGTCCCTTCGAGGGGCTCGCCTTCTTGATCTCGGCGATGAGCGCATAGTCGCCGGCCTTGAGCCGTCGTTCGATGGCGCGCAAAAAACCGCGCGGCGGGCTCGCGGCCTTGGCGTCGCGCTCGATCTCGGCGATCGGCCGGGCAAGTTTTGCGGCGGCGATCTCCGCGCGCTTGTAAGCGGAAATCTTTTCCAAAATGTCAGCCATCGTTCGACACCACGATCAGCCGATCGAGGCGGCCTTCGGCTTCGCCGGAATCGACCGATTGCGCGGCGAGCTCGAGGCCGGCTTTGAGCTCCTTGGCCTTGCCGGCGACGACGAGGACGGCCGCGGCATTGAACAGCGCGACGTCGCGCAGCGCCGTCTTCTTGCCTTCGAGGACGTCCTGAATCGCCCTGGCGTTGGTGGCGGCATCGCCGCCGCGCAGCGCTTCCGGCTTGACCTTGGTCAGTCCGAATTCTTCCGGCGAAATCTCAAAGCTGCGGATGGCGCCGTTTTCCAGCGCCGTGACGCTGGTCGGGCCGGACGTGGTGATCTCGTCGAGGCCGTCGGAGCCGTGCACGACCCAGACCGCCTCGGCGCCGAGATTTTTCAGCACTTGCGCCAACGGTTCGGTCCATTGCCGCGAGAACACGCCGATCATCTGCCGCCGCACGCCGGCCGGGTTCGACAGGGGCCCCAGCAGGTTGAAGATGGTGCGGGTGCCGAGCTCGACGCGCGTCGCCGCGACGTTTTTCGTCGCCGGATGATGCGCCGGCGCGAACATGAAGCCGATGCCGGCCTCGCGGATGCACAGCGCGATCTTGTCCGGCGACAGGTCGATATTGACGCCGAGGGCTGCGAGCACGTCGGCGGCGCCGGATTTCGACGACAGCGCGCGATTGCCGTGCTTGGCGACCGGCACGCCGGCGCCGGCGACGATCAGCGCGGCGCAGGTCGAAATGTTGTACGAGCCCGAGGCATCGCCGCCGGTGCCGACCACGTCGATAGCGCCGGGCGGCGCCTGCACGCGCACCATCTTGGCGCGCATGGCGGTGACCGCGCCGGTGATCTCGTCCACGGTCTCGCCGCGCACGCGCAGGCCCATCAATAGCGCGCCCATCTGCGACGGCGTCGCCTCGCCGGACATCATCTGCTCGAAGGCGTTGGCGGCTTCGTCGCGGGTCAGCGCCGCGCCGGTCGCGACCTTGCCGATCAAGCCCCTGAATTGTGCGGTCACTGTGTCGCCCTCAATCAAACAATCAATTGGCCCGCGCTCGCGCCCGTTGCGGCGTGTTCGGCGCGACGTGCGAAGTCTTTTGCCGCCGTCCGGTCGCAGCATTCCATGCCGCGGCGATGTCGAGAAAGTTCTTCAGCATCCGGTGGCCGTGCTCGGACGCGATGCTCTCGGGATGGAATTGCACGCCGTGCACCGGCAGCCGCGTATGGGCGAGCCCCATCACCACGCCGTCGTCGGTATCGGCGGTCACGGTGAGCTCTTGCGGCATGCTCGATCGCTCGACCACCAGCGAGTGATAGCGCGTCGCCTGAAACGGCGCATTGATGCCGTGAAAAATTCCGGAGCCGTTGTGGCGGATCTCCGACAGCTTGCCGTGCACCTGGGTCGGCGCCCGCACCACCTTGCCGCCGAAGGCGTCGCCGATCGCCTGGTGGCCG
>DATHHM010000283.1:0-3411 GCA_035317145.1 Xanthobacteraceae bacterium | reverse complement strand
CGGCATCAATACCAGCCTGCTGCGCCCCGAAGGCCAGCCGGTCGGCAAATTCTGGGAGGTGACGCCGGCGGAATTCCGCCGCGTCATCGACGTCAATGTGGTCGCCGTGTTTCTGATGACTCGCGCGGCGCTGCCGGTCCTGCTCAAGCAAGGCTGGGGCCGCATCATCAACGTGACGACCAGTCTGGACACCATGTATCGCGCCGCTATGCAGCCCTATGGCGGCTCCAAGGCGGCGAACGAAGCGCATCTCCTCGCCATGGCGCAAGAGCTCGATGGCACTGGCGTCAGCGCCAACGTGCTGGTGCCGGGCGGCGCGGCCAACACGCGCCTCGTCTCGCGCGCGCAGGAGCCCGATCGCGGAAAGCTGATTCCGCCCGAGGTGATGGTGGCGCCGCTGATCTGGCTCTGCTCGAACGCCTCCGACGGAGTCAACGGCCAGCGTTTCATCGGCATGCGCTGGGACAAAAACCTGCCGCCCGAGGAAGCCGCCAAAAACGCGGGCGCGCCGATGGCGTGGCAGCAGCTTGGACGGCAGGCGATCATGCCGGAACGGATGAAGTAATTTTCGACGGCGTCCCGCGACCGAAGTTCAGCCAGGCACCTTGCCCTTCACGGCATTGGCGAAGGCTTCGTAGGCGATACTGCCGTCCGCCGCGATCGGGAGCAATTTGCGCAGGTGCGCCTTGAGCTCTTCCAACTCCGCAGGCGACATCTTGGCGATCACTTGCCCGGCCGGCCCGACCGGCACCAGGCTCGACTCGCAGAAATCGTCGAAGCTCGTGTAGTTGACGGTGATGCGGATGACGCGGGTTTCGACCGTTAGCAGGCCGGCGCCCTGCCACAGCGTTTGCATCACCTCGCGCCGCGAGGCGTTGTCGCTGGTGCGGGAATATTCCTTGCCCATGGCCTTGAAGGCGCGGCCCACCGGCGCCAGCGGCAGGCCGCCGCCGGGGATGTCCCACATATAGGTAGCGATGATCCCGCCCGGCCGGACCACCCGCGCCATTTCGGCGGCGGCCTTGGCCGGATCGGGAATGAAAGAAATCACCAGCGCCATGGCGGCGGCGTCGAAGCTCTTGTCGGCGAAGGGCAGCGCCTGAGCGTCGCCGAGCCGAAATTCGGCGAGCTTTGCCGCCGGCCGCGTGCGCGCGAAGGCAAGCTGGCCCTCCGACGGATCGATCGCCGACACCGCGCGCGGCGCGGTGTGCGCAATCAGCTCCTCGGTGAAGGCGCCGTTACCGCAGCCGACTTCGACCCAGTGCAGGCCCTTCGGTGCTTCGAGCCAGTCGAGGAATTGCACGCCAACGCGCTTGCTCCAGCGGCCCATCATCCGCTCATAGGTCTTGCCGTCGGAAAACATTTGGCCGGGTTCGGTCATCGGTACCTCGGTTGATTTCGTCGGGTGTTGCCTCGACCAGCGGATTGTATTTTGCTGGCCGCCCCCTTCATACCCCTCCCCCGCAAGCGGGGAGGGCAGGGGGAGTTGGGATGGATCGTCATGGATTTCGGCTTCACCGAGGAACAGCGGCTGTTGCGCGAGAGCGTGCGCAAGCTTTTGCAAAAGCACGCGCCGCCCGACTATGTGCGTAAGCACGACCGCGAGCGCACTTATCCCGAGGAGCTGTTTCAGGCCTGTGCCGAGGCCGGGCTTTTGGCGCTGCCGTTTCCGGAAGAGTACGGCGGCGCCGGCGGCAGCGTCCTCGACATGGTGATCGTCGCCGAGGAGATCGCGCGCGTGTCCGCCGATCTGGTGATGGCCTATACCGGCGGCATCTTTTGCGGGCTCAACCTCGTGCGCATGGCATCGGAGGAGCAGAAGCGTTACTGGCTGCCGAAATTTCTCGCCGGCAAAATCAAATTCTCGATCTCCATGTCGGAAGCCGACGCCGGCTCCGATATTGGGGCGATGCGGACGACTGCCGTGAAAGACGGCAACGAATGGGTCATCGACGGCCAAAAGCTCTGGGCGTCCACGGCCGGCGCCAAGAACAACATCATCAACCTCTATGTGAAGACCGATACCAAGGCGCATTACCGTCAAGGCATGTCGTTGTTTCTCGTCGATAACGACACGCCGGGGCTCACCCTGCGCAAGCTCGACATGCTCGGCCGCCGCGCCACCGGCACCTATGAGCTCACCTTCGATCATGTGCGGGTGCCACCCGACCGCCTGATCGGCGGCGAGAACAAGGGCTGGGACTGCGTAATGTCCGGCCTGCAGGTGGAGCGCGCCACGTCGTCGGCCGGCAATGTCGGCGCCGCCCAGGCGGTGGTCGATCTCGCCGTGCAATACGCCAAGGATCGAAGGCAGTTCGGCCGCCCGATCGGCTCCAATCAGGCGATCGCCCACATGCTCGCCGACATGCAGACCGAGGTTGAGGCCGCGCGCACTCTGATGTGGCGCGCCGCCTGGATGGTGTCGAACGGCCAGGACGCGCTGCGCGAGATCACCATGGCAAAGCTCTTCACCTCGGAAACCTACGTGAAGATCGCGAGCCAGGGCATGCAAGTCCTCGGCGGCTTCGGCTACAGCGCCGAGTTCGACATGGAGCGCCACTTCCGCGACTCCCGCGCCGCCACCATCGCGGCGGGGACGTCGCAGATTCAGCGGAATCTCATTGCGAATCTGATGGGGCTGAAGGTGCAGTAAATTCTTTCCGCCCCCGCTTTGCGGGGGCGAAAGAAAGCAGTTACTCCGCCGCAGCTTTCGCCCCGCGCGCCTTGATCGCCGCCCACACCCGGCTCGGCGTCGCCGGCATGTCGATGTGGTCGATGCCGAGCGGTTTTAGCGCATCAAGGATGGCGCCGATCACCGCGGGTGGCGCGCCCGTCGCGCCGGCTTCGCCGGCGCCCTTGACGCCGAGCGGGTTGGTTTTCGCAGGCACCTCGGTCAGCTCCGAGACCAGGTCCGGAAAATCCTCGGCGCGCGGCATGGCGTAGTCCTGGAAGCTGCCGGTGACGAGCTGGCCGTCGGCGTCGAACACGATCGCTTCCATCAGCGCCTGGCCGACGCCTTGGGCGACGCCGCCGTGGATTTGGCCTTCGCAGAGCAGGTGATTCATGATCTTGCCGACGTCGTCGACCGCGGCGTAGCGGGCGAGCGTGACGAAGCCGGTTTCCGGATCGACCTCGACCTCGCAGACGTGGCAGCCGTTCGGATAATTCGGCGGCTCGGCGGCGAAGGTGCCCGAAGCTTCAAGGCCGACGTCGAATTGCGGCGGCAGCATCGCCGGGCGATAGAACGCTTTCGCCACGTCGGTGAGCTTCATGGCACGGTCGGTGCCGACGATGCTGAACGAACCGTCCTTGAACTCGATGTCGCCTGCGGCCGCTTCCATCATCATCGCCGCCATGGGTTTTGCTTTCTCGATGATGTTGTCGGCCGCCTTTTTCAGCGCATTGCCGCCG
>DATHHM010000282.1:0-17323 GCA_035317145.1 Xanthobacteraceae bacterium | reverse complement strand
GCGGCTTCGACGGCCTGCAAGGCATTCATACCTGGCCGCTGTTCGGAAAAATTCGTTTCGATCTCTACGGCTATACTGCCTACAGCTACGCGTTGGCCGCACTGTTCCTCGTTTTCCTGGTCGCACGGCGGCTCATTCATTCGCCGTTCGGGCTGGCGCTACGCGGCATCCGCGAGAACGGCCTGCGCATGCCGGCGATCGGCGCATCGGTGCATGCGCATATCCAGACGATCTACACCATTGCCGCCGTCATCGCCG
This sequence comes from Xanthobacteraceae bacterium, assembly GCA_035317145.1. Taxonomy (GTDB): domain Bacteria; phylum Pseudomonadota; class Alphaproteobacteria; order Rhizobiales; family Xanthobacteraceae; genus BOG-931. Next base: position 17,065 of record DATHHM010000282.1, on the reverse strand, counting down.
GCATCGCCGGCGCATTGCTTGCGCAGACCACCGAGACAGTCTCCCTCGAAGCATTGGGCTTTCAGCGTTCCGCCGACGTACTGGTGATGCTGATCCTCGGCGGCACCGGGCGGCTCTACGGCGGCCTGATCGGCGCCGCGGTCTATATGGTGGCGCGCGACCAGTTCTCCGGAATTAATCCGCAATATTGGTATTTCTGGATCGGGCTCCTCCTGATCGGCGTCGTCATGCTGCTGCCGAACGGCATTCTCGGCGGCCTGACGCTTCTGGCACGCCGCTTGAAGGTTGTGTCGTGAGCGCCAACGCCCTGGCCACGCGCGGCCTGAACAAAAGTTTTGGCTCGCTGGTCGTCGCCTCCGACATCGAACTTAACCTGCCGCAGGGCGTGCGCTACGCCTTGATCGGGCCCAACGGCGCCGGCAAGACCACATTGATCAACCTGATGACCGGGATGCTGCAGCCGGACGGCGGCCGCATCTTCCTCGGCGACGACGACATCACGGCGCTGCCGCCCGAGCAGCGGGTGCGGCGCGGCCTGGTCCGCACCTTCCAGATCAATCAGCTGTTTCCGCACCTCACGGCGCTGGAATCGGTGACGCTCGCGGTGTGCGAACGGCGCAAGGTGGCGCGCACCTGGTGGCGGCGGCTCACGGCCTATCGGGACGAAATCGACGAGGCCTACGACATTCTCTCGACGCTGACCTTGGCGCCGGTCTGTCATCGCCTGACCCGCGAGCTTGCCTACGGCCAGCAGCGGCTGGTCGAGATCGCGCTGGCGCTCGCCACCAAACCCAAGGTGTTGCTGCTCGACGAGCCGGCCGCCGGCGTGCCGCGCGAGGAAAGCCGCGAACTGTTGGCCGCCATTGCCGGCTTGTCGCGCGATATTACGGTTTTGTTTATCGAGCACGACATGGATTTGGTATTCCGCTTCGCCTCGCGCGTCATCGTCATGGTCGGCGGCCGCGTCCTGGTCGAAGGCACGCCGCAAGAAATCGCCGCCGACCCGCGGGTGCGCGCGGTCTATCTCGGCAAGGCGCGCCATGAGGCCGCATCATGAGCGGGCCCCTGCTTGCGCTCAGCGACATCCGTGCCGGCTACGGCTCGTCTATCGTGCTCGACGGCATCTCGCTCGAACTGCCGGAGCGTGGCGGGCTCGCCGTGCTGGGCAGGAACGGCGTCGGCAAATCGACGCTCCTTCTCACCATCATGGGCTACACCCAGGTTGGCCGTGGCCGCGTGTTGTGGCGCGACGAGGACATCACCCAACGCCCGCCGCATCGCCGCGCCCAAGCCGGCATCGGTTGGGTGGCGCAGGAGCGGGAAATTTTTTCGACGCTGACGGTGGAGGAAAATCTCACCGTGGCGGCGCGCGACGGCCGCTGGGACCTGCCGGCCGTGTATGACCTCTTCCCCCGCATCGCCGAGCGCCGCCGCAATTTCGGCAATCAGCTGTCCGGCGGCGAGCAGCAGATGCTGGCGATCGCCCGCGCGCTGATGACCAATCCGGCGCTGCTCCTGCTCGACGAGCCGCTCGAAGGGCTGGCCCCCATCGTCGTCGAAGAGCTCGCCGCAGCGATCGGCCGCATGACCAGCGAAGGCTCCAACGCCTTCATCCTGGTCGAGCAGCATACCGATATCGCGCTGTCGTTGACGCAATCGGCGCTGGTGCTGGAACGCGGCCGCATCGTGCACGCGGGGCCATCGGCGCAACTGCTCGACGACCACGCTACGCTGGACCGCTATATCGGGCTGCGGCTGGCGGAGGCGTAACGTTTTTTGCTAGTCTGGCCAGATCAATCGGCGCCTCATTCAATCATCGTAAGGGAGTAACACATGGCTGCGCCAATCTCCGGCACGCAAGCGCCCGGCTATTACCGCCTCAAGGTCGGCGACTACGAGGTGACAGTGGTCAGCGACGGCAGCCTCACGCTCGACCACACGCTGTTCGCCGGCGACGAAGCGGGCGCCGAAAAACTCCTCAAGGACGCCCACCTGCCCAAGATGGGCATCCCGACGCCGCTGAACACCTGGCTGATCAATACCGGGAAGAAGCTCATTCTGGTCGACGCCGGCGGCGGCACGCATTTTGCCCCAAGTGTCGGCCGGTTGCCGCAAAACCTCGCCGCGGCCGGAATAGCCCCGAGCGCAATTGACGCCGTGGTCATCACCCACCCGCATCCCGATCACATCCCCGGCGTCATAGCCAGCGACGGCAGCATGCTGTTTCCGAACGCCACGCTCCATGTCCAAGAGAACGATCACGGCTTCTGGACATCGTCCGAGATCCGCGGCAAGGCGCCGGAAGAGTTCCGCGGCTTCTTCGATCTCGCCGTCAACGCCATCAAGCCTTATGCGGCGGCCGGCAAGCTCAGCCTTTACAAGGACGGCACCGAGTTCGCGCCGGGCGTCACCGCGGTTGCATGCTACGGGCACACGGTCGGCCACAGCATGGTGCGAGTCGGGTCGGCGGGCAGCGATTTCTTGATCTTCGGCGACATCGTGCACTGCGCGGCGCTGCAATTCGCCGACCCGAATCGCGGGGTCGCGTTCGATACCGATCCGGCGATGGCGCTAGCGAACCGCAAAAAAGTTTTCGACATGGTGGCAACTGACAAGCTCTTGTTCTCCGGCGGTCACCTGCCGTTTCCGGGACTGGGGCGTGCGACCAAAGCTGGCGACGGCTACACGTTTGTGCCGGTGATGCAGGGTGAGATGTAAGACCGTAGGATGGGTAGAGCGAAGCGAAACCCATCGTCCGCTGCGCAAGCCAATGGTGGGTTTCGCTTCGCTCTACCCACCCTACGAAGCGGGTAAAGTCTCCGGCAATTTGACCGAAAATTTCTTGCCGATCCCGTCCAGCTCTTCCCAGAGTTTTGCCGGAATCGGGATGCCGCTCTTACGACGCTTGGCTTCGGTGCGCTGCGAGCGCTCGCCGGGCATAGTGACTTCGTCGAAGCCGGCTTGCCGCGGCAGCGCTTTGAGGATCGCCGTCAATGCGTCCGCATCATGGGTGAAGCCGGCGAGCGGCCGGAAGGTTTCGATGTCGATGGCGAGCATCGCGGTATTGCCGGTGTGACGGTCGCGCTTTTCCGGGCCGAGGGCGCGGGCCTGGATCGGCGCCGATGCAAGTATGCTTGCCAGCATTTCGAACATCAGGCCGAGCCCCGAGCCTTTCGGGCCGCCGAGCGGCAACAAAATCTCGGCCTTTTTCGGATCGGTGGTCGGCTCGCCCTCGGCGGTGAGCACGGTGTCTTTGGGAAGCGGCTCGCCGGTATTGCGCGCCTGCAAAATCTTGCCGTTGGCGATGGCGCTCGACGCCATGTCGAGCAGGATCGGTCCGTTGCCGCTTGGCACCGCGATTGCAATGGGGCTGGTCGAAAGGCTCGCGACCCGCGTGCCGTGATAGGCCATCAGGGTCGGTCCGGCACCCATCAGGATCGCGGCGCAGCCCTGCTGGGCGATCCATTGCGCGTAGCGGCCGATGGCGCCGGTATGGGTCGTCTCGCGCACCAGGCCGAAGCAAACGCCGGCCTTTTTTGCCCGCTCGACCGCGAGCGCCGCGGCCTGCATCACCGCCACTGGCCCGAAGCCATGGTGGCAATCGAGTACGAAAGTTGCTGAACGATCGTGTGACAGCGTCGGCTCCGCCTTGGTGTCGATCTCGCCGTGCGCGATGATGTTGAGATAGCGCGGCAGCCGCGACACGCCATGGCCGTCGCCGCCGCGCAGATTGGCCCAGACCAATCCCTCGGCGACGATGGCGGCGTCCTTCGCGCGCGCGCCGTTGGCGATGAGCACTTCGCGAATGAAGCGGCCGAGTTCGTCGTGGCCGACAGCAATACTATTGCGACTCACGAACGCCTCGAAGGATTTTGTTGGGCCATGATCTTTTCGGAAAACCGGCTTCCACTTTTCCGGATCATGGCCTGACCGCGGGGAAATAATTGTCGAGCCAGCCGCGCATCATGGTCCACACCCGCGTCGACTTCTCCGCGAACAAGAAATGGTCGAGGCCGCTGAACAAATGCAGCTCGCTCGGCTGGCCGGCGCGCTTGAACATTTCCACCGACTGTTCGGTCGGCGTCACCGAATCCTTGGCCGCATGGATGAGGAGCAGCGGCCGCGGCGCGATGTTGCCGACCACCTCTTCGGCGCGGAAATCGAACATGCTCTGCGCGGTCTCGGCCGGGAACATTTCGACCGAATTCGGCGCCAGCATGCCGACCTTCTGCTTGTCGAGATTGTCCTTCACATGGCCCGGGATCGGCACGATGTCGTAGCGCGGCACCATCAGCGATTTGCCGGTGCGGGCGCGATGCTCGCGGCCCTCCTCGAGCATCTTGGTGAACTTCGCCCAGGCTTCCGGCGTCGGATGCTGGCCGCGGAATTTGCGCTCACCGTGGCCCCAGCCGCCGTTCGAGACCACGGCGGCGATGCGCGGATTGGTGCCGCCGGCATAGACGCCGACCGCGCCGCCGAAACTCGAGCCGATCACGCCGATGCGATCCGGATCGACGGCCGGATGCTTGGCCAAAAAATCGAGCGCGCTGCCGGTGTCCTCGACCTGTTCGAGGCAGATGACCCGGCCGAATTCGCCTTCGCTCTTGCCGCAACCGCGCATATCGAAGCGGAGCGTGACGAAGCCGAACTCGCCAAGCACCCGCGCCGGCGTGATGCAGGTCGGGCTTTCGCTGTTGGAGCCAAAGCCGTGCAGCACCAGGAACGCCGCGCGCCGCTCGCCGGGCCGCATGCCGTCGGGCACACTGAGCACGCCATGCAGGCGCAGGCCCGCCGATTGAAAGCTGACGACGTCTTGACTCATGGCGGCTCATTCTCCCTGCCCGGCTTTAGGGGCCGGCACTCTAACGGATTACGCGCGTGAAGGAAGGGGACGACGCGGCGGCTTTCACGCTACCTGCACCCGATAAGCGTCGATGATCTCCGAGCCCGTCGCGAACCAGACCTTGCCGTGCCCGGCGATATATTTCAGCGCCCGGTCCAGCGTGCGGATGCGATGCGGCACGCCGATCAGGAACGGATGCAGCGCGATCGCCATCACCCGGCCGTTGCGCTCGCCTTCTTCGTAAAGCACGTCGAAGGTCTCGCAGATGCGGCGGTAGAAATCGTCCACGCTGATGCTCGGCATGTTGAACAGCGGCATGTCGTTGAGCTCGATCGAATAAGGAATCGAATAAAGCCCGTTGTTCATGCGGTAGGGCAGATCGTCGTTGACCCAGTCGCAGACATAGTCGGCGCCGTGTTGGCGCAAGAGGTCGAGCGTGTGCCAGGTCTCGCCGAGGCCCGGCCCGAGCCAGCCGCGCATTTTCTGGCCCCATTGCTCGATGACCTCGCGCGCCTCGGCGATCACGGCGGCTTCCTTCTCGGCGCTCAAGCCGGTGAGCATCACCGAATTGGTGAGCCCATGACCCATCAATTCCCATTTGAGCTTCGTCGCCTCTTCCATGATGCGCGGATAGTAGCGGCCGACTTCGGCATTGAGCGCCACCGTGCCGCGCACATTATGCTTGGCGAGCACCTCCATGATGCGCCAGACGCCGACCCGGTTGCCGTAATCGCGGCGTGAATGATTGCGGATGTCGGGCGCCGCATTGCCGATTTCGATATGGAAATGCTCGATATTAGGGATCACCCACACCGCGACGCGCGCGCCGTTCGGCCATTCAACATGCGGCCGGTCGACGATTGCTTGATAAGGAAACAGCCGGAATGGTTCGTAATCCTGCGACACGTGCGTCTCCTTTGCGGCTGACCGGCGAGGCGTAGCGGCCGCTATCTATTCGGCCCGCTGCCATTATGATGCGCGCGGTAAATTTTAGCCAATACCAGTCAATGACGAGCGTGCAACGCAGATGACCCTGATCCTGTCCAACGACGATGCCGAAAAGCTGCTCACCATGCCGGAATGCATCGACGTGCTCGAAGAGGCCTATGCCGAGCTCGCCGAAGGCCGCGGCGTGTCGCGCACGCGCTCCGATTGTTTTGCTCCGACCTCGCGCGAGGACGCGCTGTACAGCCTGAAATCCATGGACGGCATCATCCCGAAATTCGGCGTCGGCGCGGTCCGCATCAATTCCGACATCGTCACCTGGCCGAAGCGCGGCAACAATGTCCGCCGCGAAAAAATACCGGCGGCGCCGGGCAACCGCTATGTCGGGCTGGTGCTCTTGTTCTCGACCGAAACCGGCGAGCCGCTGGCGATCTTTCCCGACGGCGTCATGCAGCGCATGCGGGTCGGCGCCGCCAATGGGCTGGGCGTCAAATATTTGGCGCGTAGCGACGCCACCACGGTCGCCATCCTCGGCTCCGGCTGGCAGGCCGGCGCGCAACTCATGGCGGTCTGCGCCGTGCGCGATATCGCGACCATCCGCTGCTTCAGCCCCAATGCGGAAAACCGCGATGCGTTCGTGCGGCAGATGCACGAGGCGCTCGGCATCGACGTCATTTCAGTCGCACAGCCCGAGGAGGCGATCACAGGCGCCGACATCGTCATGTGCGCGACCAATAGTGTCGACCATATCTTCTTCGAGCGCTGGATCGAGCCGGGCGTGCACTTGAGCTCGATCAAGATCCCGGAGATCGAGCCCAATGCCGTCAAGCGCGCCGATCGCGTCGCCGTTCATGCCCATGACACCAAGCCCATTCATGCGGCGACCAAGGGCATCGCGCCGGCGGAAACCGGCAGCGGCAGCGGCTGGGCGACCGCCGATGCGCTCGACTTTTCCAAGCTGCCGACATTGCCGGAACTGATCGTCGGCCGCGCCGAAGGCCGCAAGTCCGATGCCGAGGTCACCTGCTTCCTCAACAATATCGGGCTCGGCTATCAATTCGCCGCCGCCGGCGCGCTGCTCTACCGCAAGGCCAAGGCAAGCGGTGCCGGGCACGATCTGCCGACCGATTGGTTCACGGAAGACGTGCATCCTTAAAGAACAAATTACCTGCGACAATCAGCGCTGAATCACTTCCGTCACCCTGAGGTGCGAGCGCAGCGAGCCTCGAAGGGCGACGGCCCGGGCCGTGCATCCTTCGAGGGCCGCTTCGCGGCCACCTCAGGATGACGGTGAACGGATGTTTTCCGCCTCATCGCTCTTGGCCGCTCCCGCACTCGGCCAGCGCTCGTGGGTCAGCGGCACCACCATGTGCACCGACAAGCCGTTGCGCGTGAACGAGCGCTGCACTTCGCCGTTCAACTGCCGCTCGATGACCATGCCGACCAGCCGCGAGCCAAAACCGAGACGCCGCGGCCGCCGCGCCGGCGGACCGTTCTTCTCGACCCAGTCGAGAATCAACGTCATGCCGCGTTCGGTGCGGCTCGCCGACCAGCTCAGATCGAGCTGCCCTTTGGGACGCGACAAGCTGCCGTGCTTGATGGCGTTGGCAGCCAACTCGTGCAGCGCCGCGCTGAGATTGAAGATCGGGTCGGGCTCGAGATCGATGTTCGGGCCGCTGAACGAGACCCGATCGAGATAGGGCCCCAAGATGACATAGAGCAATTCCATGATCGGGATCGACGTCCAGCCGCCTTCGGTGATCAGACGGTGGGCGTTGGCCATGGCGAGCACGCGCGCCTGATATTTGCTGGCGAGATCGGCGATGCTTTTGGCGTTCTTGGCGGTCTGCGAGAACAGCGCCAACAGCTGGGAAAACAGATTTCCCGAGCGGTGGCGCATGTCGCGGATCATCAATTCGTGGCGCTGCTCGAGCTGGCGGCGCTGAATGGCGCCGGCCAGGATATTGGCGACGGCGGCGAGGAACGAGGTGTCCGGCGCGCCGAAATGGCGCGCTTTGCCGGTGCAGACACCGAGGATGCCGTAGGCGCGGCCGTCCCGGCCGGCGATGGTCACGGTGACGCCGCTGACGCAGTGATGATCCTTCAGATAAGGCGCGAGCGCGAACCTGGTCTCGGCCGCATAATCGGCGGTGACGACCGGCGCGGCGGAATTCAACGTGTAGTGCGCGTAGCTGCCGGCATCCGTCGAGGTCAGGATCGAGCCGACCAGACTGGTCCTCCAGCCGAAGCCGGCGCGCAACAATAGCTCGATGCCGCCGGGCAACAGTTCGAGGATCTTGACGAAATCGACCGACAGCGTGAGCGCGACCGTCGAGACCGCGTCGTTGAGCAGCCGCTCGAGATCCGGCTCGAACAAGGCGCGCTCGCCGAGCTGCGCCAACGCTTCCTGCTGTTTGGCGCGGCTGCGTAACTCGTTCTCGAGATTGCGACGTTCCGTGCCGTCGTCGCGGCCGCTTTTTGCGGCGTCCGCCGGCCGATCATCCGGTCGAGTTGTCTCGATCTCTTTGCGGTTCGACGCGTCCATACTTTTACACTTCCGGGCTTCCTCTCCTCATATCGCCATTCGTTTCGACAAATAGAATAGGCCGAAGCTCGATCTCGCGCGCTTCGGCCATTGCAATAAGACTTGAATAAATCGGCCGGCCCGAAGGCCGGCCGTAACATCAATATCGATATCGTCAGTCGTTGCCGGAGAAGTTGACGCCCAGAATGCTCACGCGCATCGGAGCGTTGGCGGACACCGGGGGCAACGGCCGCTCGGCCGCCGGCCTGACTTGGATTTGCGCCGTCATCGGGGCGCCGAGCGAAGCGCGGCGGCCACTTTCGATCGCGGCGTTGCGATCGTCGTTCGGCAGCACGATGACCTTGGTGCCGACATTGATGCGGCTATAGAGATCGATCACGTCGGCGTTCGCCAAGCGGATGCAACCGCTCGAAACGTGCTTGCCGATGGTCGTCGGATCGTTGGTGCCGTGAATGCGGAAATCGGTGTTGCCGAGATACATGGCGCGGGCGCCGAGCGGATTGCCGGGGCCGCCGCCGACCCAGCGCGGCAGATACGGCTGGCGCGCGATCATCGCTGCCGGCGGGATCCAATCCGGCCATTCGGACTTGCGCGTGATCGTTTGCGTGCCCGACCAGGTGAAGCCTTCGCGGCCGACGCCGATGCCGTAACGCATCGCCCTGCCGTCGCCGAGGACCAGATAAAGGTAGGTGTGCGCGGTATCGACGATGACGGTGCCGGCCCGCTCGTTGCCTTGATACGACACGACCTGACGGCGCAGCGCTGCCGGCATTTCGTCGGTGCTCTGCGTCGCGTCACTCGGCTGCTGTGCCTGCGGCGCGTATTGCGGGAAAGCCAAACCGCGATCGGCCGGCTGATACGACAATGTTTGCGCAAAAGCCGGAGCTGCGGTGATCGTCATAACGCTCGCGAAAAGAGCGATACTACCGAGATGTCGGAATCGAGCGCTCGCTGCCATGATACTCTCCACCCTGCTGAAGTGCCGTTCTGTTAAGCCGTGACATCGTTGGAAGGTTCCGCAGCACGCTGAACAGCCGGTCGAACCGACAAATTGGAATGTGCTGCAGCGTCCCCTTTCGCTGGTGTCCTTCATTAGTCGCCTCCCGGCCGGGAATGGTTCTCTGCGAGCGGGCGCGAAAAGGAGGCTGCCCCAGCGCTGGGGGGAGGAGTCGGCTTGAGCATGATTTGAAAAGGCCTGCCCCGAAGTTGTTTCGGGACAGATAGCGGTTTCCCGTAAAGATCCCGCCCCACCAAAAAGCTCGCAATCGCCTTAAATTTGAAGCGATTGGCGCTCGGTGCGCCTAGGCCATGCAGCGGCGGTAGACGTTCGCTCCAGCGGGAGCCGAATTGGGCGAGCGGATCAGACTAAAGGCGGGGTCGCATGCGAACGGCGTCTGCGCGCGTCTCTCGGTGCTCGGCTGCTGGGCAAATCGCGCCTGTCCGTCAGGAAGGTCGAGGATGGCCGAATTGGCGGTCGGCAGCCGGTCGCCCTTGAGCGTCCGATTGACCGAAACGGCAGGCGTCTGGCTGCTCAGGCTGGCGCCGGCGCTCAGAAATGGGTCGATACCCACGAACAGTGCGGCAAGCGCCACAAGACCCAGCGCACTGATTATACGAACGTATAACTGCCTTGCCATCGGACCGCCTCCAGCGCGCCGGAACCACGTCCCGGACATGCGAATGGCCCCCGAGCCCATTCAACGCTGCTGCAACATTTGTCTGGCTGAGCCGTTCCGAGGTTTCCTCGAATTCACCGAGTCGTGATCCAGATCGGCAATAATTTTGCTGGTGTGTTGCTGGGGCGCCTGTTGGACGCCGGCCAAAGCGGAACAAAGAATGCCGTCGCGCTTTATCAAAGCGGCCGGCCATCCTTTCCCCCCTCCCCCCGTGCTTGGCCGGTCATGTTGGGCGCAGCCGATATGCCGATCGGCTGCGCCCTGACTTTTTCAGAGCCGCCGGGCCTTTTGCTCTTTCAGTCACCCAAAACGCACATGGCCGGGACTAAGCCCGGCCATGCAGCTACAGATCGATTGTAGGCGTTACGCCGTCGGCTGGCGCTCGACCGGCTGCCGCTCGCGATGGCGGGCTTTGCGGCCGAAGAACAGGGCCTGGCTCACCACCGCCGAGACCACGGCCAGCTGGAACGGTTTTGCGATTAGGAACGCCGGCTCCGGCCGTTGCCCGGTGAGGAAACGCTCGGGATAGGCGGTGATGAAAATCACCGGCACTTCGAACGTGTCGAGAAGCTCGTTGACGGCATCGAGGCCCGAGCTGCCGTCGGCCAGCTGGATGTCAGCCAAAATCAGGCCCGGCCGTTTCTTCTTGGCGAGCGCCACGGCTTCGTTATGGGTGCGGGCGATGCCGATGACGTTATGGCCGAGGCTTTCCACCAGCGCCTCGATATCCATGGCGATGAAGGTCTCGTCCTCGATGATCAGGACATCGGTGGCGATTTCAGCCGCCAGCTCGCGGCCGGATTCCTCGACCAGATTGCGCAAGCTCGCCAAGTCGCAGTCGAGGATTTGGGCGGCGTCTTCCTCGGAAAAGCCCTCGAGCGCCACCAGCAGGAAGGCCTGCCGGGGCCGCGGCGTGAGCTGGGTGATGTGCTGCTCGGGCGCCAGAACGTTCTCGCCCGCCTCGGGCTTGCCGTTGACCGCCAATGAGCCCCAGATCTTGGTGAAGAGGCGATAGAGCCCCACCCGCGAATTGGCGCTTTGGGCCAGCATATCCGGGCTGGCGATCAGCGATTCCAGGGTGGCCGCCACATAGGCGTCGCCGGAGGCCTGACTGCCGGTCAGGGCGCGGGCATAACGGCGCAAAAACGGTAGATGTTGGAGTACTGCTTGTGAATTAGGCACTACGCCCTCCCCTTCACGGTTTCCCGAGGCTAACCGACAAAAACGTGGCCGCGCGAAAAAAGTTCCAAAAAAAGTTCCGGAACCCGGGAACCATGCGCAAAACCGGGCGTTGGCCGCTTATCGGTGGGGCTTGTGCGTACCAAGGGCGGGTCTGACATGGGCGAACGGGGGAAAAATGACGAAATGAAACACCGTAGGAACAATCTCGAAGCGGTAGAGCCGGAATCGGACAAGCCAGCTTCGGACAAGCCAGAAACTCGAGATTCCATGGGCGCGCCGGTTACCCCCCCTAAACCCGAGGCACGGCTGGGCCGTGAGGTCCAGGCCAAGATCGGCCAGCAGCTGCGGTCGATGTACGACGACGTCGTCAATCAGGGCGTGCCGCAGCATATCGCCGACCTGGTCCGCCGCTTGGGCGATCAAGACTGAAAGCCAGAGGCTCGTCGCAATGAAGCTCGACCCCACCATACGCGACCAAGTGCTTTCCACCGTCCCGAGCCTGCGCGCGTTCGCCATCTCGTTGTGCGGCAATATCGACCGCGCCGACGATCTGGTGCAGGAGACGTTGTTGCGCGCGCTCTCGCACATCGATTCCTTCGAGCCCGGCACCAACATGCCGGCATGGCTGTTCACCATTTTGCGCAACCTGTTCCGCTCGGAATATCGCAAGCGCCGCCGCGAGGTCGAAGACGCCGACGGCCGCTATGCCGAGACGCTGAAATCGCATCCGGAGCAGACCGGCAAGGTCGAATTCGAGGAATTCCGCACCGCGCTGGCCAAGCTGCCCTCGGATCAGCGCGAGGCCTTGATCCTGGTCGGCGCCTCAGGCTTTTCCTACGAGGATGCCGCAGGGATTTGCGGCTGTGCCGTCGGCACCATCAAGAGCCGCGTCAACCGCGCCCGGACCCGGCTTGCCGACCTGCTCGCCATCGACAGCGTCGATGATTTCGGGCCGGACCGGCCCACCCGCGCCGTTCTCGCCGGCGGCGGACGCAACTAAGCATCATTCGCGACGAAGCCCCCTCGTTCCGTTTCGCCGGACTAATTCACACGCAGCGGTGTTATTTTTGCGGCCCGGTCCATCGGGTGACGCAGAGGAGACCGCTATGCCAAAGCATATTTGCGCGTCGACAAACGCCTTGAAGCTCCTGGTCGGTGTTCTTGTCGGCTTTCTTGGCGTCTCCGTCATGCTGGCGGCGAACGCCGCGGCGGCGGCCAAGAAACAGAAGCCGGCGGCGCCGCAAACCGCCAACAGTGCGGCGCTCTGCCGCGGCGCCAACTTGTATCACTGCGGCCCGATCTACAATTCGACCGACTATCTCGGCACCGATCCCGATCCATTCATCCGCGCGATGATTCAGCGCGACCTCGGTCCGAAATACGGTGGCCCCGAATGAGGCGATGACGCGCCGCTACGGCATGCCACCACTGTTGGCGATGCCGCCGTCGATCGTGACGATGGTGCCGCTCGTATAGGACGACAGATCGGACGCGAGAAACACCACTGTCGCCGCGATCTCGTCGGTTGACGCCGGCCGGCCGTAAGGCATTTTGGCAAAGCTCTCGCGCCAGCGGTTCTCGTCGCCGTACTGCGTCGCGGCGCGCTTGCGGCCTAAGACTTCGACGCGATCGGTCAACACCGGACCCGGATTGACGCCGACGACACGCACGCCGGATGCGGTGCTCCTGCCGCCGATGGCGCGGGTAAACGCCATCAGGCCGGCATTGCCCATGGCGCCGGCGATATAGGTGGCGTCGAGTCGCTCGCCGCCGAGCCCGATAATGTTGACGATCACGCCGCGCTTGCGCTCGCGCATCATGCGCAGATAAAGCCGCGTCAGCCCGACATAGCCATAGACTTTGAGGTCCCAGCCGGCGCGCCAAGCCGCCTCGTCGACATCGTCGAGCGATCCGCCGGGAATGGCGCCGGCATTGTTCACGAGAATGTCGACGTCCGGAAACGTCTGAAACACGCGCTCGCGTGCGGCGGCGTCGGCGAGGTCCGCGGCCAGCGTGCGCACGGTCACCCCGGTCTCCCTGGCGATCGCGGCGCCTTCCTGCTCCAGGCGATCGCCCGAGCGCGCCACCAGGCAGACATTGACGCCTTCGCGCGCAAACCATTGCGCCACCGCAAGCCCAATACCCTTCGAACTGCCGGTGACCAGCGCGGTGCGGCCGGCAAGCTTCAAATCCATCGTTTCCCCCTCGCCTTTTTGCGCCACTGCCATGCCGAGTTTTGCGGGCCTTGTCCATCGCCACCCGATGCAGGTCGAGCAAGCTTGGCCGCCGCCACTTCGCGGTTGCAGATCGTCCGATCCGGGCGTTAGATCGTTGCAACACAAAATTGCGGGAGGAGATCATGTTCAGCCGTCGCGCATTCTCCGCCATGCTGGCCGGCAGTGTTGCAGCCATGCGTGGCTCCTTGGCCCAGGCAGCGGCGCAACGAATGGCGTTCTATTCCGGTGTCGGTAGCGAGCTCACCCACTACGATGTCGACGTCAACGCCGACACGCTGACCAAGCGCGGCTCGGTCAAAATGCCCGGCGGCATCCAATATGCCTGGCCGGGTCCGTCGCGGAAGTTTCTCTATGTGACCTCGAGCACAGGTGGTCCGGGCTTTTCCGGAAACGAACATTACCTGGCGGCCTTCCAGGTCGGCAACGATGGCGAGCTCACGCCACAGGGCGACATGGTCAAGCTGCGCTGGCGGCCGATCAACAACAGCGTCGACAGAAGCGGCAAATACGTCCTCGTCGCCTACAATTTTCCGTCCGGCATCAGCGTGCACCGGATCAAGGCCGACGGCGGCATCGGCGACGAGGTGCCCCAGCCGGACAATCTGGAGAAGGGTATTTACTTCCATCAGGTCCGGGCGACACCGGGCAACAAGACCGTGCTGGTCGTCGCGCGCGGCAACAATCCCGAAGGCGGCAAGCCGGAAGATCCCGGTTCGCTGCATGTCTACGGTTTCAACGACGGCGTGCTGTCGAACCTGAGAAAGATCCAGCCGAACGGCGGCTATGGATTCGGGCCGCGGCACCTCGACTTCCATCCGACCAAGCCGTGGGTCTATCTGTCGGTCGAACGGCAGAGCAGGCTCATCGTCTACAAGCTCCAGCCGAACGGCGATCTTGATCCCGAGCCGCTGTTCACCAAGGAAACCTTGGGCGATCCCGACCATCGCATCCCGGTCCAGGGCGCCGGGCCGATTCACGTTCATCCCAACGGCAAGGTCGTCTATCTCGGCAACCGCTCGGGCGTCGCGCCGGCGGTGGGACCCGGCATCGAGGACGTCGACGGCGTGAAGGTGTTCAGCGCCGGTGAAAGCAATATCGCGGCATTCGCCATCAACCCGAAGACCGGCGAGCCGACCGCGTTCCAGCATGCCGATATCCGCGCCGCGCATCCGCGCACATTCGGCCTGGATGCCTCCGGCAGGATGATGGCGGTGGGAGCGCTGGCGCCGACGGCCATCCGCCGCGACGGCAAAGTCGTCGTCATCCCGGCCGGCATCACCGTCTTCAAGGTCAACGCCAACGGCAAGCTCGATTTCGTCCGCAAATACGATCTCGACGTCGGCAAGCTGACGCAGTGGTGGAGCGGGATGATCCCGCTGGCGTGAGTGCCCGGCGCCGGGCCGGGCGCCAAGACGCAGCGCTGATGCGAGCCTGGGACGGCGTCCGCAAAGCGTAGCCGGTGCGGGTTTTTGCCAAAGGCGCAACCGCGCTCGATGTGTTGATGCAGACACGTCGTCAGTGCGGCCCGAATTAGCGAACGAAAATATACGTACGGAACTGTGCCAATTTGCGCTGCCGCAGTCTGGATGGCCAAACACTTAGATATTCAGATAGCGCTCCAGCTTGCGCTTTGTCCCATCCTTAAAATAAACGTACGCCGCAGTGTTGAACTCACCCCAGATACTAAAGAGAACCTCAAAGGAAGTTTCACGATTGCGAACCACTACTACCGGTTCCTCAGCCGTATGATGAATATAATAAACGACCTCCGACACGTTATCGAGTGTCGTGTCTTCCTCAGCATCAAGATAAAGCCGTATACTATAATAGGGCAGTTTTTTGGTACTGAGAGCCCTGTCTCGCCGTACAGTATGAACCAGATAAATGTCCCCAGGTGTCGGAGCTTCTTCTCCCGGTCTCGGGGCTTCCCCGGACTCCGCCTTCACGGCCGGAGCAGGGCCCGATTCTCCTGCCTTCGGCGCTGGCCCCAACCTGATGCCGCGTGGCCCCGCTTCGAATTCGGCTCCGGCCACGATACGCTTCTCAAAGGCCTCAAATAGCTGGGTCAAAAGACCCCTTGATTGAAATAATACAATGCCGAGAAATAATACAATGCCGAGAAAGAGCGGCCAAACGAGCGTCTGAAAAAGCGGCGCCCAATCCTTCATGGCCTCACTCCTGTATGTCGATCAAGCACCACCTGATGCTACCGTCATAAACCTGTGGTTGTCCATGAGCGTATTGCAACATTTTCGAATAACGTCGGCCGCCAGCCCCTGCTGCGTTCGTATCAAGAAATCACATATGCGAGGGCAACCACAGCGCCAAAATCGGAAATGCAATCAGAATGACGAGACGGATCAGATCGGTGACGATGAATGGCAGCACGCCGACGAAGATCGTCGAGAAACTCACGTCCTGCACCACGCTTTTGATGACGAAGACATTCATGCCGACCGGCGGGTGAATGAGCCCGAGCTCCACCGTCATGACGATGATCACCCCGAACCAGATCGGATCGAAGCCGAGCTGCATGATCACGGGAAAGATGATCGGGATGGTCAGGATGATCATGGCGAGCGAGTCCATGAGGCAGCCGAGCACGATGTACATCAGCATGATCAGCGCCAGCACGCCGTAGCGGCCGAGGCCTAAGCCCGTCATGAAGGCGGTGACCTTCTGCGGCGTCTGCGTCACGGTGAGGAAATAGCCGAACAACAGCGCGCCGATCAGCACGGTGAGCACGGCGGCGGCGGTGCGCACCGCTTGCAAGAGCGAGCGGCGGATTTCCGGCCCCGTCAGTTTTCCGCGCGCCATTCCGATCAGCAAGGCGCCCGACGCGCCGACGCCGCCGGCTTCGGTCGGCGTGAACAGCCCGCCGTAGAGGCCGCCGATGACGAAGACGAACAGCAGCAGCGTCGCCCAGATATCGATCAGCCCTTTGCGCCGCTCGGCCCAGCTGTGGCGCGGCGTGGCGGGCAGGAAATTCGGCCGCACCTTGCCGATGATCACCACCGTGAGCATGTCCATCGCGGCGGCGAGAATGCCGGGGACGATGCCGGCGATGAACAGCTTGCCGATGTCCTGCTCGGTGATGATGCCGTAGACCGCGAGCACCGTCGAAGGCGGCAGCATGGCGCCGAGCGTGCCGCCGGCGGCGATGACGCCGGTCGCAAACGACTTCGGGTAGTTGTAGCGCCGCATTTCCGGATAGGCGACGGTGGCGAAGGTGGCGGCGGTGGCGACGGATGAGCCCGAGATCGCGGCGAAGCCGGCGCAGGCGGCGATGGTGGCGATGCCGAGCCCGCCCTTGAAATGGCCGAGGAAGGAATTGGCGGCGCGGAACAATTCGCGGCTCATGCCGGAGTTCGACACGAAGGCGCCCATCAACAGGAACATCGGGATGACGCCGAAGGTGTAATCGGTCACCGTGCGCATCGAGGTGAGGCCGACGCTTTTCAACGCCGCGGTGCCGCCGACGATGTAGGCGAAGCCAGAGACGCCGACGAGCCCCATGGCCATGCCGACCGGCACGCGCAAAAGCATCAGCGCGAACAGCACGACAAAGCCGAGGATCGCGACCACGTCGGTGCTCAAATGCGGCATCGCCTCACTCGACCGGCTTGATCTGGTACTG
>DATHHM010000281.1:0-12029 GCA_035317145.1 Xanthobacteraceae bacterium | reverse complement strand
CGCATCATCGTCAGCTCGCGCGGCCGCTTGCGACGCGACGGAATGGCCGCAACGTCGTCGGCGCGTTGCAGCACAAACCGATCGCCGAGGCTGCGGCGCACCGCGGCGTAAAGCACCGGCGCCATGATGTCGAAGCCGAGCGTGCCGACTTTTTGCGCCTGATCGCCTTTGAAGCTTTCGAACCACGGATCGAACGCCTTCTCCCATTCCGGGCCCATACCGGACCGCACGTCGGCAATCCAGGTTAGGGTCCGCATCGCCGGCAGATCGCGCGTGCTCATGGCGCATAAGAGCCGCGCGTCGCCAGTGCGCGGCAACAGTGCCATGCCCCAACGCACGCGCGGAATGAAGCTCGAGAGAAAAGCGAGCGCGGCATGTTCACGCACATCGCCGTAAACGAGAACGGCCGGCCAGCCGTTGCGCTCCATGGCTGCGCGCAATTCGTCGAGCCGTAGGGTGAACTCGTCATACGGCAGGCGGTCCTGCGCCCAGATGTAGGAACCGATCGTCACGCAAGGTTGCACGGTCTGCATGGTGCCCGCCTCAAACCGCGATGACGTCGAGCTCGGCCGGCCGCGCCGACAGCGCCCGCGCGCCGTCGTCCGTGACCACGACCGGCTCGCCGCACATCAGATAGCCGCTTTCGGGGATGTACTGGTTGGGATGCATGACGAACACCATGCCGCTTTCCAAGACGCGCGTGTTGGTATCGACGATGTCGCCCGGCCGGTCCGAGGTGATGCCGAGGCCGTGGCCGCGCACGCGCATATAGGGCGGCCGGCAATAATCGCCGTAGCCTGATTTTTGGATCACAGCGTTGATGGCCCGCGTAACATCGGCGACGGTGGCGCCGGCACGGCCCGCGACCAGGCCCTCGCGCATCGCCTCCTGCAAAATGGCGAATTTTTCGCGGATCACAGGCCGCGGCTCGCCGATGACCGTGGTGCGGCAGATCTGCGCGAACTGGCCGCGGTAGCACGGCGTGAGCTCGGAGAGAATAATGTCGCCGACGTCGAGCACGCGCTCGCCGGCGGCGCGGACGGCGAGATTGTGCTGCGACGCGCTCATCAGCAAAAAATTGTCCTCGGCGCCGAGTTTTTTCATGAAGCAGTAGAGCTCGGCGGCGAGCTCGAACTCGCGGATGCCGGGCCGGGCATATTCCAGGAGCCGCTCGTAGCCGCGCTCGGCGATCCAGGTCGCGCGCTCGGCCGTCGCGAGCTCGTCAGGCGTGCGCAGGCGCGCAAGATCGCGCGCCAGTTCATCGGCGGCTTGCGGCAACGCGCCGAGCGCCGACGCGATACGATCGACCAGCGCGGCGCCGAGCAAGGACAGCCCAACCGAAATCGTCCGCGACATATCCAAGCGATGCGTCCCGACCACGCTCTTGAGCGTAGCGACGAGATCGTCGGTGCCGATGGTGCGGTCGGTCGATGACGCCGCCGCAGCGCGCGCCTCGTCCCAAGCCGGCGTCACGATCAATGTCGAGGCGCCATCGCGGTCGAGCACGACGGCGCTTTCGCCGATCGGGCGCACGCCGCTGAAAACATAGACAGCGTTGGACTCCAGAAAATTGTTGAGGCCGTTGCTCGCGGCGATCAGGCCGTCGAGCGCTTCGCCGGCGAGATGGCTGGTTGCTGCGATCAACCGGTCTGGTCGTTTCATGCTCGTCCGTTCATCCATCCCTATCATCCCGTCGCGGCCCAGAACCCATACTATAGCGAACCGCGCCACCGGCTTGGCAATCAACCAGCGGTACTGACGATCCAGGCGCGAAACGCCGCGATCTTGGCGTTATTGGCCACTTGCCGGGCATGCAGCACGCAATAGGAGCTGCCGCTCGGCACGAAGCCGAACGGCGCAACCAGGCGGCCGGATTTCAGGTCGTTCTCCACCAGCGGATAGGAAGCGATGCCGATGCCGAGCCCGCTCGCGGCCGCTTCCAGCATGAAATAGTGATGTTCAAAACTTTGGCTCGCGCCGGCGTCGATCGTAACGCCACGCGAGCGCGCCCAGTTCGACCAGGATTGCGCGCGCGTCTCGGCGTGCAGCAGCCGGTGGCGGCGCAATTCGGCGACGCGCAGCGTTTTGCGACCATTGAGCAGCGCCGGCGCGCAGACGGGCCCGATGCGGTCGGCGAGAAACGGCGCGGCGACCACGTTAGGCGGCCAGGGCGGCCGGCCGACCCGGATCGCGATATCGATGCCGTCGCGGGCGAAATCGACCGGCGCATGGGAGGCCGACAGCCGGACCTCGATTTTCCGGTGCAGCGCGTTGAACGCATAAAGCCGCGGAATGAGCCAGCGCATCATGAAGGTGGCGACGCAGGACACCACCAGCGCGCCTTCGCGCAGCGAGGTGGCGACTTCCGCGGTGCTGGTTTCCAGGACGTGGAGCGCCTGGCGCACGCCGGGCAGAAACGCGACGCCGGCTTCGGTGAGCTCGATGCGGCGATTGCGACGCCGGAACAGCGGTACGCCGAGGTGGGATTCCAGCGCCTGGATCTGCCGGCTCACCGCGCCGTGGGTGAGGTGCAATTCGCCGGCGGCGTCGGTGAAGCTCAAGCGCTCGGCCGCGATCTCGAAGGCCGGCAGCGTCTTGAGCGGCGGCAGGCGGCGGCGCATCGCCGGCTCCTTCGCGTGAGTTTTTCTCACGCAAGAGTGACGAAAGATCGGTTGTCTGTCTACTCACTTTGCCCTCAGCTGCCGCTGAGTACGTGAGCTTTACTCAATCGACGGAAGGGGCCGCCGTGACCGCCGCCAAAATCGGATTGCGTGTCGGATGGCGCGAGTGCTGGGTCGTTGCGGCGCTCACGGCCTATGCGCTGGCGCGGCTGTCGCCGCCGCTGGAGAATTTGAGCCCGCAGGGTCAAGCCGTGCTCGGTGCCATGGCCGCCGGCGCCACGCTGTGGATCTCCGAGGCGACGCCGATCGGGGTGACGGCGATCGTCGTCACGGTTTTGCTAGGCCTGAGCCCCGGCGCAAAACTCGCCGACGCCGTCGGCGGTTTTGCCTCGGAGGTGGTGTTCTTCCTGATCGGCGCCGTCGCCATCGGCACGGCAGTGGAAGTGAGCGGGCTCGCCGCGCGCGCTGCCCGCTTCCTCGGCCGCATGGCGCGCGGCAGCCCGGCGCGCCTCTATGTGCAGATGATCGCCAGCCTGCCCGCCTTCGCCGTTCTGGTGCCGTCGGCGATCACGCGCAATGCCATTCTGATTCCGGCCTACACGGAAGCGCTCGATCGCATGGGCATCGGCAAGACCGATCGCAGCGGCCGCATGCTCATGCTCGCGCTCGGCGTGCTCAATCCGCTAGCGTCGTCGGCGCTGCTCACCGGCGGACTGGCCTCGATCACCGCGGCTTCGCTGCTCGGCGGCTTTTCCTGGCTGCGCTGGTTCGCGCTGATGGCGGTGCCGTATTACGCGCTGCTGTTCGGCGGCGCGCTGTTGCTGCGCTGCGTGGTCGGGCCGTTCGAGCCGGCGCAGGACGCGCCACCGCAGCCCGCGCCAGCGCCGCAACCGTTCACCGCTGTCGAGATCAAGACGCTCGCGGTTCTGGCCGGCACCTTGGCGCTATGGCTGACGGACCGCTTGCACCACCTGTCGCCGGCGATCCCCGCGCTGATCGGCGCCGCCGTGCTGCTGCTGCCGCGGGTCGGCGTGCTGTCGTGGAAGACGTTCGAAGCCAAGCTCTCCTGGAGCATCATCCTGAGCATCGGCGCGGCGCTGTCGCTCGCCGCCGCCATGACCAAAACCGGCGCCGCCGCCTTCGTCAGTCAATCGGTGGTGTCGCATCTTGCCGGCCTCGCCGACCGACCGACGCTGCTGGTCGTCGGCCTGATCCTGGCCGTCGCGCTCATTCATCTGGCGATCACCAATCTCGCCGCCTGCATCGCCCTGTTGATTCCGGTTGTGGCGACCATCGCCGAGCGCGCCGCGCTTAATCCGATCGTGTGCGGCCTGATCGTCACCATCGTGGTCGACGCGGTCATCCTCTATCCGATCCAGACCGCGACCAATCTGCTGGCCTACGAGACCGGCTATTACGGCGCCGCCGACGTCCGCCGCCTCGGCATCGGCATGCTCGTTCTGACAGCGATCGTAATCCTTCTGACGATTCCGTATTGGGGCATGCTGGGCCTGCCGCTGACGCTGCATTAAAGCTACGGCGCGGCGCCCTGCTCCATGGCGAGTTCGGCTTTGAGACTGTCGAGGTCGCGGTAGATCGAAGCGACCGCGAGCACGCGCCCCTTGGATTTGTAACGCAGCACGCAGTCCTTGGCCGCGACGGAACCGTCGATCGCGATCTCGTCCCATTGCTCGGCGTGGCCGACATAGTTGATTGGCACGTCGTAATGCTGGCTCCAGAAGAACGGCACGGCGTCGAAACGCTCCTCGTCGCCAAGCATGTTGCGCGCCGCGGTCTGACCCTGGCGTTCGGCCACGACCCAATGCTCGACGCGGATGGCCGCGCCCGAATGCGGATCGGGCCAGCGCGCGATATCGCCCGCGGCATAAACATCGGGAGCGCTGGTGCGCAGATAAGCATCGACAACGACACCGCGGTCCATCGTCAGGCCCGCTTGTTCGGCGAGCACCAGACGCGGCCGCACGCCGACGCCGACGACCACGACATCGGTTTCGAGCGTGCTGCCGCCCTTGAGCGTGGCGCGGCGGCCGTCGAACGCGGTGACCGTTTCTCCGAGATGAAACACGACGCCGTGCTCTTCGTGCAGCGCGCGAATGAAATCGCCGAGCTGCGGCCCGAGCACGCGCTCCATCGGCCGCGTTTCCGGCGCCACGACATGGACCTCGAGATCGCGGCTGCGCAGCGCCGCCGCCGCTTCGAGCCCGATGAAGCTTGCACCGATGACAAGCGCACGTTTCGCGCCGTTCGTGTCGGCGATGATGGCGCGGCAATCGGCGAGCGAGCGCAGCGTATGGACGTGCGGCAAATCGGCGGCCGGAACCGGCAGCCGCACCGGCTCAGCGCCGGTCGCCAGCAATAGTTGGTCATAATCGAGGCTCGCACCATTGGCGCAGCGGACTTGGCGCTCTTTGGTATCGATCGCGGTGACCTCGGTGGCGAGCCGCAAGTCGATTTTGCTTTCGCCATAAAAATCGTTCGGCCGCAACGGCAGCCAATCCTCCGGCGCGCTGCCGGCGAGATAATCCTTGGACAGATTGGGCCGATCGACCGGCGGCGCGGTGTCATTGCTCACCATGACGATGCTGCCGCCAAAACCGCGCCGGCGCAGCATTTCGGCCGCCGCAAATCCGGCCGCGCCGCCGCCGACGATGACGATCTTGCCGGGCGTATCCGCCTTCGCCGGCATGGCGCGCGGCTTCGGCTGCTCGCGCTTTTGCGTGACGAAGATGCGGCCGTCGCGCTCTTCCACCGTCCAGCAATCGATCGGGCTCAGCGCCGGCGCCCGCTCCGCCTCGCCGGTGCGCAGATCGAAGCAGGCGTGGTGCCACGGACAGCGCACGCTGTCGCCGGTCACGATGCCTTCGGCAAGCGGGCCGTGATAATGGCTGCAATGGGCGCCGACGGCGAATATGTCGCCGCCGCTGCGCACCAGCAAAACCTCCTCATCGCCGACGTGGCCCAACAGCTTGTCGTCTTTGAAATCGCCGATGGCGACGCCCTTGGTCAGATCCGGGCCGCTCGGCGGCGCCTGCTCTTGTGCCATTGCCGTGTTCCTCCGTTGGCGCAGTCTGCCGGGAAACGTTGCCGTATCGAGAGAATTGGATGACTCGCGGCCGAAAAGGTTCCGGCGCCCCGGCCGGAAAAATATCAGATCACAGTGATCGGGGCGGCAAAGTCACTTCACCGTTATCGCTTCAACTGCCCTTTGAGCCACTCGACGATCATCGTCGTAATATGCTCCGACGGCTCGCCCGGCGTGCGGCCCATGTGTGCGCCTTGCGGATAGATGCGCGCCGATTTCGGGCTGCCGTGCTCCATGAGCAGATAAATGTCATCGACCGGCGCCTGGTCGTCGAGCTTGCCGTTGACGCCGAGGATCGGCGCCGACGGCTTGTCGAGCAGGCCCATGGCCTTCAACGACAAGCGCGGCGCAGCTGCCAAAAATTCCTCGAGCGTCTTGGTGCCCATGGCGCGGCCGCGCGCTTCGAGCAGGCTGTGCGCGCCGAACAGATATGTCGCGCCGCCGGTGGTGAAGGCCGGGATCAGCCATTCTTTCTGAAAGCCGTAATGGATATTGCCGCCGTGGAAAACCGCGCCCTTGATGCGGTCGGCAGCGACGTATGCAAGCCGCGCCGCCCAATAGGCGCCAAAGCTGCCGCCCCAGACGCCGACGCTGCCGCCGTCGATCTCGCCACGCTGCGGCAGGTAATCGAGCCAGGTGGTGAAAGTGCGTTCGGCGGCAGGATCGCCATAGAGCACAGGATTTTCGCCGCTGCCCGGCATGTCGATGGTGAGCGAGGCAAGACCTTGCTCCATAATCGCCTTGGCGATGCGCAGGCGATCTTCCTTCCAACCATCGACGCCGCCCCAATGCAGCACCACCGGCGGCTTGTTCACACCGGGCGGCAGCTGCAAATAGCCGATGAGCTTTTTGTTGTTTTTGTCGCCGTCGAACGGCAGCTCGATGATTTCGAGCGGCGGATCAAAATATTTCGCCGCCTTGCGGAACATGCGCAGCGAATGTTGGTACGCCTCAAGCTTGCCCGGCGAATTCGGCGTCGGATAGCGGCCGACGCGGCAGGTATCGAAGGCGTGCATGTAGAGCTCGGCAAGCTCAGCGCCGGCAGCGCCCGCCTTGGCGCGGGCGTCAGCTTTCTCCTCGTAGCCAAGCCCGATCTTGCTCCACTCCTGCGCCCAATGATCCTTGTCGAGGTTTTGCAGCGCATTCATCACCCGCTCGGCGTCCTCGCGCGAAATATCCTCGAACGGATTGAGCCGCCCGGCACGCCGCATGAACTCGGCCTTGACCTCGTCCAGCGAGCGCTCGCGCGATCCGGCCGGTTTTGCCGGTGTGGCTTGCAGATTCATGAACGCTCCCTTTGCAACCGCCCGTCTTGTACAGCAACACGACCGCGGGGTAGTGAGCCTAACTTTTCTTCGGTGACCAGCCATAGGCTTTGGCGCAGGCGCCGCCCATCAACATCGTTCGCTCACCGTCGCTCAGGCGGTCGGTCTTCAGGAAGGGCGCGACGCCCTGCTCGTAGTTGACGACCGCGAACGCGCGAGTCCAGTCCGTGCCCCACAGGCAGCGCTGGAAACCCCAAGCCTCGAACACGCGGGCGAGCGGGTCCCAGATGTCCGCAAAGGGATACGGTTCCCGCGACAGCGTGCAGGCGCCGCTGACCTTGATCACCGCGTTCGGGCGCTTGGCGAGATCCAAAACCTTGGGCAGGTCAGCCCAGGGCTGCGGCGGAGCGGGCGGCGTGCGCGGCTGCAGGATGCCCAGATGGTCGATGATGAAGCGCGCGTCAGGGTGGCGATCGATCAGCGCCGTGCCGTCGTCCAGGTTGCCCCAGCACAAAATGTTGACCGGAATGTCGTAGCGGACGGCGGCACGGAGGATGCGGTCGAGGCCGGGGTCGTTGGGATCGCGCTTGGCCTCCTTGGTCAGCATGATGCGGATGCCGACCGCGCCCGGCGTCTTCTTCCAGTCGGCGATGACATCGGCCACGGCAGGATCGTCCGGGTCGACCGGCTTGACGATGCCGAACCGGCCGGGATGGGCGCGTTGCACCTCCACCGCATAACTGGCGTCGTATTGGTACAAGGAAAAGGCGGAGATGAAGATCGCGCCGTCGACGCCGACCTTGGCCATCGCCGCCACCATCTCGTCACCCGTCACGTGGTCGGGCCAGTTCGGCACATTGTGCCAGGGCCGCTTCGGCGTGTTCGCCTCATAGGCGTGGACCTGGCAATCGATGACAGTCATCGGCGACGCTCCTCTATGTTAAGCGAGTTTGCTATCGCAGCAGGTCGCGGCCGCCGTGTCCAGAACCCTGGATAGAACCGGGTCGAGAGCGCGCTCGACCCGATCGATCCGTCATTCACGGAAACAGCGGCGCCAAATTCAGGCAAATGCGAGGAAAATTCGAGCGCGCGCGTTAGGCTACGCGCAATTGTCATCGGGTAGACGTTTTCACCGAAGGGTGCTGTCGCCAATTGCCAAAAAGCCGGGCCGCAACACGGAGCTGGGTTCATGCTTGCGCTGCTGCCTCATGATGAGAGGCGCCGGGAGCCACGGCGCCCGCTTTACCGTGTGGCGAAAATCCAATTCGGCAACGGCGCACTGCCGCGCGAATGTGTCGTCATGGACATTTCCGATGGCGGCGTGCGGCTGCATGTTGACGGGTTCGACGTCCCCGATGAATTCGTGCTGCTCCTCTCCGGTCACCGCGTCACGCAGGAGAGCAAATACAAAGTGGTCTGGCGGTTCAACCAGGAACTCGGCGCCAAGTTCATTGGTATCGTCTGGCAGGGCATGGATTGATTTAAACGCCTCAAGGCATCATTGCGGGTGATGAGAACGGCTTGGTGGCGTCCACCACAAACATGACCAAAGCACGTAGATCGCCGGCGCCGCTGCTGGAGACCTCCATCGGCATGCCAGGGCCGTGTCCCGCCATGAACTGACCGGCCGGAATACGGCTCACACCATGGGGACTCTTCTGGCTAAGCTCGCCAGTCAGCACGTAGAAAGTTTCCGATCCCGGGTGAGTATGCACCGGCGTCTTGACTCCCGGTGGCCCACCCGCACTGTTGATACGCAGTAAATATTCTGGCGCACTGATGGGCGGCACAGGTCCGATCTCGGCCACCTTGGTGCCGCCCGGCGATGATCCATCCTTCGGACCGAGCGTGAATAGCCAAACCTTGCCTGCCACTTCGGCGGCGAGCGCAGTCGGCCCAGCCGCAGCGTTCGCTTGCTCGAGTGTAGGGAAGTTGTCGATCCGCCAAAACAACGGTCCGGGCGGGAGTTGCTGGGTTTTCTTCTCGGCTACGGACTTGATTTCAAACCCCTGTGCCGAGGCGACCGACGATGACAGCAATAACCCCGCCATCGCGGCAGCCCATAGCAAAAGCGCGCGCTTGGAATGAAACGAATGGCATGTCATTCGCGATCCTCCTCTACGGACGACAATTCGAGCAGAGGCAAGCCTGTGGCGATCACCGCAAATAGTCAAATGCTCGCCGACAGGTTGATCGAGTGAGGCCGATCCGGCCGGATTTGGCGGCGATGCTTGCAGACTCATGTGCGCTCCTTTGCCAACTCTCGATCCGGTCGCCCATTAGTATATTGTAGCCATCGGCATGGACGCGGCCGCGCGCCTTGCCTGCGCCGAAGCGCGAGGGGAAACAATGAAGCGCCGAAGTTTTTTACACCTGGCCGCAAGCGCCGCCGCGCTGCCGTTGGCGCCGCGCATCGCCCGCGCGCAAGCTTACCCGGCGCATCCGATCCGCCTCATCGTCGGCTTCCCGGCCGGCGGCCAAGTCGACATCACCGCGCGGATCGCCGCGCAATGGCTGGGCAATGCGCTCGGGCAAACCGTCGTGGTCGAGAACAAGCCCGGCGCCGGCGGCAATCTCGGCGCGCAGGCGGTGATCAACGCCGCGCCGGACGGCTACACGCTGTTCTTCGCCGCGGCGTCCAACACCGTGAACACCACGCTGTTCGCCGACCTGCCCTATGATTTCGCGCGCGACACCGCGCCGGTCGGCACCATCAATCGCATTCCGCTGGTGCTGGTCGTGAACCCGTCGTTCGAGGCGCAAAACGTTGCCGCCTTCGTCGCCTATGCCAAAGCCAATCCCGGCAAGCTCAGCGTCGGCTCGCCGTCCGCCGGCACGCCGCCTTATCTCTCCGTCGAATTGCTCAAGATGATGGCCGGCATCGATGTCATCCACGTGCCCTATGTGGGCGAGAGCCAGATGGTGACCGACCTGCTCGGCGCCCAGCTCATGACCGGCGTCAGCGGCATTTCGTCGAGCATCGGTCACATCAAGGCCGGCAAGCTGCGCGCCCTCGGCGTGACCACTGCGGCGCGCGTCCAGGAGTTGCCGGACGTGCCGACGATTGCCGACACCATTCCTGGTTTTGAAGCCAGCGGCTGGAGCGGCGTCGTGGCGCCGAAGAACACACCGAAGGACGTCATCGACAGGCTCGCCGCCGCAATCGGCGCCGTTCAAGCCGACCCGAAATTCAAGGAACGGCTTTCGGACTTCGGCGCGCCGCTGTTGGCAATGTCGCCGGAACAGTTCGGCAAATTCATCGTCGAGGAAACCGAGAAATGGGGCAAGGTGGTCAAGTTCGCAGGATTGAAGCCGCAATGAAAACTGAGCGCCGGAAATTTTTAGGTCTCATGGCGGGCGCTGTGGCGTTGCCGGTGCTGCCGCGTGTCGCCAGCGCCGATGCTTATCCGACGCGCCCCGTGCGCATCCTGGTCGGCTATCCGGCCGGCATCGCGCCGGACATTTTCACCCGCCTCGCCGCACAGGGGCTGTCGGAACGACTCGGGCAGCAATTCATCGTCGACAACCGGCCGGGCGCCAACAGCAACATCGCCACCGAAATGGTGGTGCGGGCCGCGCCCGACGGTTACACGCTGCTGACGATGACGGCGACCAACGCCATCAACGCCACGCTCTACGAAGGCCATCTCACCTTCGATCTGTTGCGCGACCTGGCGCCGGTCGGCGGCCTGATGCGCTCGGCGAGCGTCGTGCAGGTGACGCCGTCGCTGCCGGTGCAAACCCTTGCCGAATTCGTCGCCTATGCCAAGGCCAATCCCGGCAAGCTCAACTATGCCTCGGCCGGCGCCGGCAGCGCCACCAATGTGGCCGGCGAGTTGTTCAATTCCATGGCCGGGATCAAGCTCGTGCACATCGCCTATCACTCCAATTATCTGCCCGATCTGATGGCCGGGCAGGTGCAAGCCTCGTTCAGTCCGGTCGCGCAATCGATCGAATTCATCAAAGCCGGCAAGCTCCGCGCGCTGGCGGTGACGAGCGCGAAGCGCCTGGACACCCTGCCCGACGTTCCAGCGGCGAACGAGATCGTGCCGGGTTACGAGGCCTATGTGTGGGACGCGTTGGGCGCGCCGGCGCACACGCCGGCCGATGTCATCGACAAGATCAACACCGCACTCAACGACGCGCTCACCACGCCGGCGATGAAGGCGCGCTATGCCGAGCTCGGCGCCGAGCCGATGATCATGACGCCCGCGGAGTTCGGCAAATTCCTCGCCGCCGAAACCGAGAAGTGGGGCAAGGTGATCAAGACTGCGGGCATCAAGGCGGAGTGAACGTCGCCCGGGACGCTTCCTGAAAGTTCGTTTCCTGAAAGTTCATCTCCTGAAAGTTCATCTCCTGAAAGTTCATCTCCTAAAAGGCAGTGGCATGAGCGAAGCATCGTTGTGGGGACGGCTGAAAATATCGCTGCAGGCCTCCGCCGGCGAAGTCGTGTTCGGCATGGAGGACGGCACCGTTTCGATCTTCGGCCTGGTGTTCGGCGTCGCCGCGACCACCTCCGATCAGAAGGCGGTGCTGATCGCCGGCGCGTCGGGCGCGGTTGCCGCGGCCGTATCGATGATGGCCGGCACCTATCTCGATGCCGAGACCGGTGAGGATCAGACCAAAGTGACGGCGTCGCGCATCACGGCCGATTTGCAGAAAGACCCGGGCGCGGTGCTGCAACGGGTAACGCAACGGCTGCAGGCTGTCGGCGTGGCGAACGATCAGGCAGCGAGCGTCAAGAAATTCCTAACTTCACAGCCGGCAGTCTTGCGCGGTTTCGCCATGGCGCTCGCCATGCCGGGCGACGCCGATTCGCGCCAGAGCCCGCTGGTGCGCTCGCTATGGATGTTGCTCGCCGATTTTCTCGCCGCCGCCATTCCGATCCTGCCGTTCGGCTTTCTGCCCGTGGCGCAGGGCCGCGTAATTTCGGCGATCGTCACCACGCTGCTGCTGGTCGCGCTCGGCGTCGGCCGCGCCAAGATCGGCGGCCGCGCCATCGTCCGCACGGTGTTGGAGACGGTGTCGATCGGCGTCGCC
>DATHHM010000280.1:0-4699 GCA_035317145.1 Xanthobacteraceae bacterium | reverse complement strand
CATCAGCACGCGGACTTTTTCCGGCGGCACGTCGAGCATGGTGGCGAGATCGTTTTTCAGCCGCACCGCGCCGCCGTTGCCGGCATAGACGGTGTAGCGGCCGCTCTCGGCATCGTAGGCGGCGAGCGCCGCGCGCGGCTCCATCGGCACGCCGGTTATGCGCTGCACCCAGGTCTCGAACCGGGTGATGTGGGCGGCGCGGGCAAAGGCGGCGTCGGTCGCCGCGGCGTCGCCAAGCTCGCCATCGAAGCAGACGTTCGACTGCGCGCCGTCGTGCACCCGCGGCGCATCCTGGCGCGCGGCCGCAATGGTTTCGACCACGGCCGGCAAGATGTCATAATCGATCACGACACGCTCGGCGCCGTCTTTCGCCGCGTGCACGGTTTCAGCGATGACCATGGCCACCGCTTCGCCGACGAAACGCGCCTTGTCGGTCGGCAACGGAAAATGCGGCGCTTCGAACGGCGGCTCGTTGCCTTTGAGGTGCAGCTGGGCCTCCTTCTGATGTGGCGACCACGGCTTGTGCGGAATCGGCTTGAGGCCGTCCGCGGCAAAGTCCGCGCCGGTCAGCACCGCGAGCACGCCCGGTGCGGCCTTGGCTTCGGCGGTCGCGATCGAGCGGATGCGCGCATGGGCATGCGGCGAGCGCACCATGACGGCATAAACCTGGCCCGGCAGATTTTCGTCGGCGGTATAGCGGCCGTTGCCGCGCACAAGGCGCAGATCCTCGCGCCGCCGGACCGGCTGGCCGATGCCGGAGCCGTTTGCCGCCAAGCCTTTTGCCGACAAGTCCATCATGTCCTCTTCATCCGTATTGGATTCATTTGCCGCGTCGCCTCAATTACGTCGGGCAAAGCGGTCGCGATCGTGCGGCCGCGAATAGTCGATCGTGGGGCCCGCCGGGATGATGCCGTTCGAGCCGACCGGGCCGGCCTTGCTGAACACGCCGCGCTTCATGCCGTCGATGTCGCAGACATCCGCGATCCCGGGCGTCTGATAAAGGTCGCGAAGGTAGTTCGACAGGTTTGGATACTCGTTCAGGCGGCGGATGTTGCATTTGTAGCCGACATAGTAGCAGGGATCGAAACGCACCAGGCTCGGAAACAGCCGCCAGTCCGCCTCGGTCTCGGCTTCGCCGCACAGATAGCGCTGCCGGGCTAGCCGCTGCTCGAGGCCGTCCAGCGTCTCGAACAAAAGCTTGACGGAGCCATCGTAAGCCGCTTGCGAGATCGAGTAGCCGCAACCGTTGACGGCGTCGTTCACGCCCTTGAGGACCAGCGCATTCATCGCGTCGATTTCAGAACGAAACGGTGCGGGATAGTAGTCGGGCGTCGGCTGCGCGATGCCTGAAAATGCCGTGTTGAAGATCCGAATGATCTCGGACGACTCGTTGTTGACGACGCGGCGGGTCTTGGCATCCCACAGCGTCGGCACGGTTACGCGCGTCGTGCAGGCCGGATCGGCGATCGTGTAGAGCTCGTGCAGCCAGCGCACGCGAAGATCGGTCCCGGGCACGATGTGGCCGGCTTCGCCGAACGACCAGCCCTGGCCGCCGGGCTCCCCAAAGGTGTTGGTCAGCGTCACGAAGGGTTCGAGTTTCTTCAGCGTGCGCATCAGCGTAGCGCGATGCGCCCAAGGGCAGGCGACGGCGCAGTAAAGGTGATAGCGGCCGGGCTCGGCGGGAAATTCGGCGTCCGGCTCGTTGCCGATAGGATGACGGAAGAGGGAGGGGCGCTTGTAGTAAAGTCCGCTCTCATCGTGATTGGAGAGGATATTTTCGTTGGTCCATTTTCCGTCGGCGAGATGTCCCATTCATCCTCTCCTGCACTCGACCGCAGACCTGTCCGGTGTTTGCATCGGCTGCATGAAAAACCGATCGTGCGGCCTTATTGCATTGGAATGTTAGCTTGCTTGATCACCTTGCCCCACAGCGCGCGCTCGTCGGCAAAGAATTTTGCCGCGTCGGCGCGGCTGCCGGGCGCCAGGTCCATGCCGAGCGCTTTGGTCTTTTCGATGAACGCGGGGTCTTTCAGGCATTCGACCACGTCGCGGTTGATCTTGTCGGCGAGCGCATTGGGCGTCTGCGGCGGCGCCACGATGCCGAAGAAGGTCACCGCGCGATAGCCGGGCACGCCGGCCTCGGCAATGGTCGGCACGTCAGGCAAATCCTTGACGCGCTCGGTGCTGCCGACGGCGATGATCTTTTCCTTTTGCGCCCGGTAGAGCGGCAGGGACGTCGCCAGCATGTCGAACATCATGTTGACATTGCCGGCCAGCACGTCGGCAACGGCCGGGCTCAGGCCTTTGTAGGGGACTTGCAGCAATCTGATGTCGGCGAGCATTTCCAGCTCGATCGTCGCCAATTGCCCGACCGAGCCGACGCCGGGCGTCGCTGCGGTTAGGCTGCCGGGATTGGCTTTGGCGTGGGTGAGCAAGAGCGCCAGGTTCGGCGAGTCAAAACCGTTACTGAGCACCAGCACATAGGGCGAGGTCGCCAGCACCGCGATCGGCACCCATTTCGCCGGGTCATACGACATGTCCTTATACATGTAGGCGTTGGTGGCGATCGGGCCGGGCGAGGCGAGCAAGAGCGTATAGCCGTCGGGGTCGGCGCGGAACACTTCCGCGGCGCCGATATTGCCGCCGGCGCCGCCGATATTCTCGACGATTACGGCTTGCCCCCATTTGCGGCCGAGCTGGTCGGCCAGCACCCGCGCCAACAGATCGGTGCCGCCGCCGGGCGGGTAGGGCACGATCAGCTTGACGACGCGGCTGGGATAATTGGCTTGCGCAAGCGCTGCCGGAATCGCGGCAGCGACGGCGAGCATCGCCGTAAGCGCCATGATTGCAATCCTGATGCCTCGCAACGTTTCCTCCAGCGGTGCTTGCGGGCGCATGTTATGGGAGCCGCCAACCGCGCGCCAGCGGCCGGCCGCCGCGCCCCATGCTGACAAGCAACGGCTGCGGATGTAGACAGGGACAAGGCCAAGCGGAGGAACGCCGTGCTGGCACGGGATGATCGAAACACGCCGGTCGATTGGGTGGCGCGCGCCACGGCGCTGGTGCCGATGATCGCGGCCGCGAGCGATCGCATCGAGGCCGAGCGGCGCATCGTGCCAGAGGTCGTCGCGGCACTGCATGAGGCCGGCCTGTTCCGCATACTGCTGCCGGCTTCGTTCGGCGGCGGCGCGGCCGATGTGCTTGCCTTCAACCAGGTGATCGAGACCATCGCCACCGCCGACGCCTCTACCGCGTGGTGCCTGGCGCAGCAGGTGGCGAGCACGCAGACGGCGAATTATCTCGACCCGAAAGTCGCGCGCGAGATTTTTGCCGGCCCCGACGGTGCCGTCGCTTGGGGCCCGCCGTCGGGAGCCAAGGCGGTTGTTGTCGACGGCGGCTATATGGTCAACGGCAGGTGGCGCTTTGCCAGCGGCAGCGAGCATTGCCCGTGGCTCGGCGGCCATGCGGCGGTGTTCGAGGCGGACGGCAAGCCGCGCTTGGATAAGCAAGGCCGCCCAGTGATGCGCACCATGCTGTTCCGTAAGGACAAGGCGACGTTCTACGACATCTGGCATGTGATCGGGTTGTGCGGCACTGGCAGCAATGCCTATGAGGTGACGGAACTGTTCGTGCCGGAGGCTTACTCGTATTGGCGCGATCTGCCGGCCGACCGCCGCGGCGACGATCCGCTCGGTAACATTCCGCTGCTGACGCTTTACGGCATGGGCTTTTCCGGCGTGGCGCTCGGGCTGGCGCGCGCCTGCCTCGAAGCCTTCATGAAGCTCGCCGAAAAGAAAAAGCCGGCGCCCACCCACGGCGCGCCGGTTCTGTTGCGCGACAATGCAGTGATCCAATCGCGCGTCGCCAAGGCCACGGGCCGGCTGCAGTCGGGGCGCGCTTATCTGCACGAATGCTTGCATGAATTCTGGCAAGCGGCGACCGCCAACCGCGCGCCGAGTCTCGAACAGCGTGCGCAGCTGCGCGTCGCCATCACCGGCTCCATGGATCAGGCGCGCCGTGTCGTCGACTTCGCCTATCACGCCGCCGGTGCCGATGCGATCTTCAACGGCAGTCCGTTCGAGCGCCGTTTTCGCGATATGCACACCGTGACGGCGCAGGGCCAGGCGCATCTTTCCAATTTTGAAGGCGCCGGCCAGGCGCTGTTCGGCATCGAGCCGAGCCAGCGGCTGTAGCCATGGCCGAAAGCGCCAAAAAAACCCTGCGCAAGGAAGACCCGGCGCTGCTGTCCGGCCGCGGCCGCTATGCCGACGATCTGCCGGTGCCGGTCGACACCTTGCACGCCCACGTCGTCCGCTCGCCGCACGCCCATGCTGACATTGTTGCGATCGACGCGAGCGCCGCGCTTGCGCACGACGGCGTTTGGGCGGTCATCACCGGCGAAGATATTCGCAAACTGTCGGAGCCGTTTCTCGCTGCGGTGAAAACGCCGGTGCAGCAATGGGCGCTGGCCGTGGAGCGGGTGCGCTATGTCGGCGAGCCGGTTGCCCTCGTCGTGGCCGAGAGCCGTTACATCGCCGAGGACGCCGCCGAGCTTGTGGCGATCGAATACGCGGCGCTCGAAGCGATCATCGATCCGCGCGCCGCGTGCGAAAAAACCGCGCCGCTCATCCATCCGCAGGCCGAGACCAACGAAATCTCGGTGCGCAAATTTTCCTACGGCGATACCGCGGCCGCTTTC
>DATHHM010000279.1:0-9350 GCA_035317145.1 Xanthobacteraceae bacterium | reverse complement strand
ACCTCGACCGCGACCTTGCGGAAAGCTTCGACGCCGTCGCGGCGCTGCGCCACCGTCTCCTTGGCATGCGCCATCTCGATGCGCGCCATATAGAGCAGGAAGCGCGGATTGACGCCGTAGTCGCAGGCCTTGATGCACTCGCCGGAAAGGAGGCACCCGCTCGCCCATTTGCGCGCCGCGTCGTTGCCTTCGCCATGGCGCACAATGTCGATGATGCCGTCGATGACGTGGACGGGATTTTGCCGCTGCTCGACAGTCAAACCCGCGGCTTCCGTGGCCGGACAAACCTCGACGCATTTGCCGCAACGGGTGCAGGCATCCGCCATGGCGTCGGCGCGCGCTTTTAGCGCCGCCTCGAACGTTCCGGTCTGTGGTTGCTCGGTCATAAAAGGCAGCGTAGCGCCGAATCGGGCCCGATTGAAGGGCATGCCAAGTCGATGTAAGCCTTTGTCTCGATGCCCGGCCGTAAGCCGGGCATCCCTATGAATGAGGATGCAATGGGTGAATTCGCCATCGGCCAGCCGGTCCCGCGCTTCGAAGATCCGCGACTGATCCAGGGCGGCGGCCGTTATGTCGCCGACATGGTGTTTCCCGGCACGGCCCATGGCTATGTGCTGCGCTCACCGCACGCCCACGCCCGCATCCGCAAGATCGACACCGCCAAGGCGAAAGCCGCCCCCGGCGTGCTGGCGGTGATCACCGGCGCCGACTACAAGGCCGCGGGTTTTGGCGATCTGCCGGTGCCCGGCGGGCTCAAGCGCCGCGGCGACACGGCCGGCTATAAGCCGCGCTATCCAGCCCTAGTCGAGGACCGGGTGCGCATGATCGGCGACTATGTCGCCTTCGTCGTCGCCGAGACCTATTACCAGGCGGTCGATGCCGCCGAGCTGATCGAGATCGATTACGAGGCGCTGCCGCCCATCGTCTCGACCGGGGAAGCGGTCAATCCCGGCGTGCCGCTGGTCTGGGACGATTGCCCGAACAATATCGGCTTCATCCAGGTCGAAGGAAACAAGGAAGCCACCGACGCCGCCTTCGCCAAGGCCGCGCATGTGGTCAAGCATCACTTCGTTATCAACCGCGTGACTGCGGCGTGCATGGAGCCGCGCGGCTGCATCGGCATTTTCGAGCCGACGGAGCAGCGCTACACCATCTACACCACACTCCAGCGCACCAACGTGTTTCAGACCGAGCTGTCGCAATATGTCCTGAAAGTTCCGGACAACAAAATCCGCGTCGTGTGCGGTGACATCGGCGGCAGTTTCGGCATGAAGTCGGCCGTCTACAACGAAGTTGCATTGGTGCTGCTCGGGGCCAAGCTGGTCGGACGCCCGGTGAAATGGGTGGCAACGCGTTCGGAGTCGTTTCTCTGCGACGCGCAGGCGCGCGACAATGTCACCGACGCCGAGCTCGCGCTCGACAAGGACGGCAACTTTCTCGGCTTCCGGGCAAAAATCATCGCCGCGATCGGCGCCTATCTGCAGGTCGGCATGCCGGCCTTTACCGGCAATCTCGGCACGCTCGCCGGCGTCTATCGCACGCCCGCTTCCCATGTCGACGTGACGGCCGTGTTCACCCACACCCAGCCGGTGCGGCCCTATCGCGGCAATGGCCGGCCGGAAGCCGGCTACATCATCGAACGCATGGTCGATCTCGCCGCCGACCAGCTCGGCATCGATCCGGCGGAATTGCGGCGGCGCAATACGATTCCGTCGAGCGCCATGCCGTACAAGACCAGCGTGACCTTCACCTACGACTGCGGCGAGTTCGAGAAGAACCTGGACATGGCGCTGGACGCCGCCGACAAGCGCGGTTTTGAGGCGCGCCGTGCGGCTTCACGCAAGCACGGCAAGCTGCGCGGTTTTGGTTTCTCCAACACCATCGAGCGCTCGGCCGCCGCCGGCCTCGAAGGCGCCGAGATCAGGTTCGACCGCACCGGCTCGGTGTCGATCTTCTCCGGCAGCATCAACCAGGGCCAGGGCCACGAGACCGCGTTCAAGCAGATCGTCTGCGACCGCCTCGGCCTCGACCCGAACGAAGTCACCTATATCCAGGGCGACACCGATCAGGTGTTCTTCGCCGAAGGCACCGGCGGCTCGCGCTCGGCGGCGTTCTCGGGCTCGGCCTTCACCATGGCGGCGGAGAAAGTCGAAGCCAAGGGCAAGGCGATTGCCGCCCACATGCTCAAGGTCGATGTCGCTGACATCAAGTTTGCCGACGGCGTGTTCTCGACGCCGAAGAGCAATCAGACGCTGAGCATCAAGGAAGTCGCCAAAGCCTCGCTCGATCCCAAAAACCTGCCGGCCGGCCACGAGCCGGGCCTGATCGAAAAGGCGATCTACACCGGCAAGGTCGCGAGCTATCCCAACGGCGTGCACGTCTGCGAGCTCGAGATCGACGAGACCACCGGCGTCGTCGAGATCTTGAACTACAACGTGGTCGACGACGTCGGCACCGTGATCAATCCGCTATTGCTGCACGGCCAGATCGATGGCGGCATCGCCATGGGCGTCGGGCAAATTCTGATGGAAGACATCAAGTTCGACGAGCAGGGCCAGATCCTCACCGGCTCGTTCATGGACTACGCCATGCCGCGAGCGTCCGACCTCAGCGCATTCCATGTCGACAGCAATCCGGTGCCGACCAAGTCCAATCCGCTCGGCGTCAAAGGCGCCGGCGAAGCCGGCTGCGTCGGGGCCATGCCGGCGGTGGCCAATGCGCTGGTCGACGCGCTCTCGGTGCTCGGCATCAAGCACGTGGAAATGCCGGCGACGCCGGAGGTGCTGTGGCGTGCGATTCATGAGGCGCGGGGGAAAAGTTCGTAGCGGCGACGCACTCGCTTCCCCTCCCCCTTGTGGGGAGGGGTAGGGGTAGGGGTGGGGGTCGGGAGGCGCAGTCGTAAGCCTCGACAAAAGCTCGTGCACCCGTCGACGATTTTACTTCACCTCCCGACCCCCCACCCCACAAGGGGGGAGGGATCAGATAACCGCGACGCACTGAATCTCGATCATCATCTCCGGCACGGCAAAGCCCGCAACGGTGATCGCGGCGCTCGCCGGAAAGTCCTTGCCGAAAATCTCGGTGCGCAATTCCGTCATTCGCGTCGTGTAGCGCGCGTCGATCAGGAACACCGTCATGGTGACGAGATCGGCGAGTTTTGCGCCGGCCTCGGCCAGCGTCTTCTCGATGTTGCGGAAGGTCTGCCGGCACTGCGCGTCGAAATCGCCGGCCAACGATTTGCCGGCGTCGTCCACGGCGCCGGTGTGGCCGGCGATCCAAATCGTCCTACCGCCTTCGGTGACGACGGCCGGTGAATAGGCGCGTTTTGCCGTCCGCGCCGCACCGACGAATGACTTTTTCATGGTTGCGGTTCCTCGCCTGTTACTGCCTTGGCATAGCACAGACGGGAATGGCCGGGGCAAGCCCGGCCATGCCGCATGCAAGCCCGCTTGACGCTCAGAGGGGCGTGTATTGAGCGCGTTCGCGCTTGACCAGCTTGGGCAGCGCCTCGCCGGCGATGAGTGCCTTGAAATGCGGCGTCTGCTGATGTGCGGCGAAGGCGCCATCGTCGTCGAACACCTCATAGAAGAAAAATTCGGACGGCTCGGATTTCGACTGGTGAATCATGAAAGCCCGGACGCCCGGCTCCTTTTGCGCCTGCGGCGCAAACCGCCGCAAAATCGACGCCACCGCTTCGGTCTCCTCAGGCTTGGCTTTCCAGAACGCCGTCACCACCAAGCCATGTCGCAGCTGCGTATAGTCGAGCATGGTCCAACTCCTTTGCGCGATTGAACGGCGGCGGATCGCTTGATCCAGTCGCCTTGACTTCAGTGCAACACGGCGTAGCCCGCTTCGATCCCGCGCGTCACGGCAAACCGCTTCGGAGCCGGCCGAACAATCGGCAATACCCGCCAGGTTCCGGCTGCACAGACGGGACAAGCGCGGCTATGACGGCTTAAACTGTTCCGATGGCTGACGCTCAGACCTCTTCCAACGGCACCCTGCCCCTTGCCGGCATTCGCGTGCTCGAATTCTGCCACGCCATCATGGGTCCGAGCGCAGGCCTGATCCTCGCCGATCTCGGCGCCGACGTGATCAAGGTCGAGCCGACGGCGGGCGATACGACCCGACGGCTGGTCGGCTTTGCCGCCGGCTTCTTCGGCACCTTCAACCGCAACAAGCGCAGCGTCGCCATCGACCTCAAAGCCGATGACGGCCGCGCGCTGCTGCATCGCCTGGCGGCAACAGCCGACGTCGTCGTCGAGAACTACGCGCCCGGCACCATGGACCGGCTCGGCTGCGGCTACGACGATCTATCGAAATCAAACCCGCGCCTGATCTATTGCTCGCTCAAGGGCTTTCTCAGCGGCCCCTACGAGCACCGCCCGGCGCTCGACGAAGTCGTGCAATTCATGGCCGGGCTTGCCTACATGACCGGGCCGCCCGGCCAGCCGCTGCGCGCCGGCTCTTCGGTGGTCGACATCATGGGCGGCATGTTCGCGGTCATCGGCGTGCAGGCGGCGCTGCGCGAGCGCGAGCGCACCGGCCGCGGCCAATTGATCAAATCGGCGCTGTTCGAAACCACCGCCTTTCTGATGGCGCAACATATGGCTGGCCAGGCGGTGACCGGCCGCCCGCCGCCGCCGATGCCGGCGCGCGAAGGCGCCTGGGGCATCTACGATCCGTTCGAGACCGCCGATCGCGAACAAATCTTTGTCGGGCTGACCAGCGATCGGCAATGGCGCCGCTTTTGCGAGCATTTTGCCCGTCAGGACCTTCTACAAAACCCCGCCTACAAGACCAACGAGGACCGCGTGCGCGAGCGTCCGGTGCTGCGGCCGGTGGTCGCCGCGATCGTCGCCCGGCACACCCTGGCCGAACTTGTCACGCTGTTCGACCGTATCGATATCCCGTTCGCGCCGGTCGCCAAACCGGGCGACCTGTTCGACGATCCGCAGCTCAATGCCGGCGGCCGCATGCTCGACGTGGTTTTTGCCGGCGGCGTGCACGCCAAAATTCCGCGGCTGCCGGTCGAAATCGGCGATCACGACCTTGCGCTACGCCGCCAGGCGCCGGCGATCGGCGAACACACCGCCGAAGTTTTGGCCGAGCTCGGGCTCACGCAAAATGAGATCGACGCCTTGAGTCAACGTTCAATCGTTACGGTCGGAGAACCACAATGAGCGAGGTGTCATGAGTGATTTGCCGAAACGCGTACACATCAGCGAGGAAGGCCCGCGCGAGGGTTTTCAATTCGAGAAAGGCGCGATCCCGACCGCACGAAAAATCGCGCTGATCGATGCGCTGGCGCAGACCGGAATCGACCAGATCCAGATCGTCTCCTTCGTCAATCCGAAGGCGGTGCCCGGCATGGCCGACGCCGAGGACGTCGTGCACGGCATCACGCCGCGGCGCGACGTCGCCTATACGGCGCTGTGGCTCAACGACAAGGGATTTGAACGCGCGCTGCGCGAAGACCGGCTCACGCTCAAGGGCACGATCCAGCTGGCCGCATCGGAAAAATTTTTGATGCGCAACCAGAACCGCACCATGGCGCAGCAGCTCGCCGGCCAGCATGCAATCGTGGAAATGTACAAGGCGAGCGGCGTGCCGGTCGAGCGCGGCAGCCTCATGGCGGCGTTCGGCTGCAATTTCGAAGGCGATGTGCCGGTGTCGCGTGTGGTTTCGCTGGTCGGGCAAATCCTCGACGTGGCCAAGGAACACGGCGTCACGCTGACTTACGTCACGCTCGCCGACACCATGGCCTGGGCGACGCCGCTCGCCATCAAGCGCACTGTCGGCGCGCTGCGCGAGCGCTGGCCCGATCTCGACATCGCGCTGCATCTGCATGACACCCGCGGCATGGCGATCGCCAATGCCTATGCCGGCCTCGAAATGGGGGTGACGCGCTTCGACTCCTCGGTCGCCGGTCTCGGCGGCTGTCCGTTCGCCGGGCACAAGGGCGCCGCCGGCAATGTCTGCACCGAGGACTTGGTGTTTATGTGCAATGAGATCGGCATCGAAACCGGCATCAATCTCGACGCGCTGATCGAATGCGCAAAACTTGCCGAAGACGTCGTCGGCCATGCCCTGCCCGGCTCGGTGATGAAGGGCGGCGATTTGCAGAAGTATCGGGCGTAAAACCCCGTTATGGGGAGGGGAAATTACTCTTCGAGAATCTTCCAAATCCCGTTCGCCGAGACGACGATGCGGCCGTCGACGAACATTTTCACTTCCATGAACACCACCGAGCGCGTCGCCCGCACCACTTCGGCGTGGGCCTCGACGAATTGGCCGAGCTGCACGCCGCCGATGAATTGGGTGTTGAGCTCGATGGTGGCGTGGCGCTTGACGTTGGTCGCCTGGCGCGCGGTCATCGCCATGGACTGATCGGCGAACGTCATCAACATGCCACCGTGCAGATTGCCGGCGCGGTTGAGATGTTTCGGCTCGACCACAAAACCCCAGCGCAGCCGCTCGGGCGTTTCATGTTTCCAGAGCGGCCCGACCAGATCGCCGAACGGCGTGTTGTTGACGATCTCCCAGCCGTGCTCGGCCGGGTCGAACGCTTTGGCGTCGTCCACCTTGTCGTTCATGCGCGCACCTTGGCGGCACCCGGTGTGCGCTTGGAGAGACGTCGCGCCAGATCGGGGATGAGCTTTTCCGCATTGGCGCCGGCGACGAGCGCGCGGCCATTGGCGCCGAGCCCGCGCACCGCCTCGGTATAGGCCGCGACCTCGCTCGGCTCGCGCACGGCTTGCGGATAGTCGGTTGCAAAGACCAGTTGCGAGAACGCCAGTTCCTCGATGCCGAAACGCACCCAGTCGGCGCCCCATTCGGCGGCGTGGTCGGGGCCGGCCCAGCCGGCGATGTCGTAGTACAGGCGGTGATCGAGATAATGGTCGAACGGTGCCGACGGGCGGCGGCCGTGGCGGTTGATTTTCGCCGTGCCCCATTTGTCGCGCTGCTGAAAGCCGCGGATGCGGCCGAGATAGCGGCCGATGCCGCCGGAAAAATGCGAGAACTGAATCTTCAATGCCGGCAATTCGTCGAGCAGGCCCGAATTGATGATGCGCACGGTCGCCGTCATCAGCGAGAATTCCCAGCCCAGCATGCGGCCGAGATCGTCGGCATCCATGCGGCCCCAGCGGATCACGCGTGGCAGCGGATGGATGAAGACGTAGAGGCCGAGATCGGCGCACGTTTTCCAGAACGGCCTTAATTCTTCGGCGTCGAGCGGCTGATCCTGAAGCTCCGACGCGATGACGACGCCGGGGAAACCCAAATCGACGGCGCAGCGCTTCAATTCGGCCGCGGCTTCCGCAGGTCTTAGCGCCGGCACGTGCGCAAGCCCAATGAAGCGGCCGGGATGATCCTGTTCGGCCTGCCGCATGCGATCGTTGATCAGCCGGCACGTTGCCAGATCAGGCTGATCGAAGCCGGAGCCGCACGTGAGCACGCCGGCATCGATGCCGGCCTGATCCATGACGCGGACATGCGAAGTGAGATCGGCGAGCAGCGGATTGAGCAAATAGTTCGGATTGCCGTCCTGATCCACCTGGACCGAGACGGCATCGGCGTTGCCCTTGAGGAGTTCTGGCGGGGTGTAGTGTTGCTGGAAGTCGATGAGCATGCGCACGAACTGTAGCCCGGATTGAGCGGCAGCGAAATCCGGGGCCTGCCTCTCGGTCCAATCCCGGATTTCGCTCCGCTCAATCCGGGCTACGACCCTTACATAATTGCAAATTCCGTATTGCGGCGATCCGTCACCAGCATAGCGCCCGGATAATGGGTGATGCAAAATTCCGGCCGCACCGCCATGATCACGGATTGCGGCGTTACCCCGCAAGCCCAGAACACCGGGATCTCGTCGTCGCCGATCGGCACCGCATCGCCCCAGTCGGGCTTGGCGATGTCTTTTATGCCGATCATGTCCGGCTTGCCGAGATGCACCGGCGCCCCGTGCACCGAAGGAAATCGCGTCGTGATCTGCACGGCGCGGATGGCGTTGGCGGGCGTCATCGGCCGCATCGACACCACCAGCGGGCCGCGGAACGGACCGGCCGGCGCCGTCGCAATCGACGTGCGGTACATCGGCACGGTGCAATCGCAGGTCATGTGGCGCAGCTCGATGCCGCCTTCGAGCAGCGCCTCTTCGAAGGAAAACGAGCAGCCGATGGCAAAGGTAACGAGATCGTCGCGCCACCAGCGCATCAGGTCGCTCGGCTCATCGACCACCGCGCCGTCGCGCCAGACCCTGTAGCGCGACAGGTCGGTGCGGATATCGAGGTCCTCGGCCAGGGCCGGCAGCCGCCAATCGCCCGGCGCGCCGACGCCGACCAGCGGACACGGCTTTGGATTGAGCTGGCAGAAGCGCAGAAAATCCTCGGCGAGCGCGCGCGGCAGGATGGCGAGATTGGCCTGCACAAAACCCGGCGCCAGCCCCGAGGTCGGCCCGGCATGGGCATTGCGCCGAATGGCATGGCGTGCCGCGATCCCGGTCTGGGGCGCCTCGCCGTCATCGTCTCGCATCGTGGCCAGCGCCATGGCGCGCTCCTGTGTCGGTCCGGCGGGAAGCTTTGCCCACTTTATCATCAAGCGCCCACGGAAACATCCATGGGCCGCGACGATCTTACACGCGGGCCGCGCCGTCCGACGAGGAGATCGGCGATGCGAATCCGGTTGAAACTACCGCGAAGATCGCGTTTGTTAAGGCACAATCGCTCGCCCAAGAGCCTGTTCAGGGCCGGCATGGAAGGACGCCACAAGATTAGGTGTCCTGTGGGCAAAAGCCGGGGTGGGCTTCTCTCTGAACGAATTCCAGCTGGAGGAACAACGATGGTCGAGAAGTGGAAAGACGAAGCGTGGGCTAACGATATCTGGTACCGCGGCAAGGTCACGCGCCGTAGCCTGATCGGCTGGGGCGGCGGTGCGATCGGCGCCATGATGCTGGTGCCGGCGCCGTGGCGCGCGGCGTTCGGCGCCGCCAAGCCTTACAAGATCGGTTCAGAGCAACCGCTGTCGGGCGCCGGTGCAGCCGGCGGTAAAACCGCCGTTGTCGGCCTGCAAATGGCGGCCGACCGCATCAATGCCAGTGGCGGCGTCAACGGCCGCCCGATCGAGCTCGTGATCGCCGACGACGAGAGCTCGCCGGCCGTCGCGCGGCAAAAGACCTCAAAGCTGGTGCAGGAGGATAATATCGACCTCCACGTCGGCGGCTTCCTGTCCAACATCTGCCTCGCCTGCATGCCGGTGTTCGAGGAAAACAAAGTCGTCAACATGATCAGCGTGTGTCTAGACACCACGCTGACCACCAGCAAGTGCAACCGCTACAGCTTCCGCACTTACGA
>DATHHM010000278.1:0-3643 GCA_035317145.1 Xanthobacteraceae bacterium | reverse complement strand
CCTTATTTCGAGGAGTATCACAAGCTCCGCTACACCAACGAAGCCATTAAGGCGGCGGTGGAATTGTCGGCGCGCTACATCCACGACCGCAAGCTGCCCGACAAGGCGATCGACGTGATCGACGAATCCGGCGCGGCGCAGATGCTGCTGCCGGAGGGCCGGCGCAAGCGCACCATCGGGCTCAAGGAGATCGAGACCACGATCGCCACCATGGCGCGGATTCCGCCAAAGGCGGTGTCGAAGGACGACGCCGAGGTGCTCCAGCATTTGCAGGCGACGCTCAAGCGCGTGGTCTACGGCCAGGACAAGGCGATCGAGGCGCTCTCAGCCTCGATCAAGCTCGCCCGCGCCGGCTTGCGCGAGCCGGAAAAGCCGATCGGCTGCTACCTGTTCTCCGGCCCAACCGGCGTCGGCAAGACCGAAGTCGCGCGGCAACTGGCGGCGACGCTCGGCGTCGAGATCATTCGCTTCGACATGTCGGAATATATGGAGCGCCACACCGTATCGCGGCTCATCGGCGCGCCGCCCGGCTATGTCGGCTTCGATCAGGGCGGCTTGCTCACCGACGGCGTCGACCAGCATCCGCATTGCGTGCTGCTCCTCGACGAGATCGAGAAGGCGCATCCGGATCTGTTCAACGTGCTCCTGCAGATCATGGATCACGGCAAGCTGACCGACCACAACGGCAAGCAGGTCGACTTCCGCAACGTCATCCTGATCATGACCACCAATGCCGGCGCCGCCGATATGGCGCGCGCGGCGTTCGGTTTTACGCGGACCAAGCGCGAAGGCGACGACATGGAGGCGATCAACCGGATGTTCGCGCCGGAATTCCGCAACCGGCTCGACGCGATCATCACCTTTGCGCATCTGTCGCAAGACGTCATCGCCATGGTGGTCGAGAAATTCGTGCTGCAGCTCGAGGCGCAACTCGCCGACCGCGACGTCACCATCGAGCTGAGCGCCGAAGCGGCCACTTGGCTGATCGCCAACGGCTATGACGAGCTGATGGGCGCCCGGCCGATGGCGCGGGTGATCCAGGAGCACATCAAGAAGCCGCTCGCCGACGAGGTGCTGTTCGGACGCCTGAAGTCGGGCGGCCATGTCCGCGTCGTCGTGATCACCGACGAGTCCGGCAACAGCAAGCTCAACTTCGAGTATCCGGACGGGCCGGTGACGCCGCGGGCGGAAAAACTGCCCG
Source organism: Xanthobacteraceae bacterium (assembly GCA_035317145.1). Lineage (GTDB taxonomy): Bacteria > Pseudomonadota > Alphaproteobacteria > Rhizobiales > Xanthobacteraceae > BOG-931. The sequence goes on along the minus strand of DATHHM010000278.1, from coordinate 2,442 downwards.
AGCCGCGCCGCGCCAAGGCGAAGCGGCGCTCCTCGCCGCGGCGCAAGCCGCCGCCGGGCCCCGGCGACGACACGCCGCCGCGCCGCGGGCCGACGCCGCGGGTGCCGCTGGTGAAAGTCTAAAGATTGACGGCAGCGCCCGGTCACATGACCGGGCGATGTCGCAATTGGCGGGCGAACCAGATTGCCAGCATGGGAATCGCGACCGCCGCGCCGATGAACAGCGGCACTGCGCCCAAGCGGTCGATGACCAGCGCGCCCGTGCCGACGCCCACGGTCTGCCCGATAAAGATCGCAGAAGAAAAGATCGCGACCGCGGTGCCGCGGGCTTGCGGCGTCATCTGCGTGGCGTTGGTCTGCAAGGTGTTGTGCAGCATGTAGAAGCCCAGTCCGATCGCCATCGTTGCGATCGGCGCTAACCACCAAGCCGGTCCGATGGCGAGTTCGATGTAGGCTGCCGCGATCAAAAACCCGCCGCCGATGGCGAGGCGGAATTGGCCGAGCCGGTACACAAAAAATTTGACCAAGGCGGCGTAGATCAACCCGCCGATGCCGAAGCAGGCGACGGTCAGGCCGACTAGCGTGAAGCTTAATCCGAAGCGCAAACGCAAGTCGGCGCCGATATAGGCGAAGGCGCCCCACACGATGGCGCCTTCGATGAAGGCGGTGAGAATGACGATGCGGGCGAAGGGATTTTTCAGCACGACGGCGTAGTCGGCGACAAAACCGCGCGTGGTCTCATTCGGGTGCCCCGGCTTGCGCGTCAGTGGATTGGTGATGAGCTCGAACACCAGGCCGGCTGCCGCCAATGCGAAGACGCCGGCGAGCACGAAGAACACATTGCGCCAGCCCACCAGATCGCCGAGCACGCCGCCGGCGGCTTGGCCGGAGAGCTGGCCGAGAATCTGGCCGGACAGATAGCGGCCGAGCACGGTCTGGCGGTGCTCATAAGGCGTGACGTCGCCGACATAGGCCATGGAGATCGGGATCACCCAGCCAGCCGCCGCGCCGGTGGCGAGCCGCGCCAGCATCAGCTGCGACAGCGAACCGGCCAGGCCGCAGCACGCCACCAGCACGGCGCCGATGGCGCACATCAGGGCGACCGTGCGGTATTTGCCGAAACGGTCGCCGACCGGGCCGATGACGAGCTGGATCGAGCCATGGGCGATGGCATAAGCCGTCACCACCATGGCCGCCGCGCCGACGGTGGTGTTGAAGTCGGCCGCGATCTGCGGCAACAGCGAATCGGTCACGCGCACCTGCGCCTGCGCGGCGAAGCCCGCGACCGCGAGCAGCGTGATCGAGCGTGTCGGCGTTCGATGCGCCAGGGGCGAGGAAGCTTGCGCGGCGGCTGTCACGTTGGGCTTTGCTCGGAACCGGGGCTGGGAGAGGGCGGGTGCCGGCGTTGACAGTCAACGCCGCGCGGGCTTTCTAGCGCGCGGCCCGGAAAATCGAAATGATCGAGAAGACATATCAGCCCGGCGCGGTCGAAAGCCGCATTTATGAGGCCTGGGAGAAGGCCGGCGCTTTCCGGGCCGGCCGGCCCGAGCGCGCCAAGGCGGAACCCTATTGCATCGTCATCCCGCCGCCCAACGTCACCGGCTCGCTGCATATGGGCCACGCTCTCAACAACACGCTGCAGGACATCCTCTGCCGCTTCGAGCGCATGCGCGGGCGTGACGTGCTGTGGCAGCCGGGAACCGATCACGCCGGCATCGCCACCCAAGCGGTGGTCGAGCGGCAATTGATGGAGCGCCAGGAATCGAGCCGCGCCATGGGCCGCGAGGCGTTCATCAAGCGGGTCTGGGAATGGAAGGCGGAGTCCGGCGGCACCATCATCGGCCAGTTGAAACGGCTCGGCGCCTCCTGCGACTGGTCGCGCGAGCGCTTCACCATGGACGAGGGCTTGTCGCGCGCGGTGCTGAAAGTTTTCGTCGCGCTCTATCGCGAGGGCCTCATCTACAAGGACAAGCGGCTGGTCAATTGGGATCCGAAGCTGAAAACCGCGATCTCCGATCTCGAAGTGCAGCAAGTCGAGACCAAGGGTAGTCTCTGGCACATCAAATATCCGATCGAGGGCAGCGACGAATTCATCACCGTGGCGACGACGCGACCCGAGACCATGCTCGGCGACGTCGCGGTCGCCGTGCATCCGGACAACGAGCGGCTGAAACATCTGATCGGCAAGACCGCGGTGCTGCCGCTGGTCGGCCGGCGCATTCCGATCATCGGTGACGACTATGCCGATCCGGAAAAGGGCACCGGCGCGGTCAAGATCACGCCGGCGCACGACTTTAACGATTTCGAGGTCGGGCGGCGACATAATCTGCCGCTGATCAATGTGCTCGACGTCGAGGGCCATCTCGATCTCAAAGACAATGCGGCGTTCCTCGATGGCGTGCCGCCGTCACCGGAACTTGACGAGACATTGGCGCTGCACGGT
>DATHHM010000277.1:0-6596 GCA_035317145.1 Xanthobacteraceae bacterium | reverse complement strand
GGACCCGCGCGAGATTCTTGAAACCTTTGCCGCCGAGATGCGCGCCAACCAGCGCCACTATTCGATCTACGGCGGCAACTACGCCATCATCATTCCGAAGCAATTGCGCGATCACATCCAGGACGCCGGCTGGAGCAAGCGCGACATCGCCGAATTCATCTACGAGCGCGCCCGCATCCGCCGCGCCGAATGGACCGACGTCGGCAAGGGCGCGGTGGTGCGCGACCGCGGCGAGACGGTTCACACCGCGCTCGCTTCGCCCGATAATCTGCTCGTCGTCGCGGCCGGCGGCCCGGCCGGCGGTTTTGGCGCCGTCATCGCGCCGTGGTTCGGCAGCAAGACCAAAGCGGTGACAGCCGCCATCGGCGCCTGTGTCGATTGCGAGCCGCCGAAAGGCTAAAGTGCAAAAAGTACCAGCGGAGCAAAGCCCATGATCCTTCGCGTGTTCGATCCGACAAATGAAAGAAAGCCGGCCGGCAGCCAGCCGGCGCCGCGCCCGACTTCGCTCAAGGGCAAGACGATCGGCTTCATCTCCAACGGCAAAGAGGGCACCCAGGGCTATTTCGCCCACCTCGACCGCATGCTGCGCGAAGAATTCGGCGTCGCCGATGTCGTCTTTCGCAGGAAGTCGAACTACAGCGCGCCGGCCGACGCGCATATCGTCGACGAAATCAAAAACTGGCAAGCCGTCGTCACCGGCGTCGGCGATTGAGGCAGCTGCTCATCGTGCAGTCTGCACGACTCCATCACGGCAGAACGGCAAGGCATCCCCGCTTTGGGGGTCATGACGGAGCGCTTCGTCAGCGCGGCGGAGATGATGCGCCGGGTGCTCGGCATGCCGGATTACAAGTTCGCGGTGATCGGCCATCCGATCAGCAATGCTTCGGATGAACAGCTTGCGGATTACGCGCGAGCGACCATTGAGCAGGCGCGGCACTTGTTGTTGCGAACATAGTCGGGCGTGTCGCGCGAGGTGACGTTGCGGCCATGGCCATCGATCTGCACGAATGGGAACGCCACGTCACGCTGCCTGATGGACAGGCGGTTCACATCCGTCCGCTGCGGCCGGATGACGAGCCACTTTATGGGCCGTTCCTCGCGGCCGTGACCACGGACGATGTGCGCTTGCGCTTTTTCGGCCTGGTGAAAGAGTTCAACCACGACTTTCTCGCTCGCTTCATCCAGATCGACTACGCCAAGGCCATGGCCTTCATTGCACTCGATGAGGCAACGGGCGCGATGCTGGGTGTCGCGCGCTTGCATGACAAAGCGGACACGACATCCGGCGAATACGCCATCCTGATCCGCTCCGATCTCAAGAGCCACGGCCTCGGGTGGCAGTTGATGCAACTGATCATCGCCTACGCCCGCGCCAAGGGCCTGCGCGCCATCGAAGGACAAGTGCTGCGCGAAAACGAGCCGATGCTGCACATGTGCCGGGAGCTCGGCTTCGAGATCAACGAAGATCCGGATGCGCCGTATGTCTGCAATGTGTGGCTGACGCTGTAGCTGCGCGGGCCGTTTAACACCCCATTAAGCCTCCTGCCGCAAAGTGGCCCGAAACGGCACAGCGTGCTGCAACGAAGCCGCGAGGGGACGAGTAAATGGCCATCCTCATTGTCGATGACGATCCGGTGCAGTGCCGGCTGCTCGAGGCCATGCTGCAGAAGTCCGGCTATGAAACCGTCGTGCTCGACAATGGCGATGCGGCGCTGACTTTGCTCGGCGGCGCCGACGGCGCGCGGATCGATTGCGTGATCCTCGATCTCGTCATGCCTAATCTCGACGGGCTCGGCGTGCTCGCGCGACTGCGTCAAGCTTCGATCAATGTGCCGGTGATCGTGCAGACCGCGCATGGCGGCATCGACAATGTCGTATCGGCGATGCGCGCCGGCGCCATCGATTTCGTGGTCAAGCCGGTCGGCGTCGAGCGGCTGCTGGTCAGCTTGCGCAATGCGCTCAATACCAGCGCGCTCGAAGTCGAGCTCAGCCGCATCAAGCACAGCCGCGCTGGCACGCTTGGCTTCAATGACATTATCACCAAGTCCCCCATCATGGCGGCCGTGCTGCGCATGGCGGAAAAGGCGGCGACATCGAATATCCCGGTGCTGGTCTCGGGCGAGTCCGGCGTCGGCAAGGAATTGATTGCGCGCGCCATTCACGGCAGCGGCGAGCGGCGCGCAAAGCCGTTCATTGCGGTGAATTGCGGCGCCATGCCCGAAAACCTGGTCGAGTCGATCCTGTTCGGCCACGAGAAGGGCTCGTTCACCGGCGCCACGGAGCGCCATGTCGGCAAGTTCGTCGAGGCGTCGGGCGGCACCTTGTTCCTCGACGAGGTCGGCGAGTTGCCGGCCGCGGCCCAGGTCAAGCTGTTGCGCGCCATCCAGGAAGGCGAGGTCGAGCCGGTCGGCGCGCGCAAAACCATCAAGGTCGACGTCCGCATCGTCTCGGCCACCAATCGCGACCTGATCGCCGACGTCAAAGCCGGACGTTTTCGCGAGGATTTGTTCTATCGCCTGCACGTCTTCCCGATCACGGTGCCGCCGCTGCGGGAGCGGCCCGCCGACATCCCGGCGCTGACCCGGCATTTTTTGGCGCGCTTTGCCGCCGAAGAGGGCAAGCGCATCCGCCTGATCGCGCCGGAAGCACTGCGCATGCTCGCGGCGTTCCATTGGCCGGGCAACATCCGCCAGCTTGAAAACACCTTGTTCCGCGCCGTGGTGCTGGCCGACGGCGACACCATCGGGCTTGCCGAATTTCCGCAAGTTTCCGCTCAGGTCCCGGCTCCGGTTTCGGAGCACGGCGGTACGCCGGACCATGCGGGTGAGCCGCTGGTGCCGGACTTCGATCAGCCGGTCGAACTGCCGGCCCCCTTCGCGGACCATCCCGGCGCCGCGGTGGCGCCGTCCGCTGCCGGAGCCGATGCGCTACCGCTGTTGGACGCCTCGGGCGAGGTGCGGCCGCTCGAAGAGCTGGAGGCCGAGCTTATTCGGTACGCCATTACCCACTATCGCGGCCAGATGTCGGAGGTGGCGCGGCGGCTGCAAATCGGCCGCTCCACGCTCTACCGTAAGCTCGAAGCGCTGGGCCTGAATACCGAACGGGAAGAACCCGATACCGAAGGCGTTGCAACAGAGCGACAGCCACTGAAAATCGCATGAAACGGCCGATTATTGCCGGTTGCGCACAGGACAAGCTGGACCGGCTCACTTAAAGTCCGGCCGCTGCGGGCATGGTTCCATACTAATGCCTCGTTGGGGGACTTAATCCTCACGCGGCGTGACTGCGTCCATCGCGCAGGCTCGCAAGGAGAATTCGCAATGCCGGGCGTCCGCATCAACCACCTTCTCGCCTCGACCGCCATCGTCCTGCTGCTGGCCGGCGCTCCCGCCGTGACGCTCGCCGGACCCAACGACACCGGCGCCAACGCCGCGGCTGCTTCGCCGACGCCGGCCGACATTGATAAGGCTCCGGCGGCGACAGCGACGCCGCAACCGCTCGATTCGCCGAACCTGCCGGCGACGACGGGATCGATAGCCCCTACTCAAGCTTCGCCCGCTACGGCGGAGACGCCCCCTGCCCCGGCGGCAGCGGCTGCGCCGGAACCCACAACGACGGCCAGCGCACCGGCGGCGCCTGCGCCCTCCGCAGCGCCGGCTGCACCCGCCTTGAGCACGGCCGATGCCGCGGTCGTCGATCAGCTGCGCAATCTCTCCAGCGGTAAGTACGACCGCATCGTCGGCAACAAAAAAGACCGCACCATCGTCGACGCGTTCTATTCCGGCCGCGATTACGCGCCGCTGTGGATCACCGACGGCAAAGTGAACGAACGTGGCAAGGCCGTGATCGCCTATCTCGGCCATGTCGACCAGGACGGTCTCGATCCGGCCGATTACCCGGTGCCGAACTTTTCCGCGCTGAGCGAACCGGGCGACCTCGCCGAGGCCGAGCTCAAGCTCGACATGACGATCATCACCTATGCCCACCACGCTTCGGTCGGCCGGGTGCATTGGTCGCGGGTCAGCGGCGACATCTCTTACACCACGACGGCGCCGGAGCCCGCCGACGTGCTCGCCGCCATGGTCGAAGCCAAGGACATGGCGAAGGCGCTCGACGCCTACGAGCCGCGCACCGCGGGCTATCTGGCCCTCAAAGCCAAGCTCGCCGAGATCCGCGCCGGCAAGGCTGAAGCCAGCAAGACGCCAATCGCCAACGGCGCGGCGCCGAAAGTTGGCGCCCTTGACGACCGGGTGCCGCTGTTACGCGAACGGCTCAACGTCTCAGGCGACGGCACGACCTACGACAAGGCGCTGGCCGACGCGGTGAAGAAGTACCAGCAGGACCATCAACTCAAGGTCAGCGGCACGCTCACCCAGCAGACCATCGACGCGCTCAACGGCCGCCAGCCGGACAAACCGGTCGACGTCATCCTCGCCAACCTGGAGCGCTGGCGGTGGATGCCGCACGATCTCGGCAACACCTACGTCATCGTCAATCTCGCCGACTTCACGCTGCGCGTGATGCACGACGGCAAGCCCTACTGGACCACCCGGATCGTCGACGGCAAGCCGGAAATGCCGACGCCGATCATGCAGGCGGAGATGAAATACATCACCATCAATCCGACCTGGAACGTGCCGCCGTCGATCGTCAATCACGAATACCTGCCGGCGCTGCAGCAGGACCCGACGGTGCTCGACCGCATGGGACTGAAGGTCGGCAAGAACCCGGACGGCACCGTGCACATCTGGCAGCCGCCGGGCGATCACAATGCGCTCGGCCGCATTCGCTTCAACTTCCCCAACAAGTTCCTGGTCTATCAGCACGACACGCCGGACAAAAACCTGTTCGCCTACGACAAGCGCGCCTATAGCCACGGCTGCATGCGGGTGCAGGATCCGCAGAAATATGCCGAGGTACTGCTGTCGCTGGTGCGGCCGAACGACGGCTACACGCTGGAGCGCATCAAGAAGATGATCGACGCCGGCGGCGAGCAGGACATCCAGCTGCCGACCTTTATCCCGGTCAACCTGACCTACCAGACCGCCTTCGTCGACGATAACGGCAAGCTGCAGTTCCGCGACGACGTCTACGGCCGCGACAGGCAGCTGTTGGCGATCCTCAAGGGCGACGACCGCAGGATGGCCGATGTCGCCGTCGAGCGCCGGGAAGACCCCTCGCATCGCCAAGTCCTGGCGATCCCGGATTCGACCCCGCTCTTTGGCGGCCGTGGCTACGGCAACTACGGCGGCCCGGGCGACGGCGGCAGCTTCTTCTCGCGGCTGTTCGGCGGCGGAATGGCCGCCACCCCGCCGCAGCCGGTGCGCCACGCCGCTCCGCATCGCCGCGAGACCAGTTCCGGAGCCCCGGTCCAGCGCTAAGTCCCTGCAACTCCGTTAAAAACCGCGCCGGTCCGTTAACCACTTCACCCCATTGGCCGCCCCTTGTGGGCGGCCTTTCCCCAGGGCGGCCAGGTCCGGCCACTTTTTGCCACACTATGCCGTTAGCCCTTATGGCGTCGGGGGATGGGACGACGGTAAGATTTCGTTAACCCTTCCCAATTTAACACTGCGTTAGCGTTACTCGCCTCAGCTGGGGAGCCGGGACGAGACCGTGTCGCCAACGCGTCAAAGTGGGATGGGCTCGTGCCGTTTGGTAAGGCGCGCCTGAAATCTGTGAGATTCGTTGCGGCGCGCGCCGGCTATTCGTGCGGCCTGGCTGCTCTGCTTGTCCTTTTCGGATCGAGAGGCCTGCAAAACGCGATCGCTGAAGGCGATACGCGCAGCATCTCGATGCACCACATGCATACCGACGAAGACATCACCATCACCTTCAAGCGCGACGGCCGCTACGACGACGCCGCGCTGGAAAAGCTCAACTGGTTCCTGCGCGACTGGCGCAAGGCCGAACAAACCAAAATGGACCCACACCTGATCGACCTGGTGTGGGAGGTGCAGCGCGAGGCCGGCAACAAGGCGCCGATCTGGGTGGTGTGCGGCTATCGTTCGCCGGCGACCAACGCCATGCTGCGCCACCGCTCTGCCGGCGTGGCGCGCTTCAGCCAGCACATGCTCGGCCGCGCCATGGACTTCTACATTCCCGGCGTGCCGCTCGACGAGGTGCGCGCGATGGGATTGCGGCTCGCCCGCGGCGGCGTCGGCTTTTATCCGACCTCCGGCTCGCCGTTCGTCCACATGGACACCGGCAGCGTGCGGATGTGGCCGCGCATGACCCACGAACAGCTGGTGCGCGTGTTCCCTGACGGTAAGACCGTGCAAATCCCAACCGACGGCCGGCCGCTGCAAGGTTACGCGCTGGCGCTGGCCGAGATCAGGCAGCGCGGCAACAATCCTTCTGAAAACTCGGTCGATGCGGCGCGCAATTCCGGCGTCGAGGTCGGCGCCATGGTGGCGAGCGAGGACCGTCACAGCATCAATCCGATTGCCAAGCTCTTCGGCCTGAGGAAGGGCGAGGAAGACGACGATGCCGATTCGTACGCCCCCGCCGCGGCGCCGGCTCCCACCGCGACCACCCGCACCAAAACCAAAGCGGTCGCCGTTGCCGCCGTCGAACGGGTGAAAGCGGCGGTGACCAAT
>DATHHM010000276.1:0-7614 GCA_035317145.1 Xanthobacteraceae bacterium | reverse complement strand
ATGTCGGCGAGCGACTTGAGCGGCCGCTGGTTGGCGCCGGTGATGACCCGGCCGCGGCGGCCGTTGTCGAACAGCGCGTCGACCGCCTCCTGCAGCATCCGCTTCTCGTTGCGGATGATGATGTCGACCAACAATATCCTGCATCCGGCCAACGGCTCGCCGATCATCGTGCCGTCGCAGGACATCGTGCTCGGCCTCTACTATCTCTCGATCATGCGCGAGGACGGCTCCAAGAATCCGCCGATCTTCGGCAACATGGCCGAGATCGAGCATGCCCTGCATGCCAAGGCGATCGATCTGCACACCAAGATCAAGTACCGCTGGGACGGTCTCGACGACAAGGGCAAGCCCGTGCGCCGGTGGTTCGACACGACCGCGGGCCGCGTCATGCTGGGCAACGTCCTGCCCAAGAGCCCGAAGATCTCCTACGAGGCCGTGAACAAGCTCATGACCAAGCGGGAGATCTCCAACACGATCGACCAAGTCTACCGCCACTGCGGGCAGAAAGAGACGGTCATCTTCTGCGACCGGATCATGTCGCTCGGCTTCCACAACGCGTTCAAGGCCGGCATCTCGTTCGGCAAGGACGATATGGTGGTCCCGGCCTCGAAGTGGAAGATCATCGAGCAGACCCGCACGCTCGCCAAGGAGTTCGAGCAGCAATACAACGATGGCCTCATCACCCAGGGCGAGAAATACAACAAGGTGGTCGATGCCTGGTCGAAGTGCACCGAAACCATCGCCGAAGCGATGATGAAGGAGATCTCGACGTCGCGGCCGGCGGAGAAGGGCGCGGAAGCCCAGGTCAACTCGATCTTCATGATGGCGCATTCCGGCGCGCGCGGCTCGCCGGCGCAAATGCGCCAGCTCGCCGGCATGCGCGGCCTGATGGCCAAGCCATCGGGGGAGATCATCGAAACTCCGATCATCTCGAACTTCAAGGAAGGCCTGTCGGTGCTCGAGTACTTCAACTCGACCCACGGCGCCCGCAAGGGCCTCGCCGACACGGCGCTCAAGACGGCCAATTCCGGCTATCTGACACGGCGCCTGGTCGACGTGGCGCAGGACTGCATCATCACCGATGTGGACTGCGGCACGACGCGCGGCATCAAGGTGCGGGCGATCATCGACGCCGGCACCGTCGTCGCGTCGCTGGCAAGCCGCATCCTCGGCCGCACCACGGCTGAGGACGTGCGCGACCCGTCGGGCAACACCGTGCTGGTGCCGAACGCGACCTTGCTCGAGGAGCCGCACGTCGAGAAGCTGGTCAATGCCGGCGTGCAGGAGATCAAGATCCGCTCCGTGCTCACCTGCGAGACCGGCAGCGGCGTCTGCGGTCTGTGCTACGGGCGCGATCTCGCCCGCGGCACGCCGGTCAATATGGGCGAGGCGGTGGGCGTCATCGCCGCGCAGTCGATCGGCGAGCCGGGCACCCAGCTCACCATGCGCACGTTCCATATCGGCGGCGCGGCACAGATCTCCGAGCAGTCGTTCGTCGAGTCGAACTTCGAGGGCACCATCAAGATCAAGAACCGCAACGCCGCCAAGAATTCGGACGGCGATTTGATCGCGATGAGCCGCAACCTCATCGTTGCCGTCACCGATCCCGACGGCACCGAACGCGCCGTGCACCGTATCACCTACGGCGCCCGGCTGAAGGTCGACGAAGGCGATCACATCAAGCGCGGCCAGCGCATCGCCGAGTGGGACCCGTATACCCGCCCGATCCTCACCGAGGTCGATGGCATCATCGGCTACGAGGATCTGGTCGAAGGTCAGTCGTTGACCGAGACACTCGACGAGTCGACCGGCATCGCCAAGCGCGTGGTCATCGACTGGCGCTCGGGCTCCGCCCGCGGCCAACAGGACTTGCGCCCGGCGCTGGTGGTCAAGGGCAAGGACGGCAAGATCCTCAAGCTCAGCCGCGGTGGCGACGCCCGCTCGCTCTTGGCAGTGGACGCCATCATCTCGGTCGATCCCGGCGTGCATGTCGGCGCCGGCGACGTCATCGCCCGTATCCCGACCGAAAGCGCCAAGACGCGCGACATCACCGGCGGTCTGCCGCGGGTGGCGGAGCTGTTCGAGGCGCGGCGGCCGAAGGAATCGGCGGTGATCGCCGAGATTTCCGGCACGGTGCGGTTCGGCCGCGACTACAAGAATAAGCGGCGGATCACCATCGAGCCGGCCGGCAAGGATGAGGAGCCCAGGGAGTATCTGGTCCCCAAGGGCAAGCACATCCATCTGCAGGACGGCGATCTCATCGAGAAGGGCGACTACATCGTCGACGGCAACCCGGCGCCGCATGACATCCTGGCGATCAAGGGCGTCGAGGAGCTTGCCGGCTACCTCGTCAACGAGATCCAGGACGTCTACCGGCTCCAAGGCGTCGCGATCAACGACAAGCACATCGAAGTGATCGTGCGGCAGATGCTGCAGAAGGTCGAGATCGAGGACTCCGGCGAGACCGACCTGATCCAGGGCGATCAGGTCGATAAGACCGAGTTCGACGAGGCCAACGCCCGCTTCGTGGCCGAGGGCAAAAAGCCCGCGACTGCGCATCCGGTGCTGCTTGGCATCACCAAGGCCTCGTTGCAGACGCGTTCGTTCATCTCGGCGGCGTCGTTCCAGGAGACGACGCGCGTGCTCACCGAGGCCGCGGTCAACGGCAAGGCCGACACGCTCGATGGGCTTAAGGAGAACGTCATCGTCGGCCGGCTGATCCCGGCGGGAACAGGCGCGATGATGAACAGGATCCGCGAAGTCGCCGTCAAACGCGACGCGCTCATTCTCGCCGAGCGCGAGAAGGAGGCGGCGCTGCGGGCCGAAGCCGCCGCGGAGCCCGCGGCACTGCCGGCGGCGGAGTAACTACCCCGCCGTCGACCGAGTTCGCGACAAGATCAAAGGGCCGCCGCGTTGGCGGCCCTTTTGTATAATGGGCGGCGAGGCGATCATGTCGGATACGAATCAAATCAAAATCCTCTCTGGCGGCGCCATGAAATCGCTCATGGTCGAGGTCATGCCGCTGTTCGAACGCGCAAGCGGCGTGAAAGTCGAAATCAAATTTGCGCTGACGTCGGTGCTGAAAAAGGAGATCGAGGACGGCGCCGCGTTCGACATCGCGCTATTGCCGCGGCCGGAGCTCGATGCGCTGGTCGAGGCCGGCAAGATCGCCGCCGGCACGCAGACCGACATCACGCGCTCGGCAGTGGGCCTCGCAGTGCGTGCCGGCGCGCCGAAACCCGATATCGGCACCGTCGAGGCGCTCAAACGCACGCTGCAGGAGGCGAGGTCGATCGGCTACAGCGACGGCCCGAGCGGGGCCTATATCGCGGATTTGCTGGTCCGCCTCGGCATTGCCGGCGAAATGAAGCCGAAAACCAGGCTGACCAGCCGCCCGGTGGCCGAGATCGTCGCCGAGGGCGAGGCCGAGGTCGGCATGCAGCAGATCGTCGCCATCCTCCCCGTAAAGGGTGCCGAACTGGTCGGCCCGCTGCCGGGCGAATTGCAGAACATCATCGTTTATGCGGCCGGCATCGCTCCCGGCAGTGGGCAGAGTGGGACAGCGCGTACATTGGTCGCCTTTATGGCCACGCCCAAGGTGGTGCGGATGATCCGAGCCAAGGGCATGGAGCCGGGCTGATTTCGACCCGCAAATGGCGCAGATGTGCTTGCGCCATCGCGCTTTCATGCCCATATCGGCTTGACTTGGAGCGGTAGCGCCGATACATACCGCGCACTTTACGGCAGGCGGTGAGCTTCGCCAGTCGGAACGGCCCTGCCGGGTCCCCGTATAAGCTATTGAAAGTTAATCGCTTTCTTGGCTCCGATTCTTTCGGTCGACGGGATTCGGCGCGACGCCTCGACGAAGGAAGCTCAAACGCTGCCTCTGGCTTCGGAAGTCAGATTATCAGGGCATGACCACGCTTAACGGCGTGGTCCTCTGCGAAGACCAAGCGCCCTTCCGTCTCGGGAAGCGGATGGCGCGATTTGGTTTTGCGCGAACGGATTCGCGTCAAAACCGGGCCAATGGAGTGTGGACGCGCATGCCGACGATCAACCAGCTCATTCGCAAGCCGCGGGTGACGCAGCACGCGAAGAAGAAGGTGCCGGCGCTGCAGCAGAGCCCGCAAAAGCGCGGCGTCTGCACCCGCGTCTACACCACGACCCCGAAGAAGCCGAACTCGGCGCTGCGCAAGGTCGCCAAGGTGCGGCTGACCAACGGCTTCGAAGTCATCGGCTACATCCCGGGCGAGGGTCATAACCTCCAGGAGCATTCGGTGGTGATGATCCGCGGCGGCCGCGTCAAAGATCTGCCGGGCGTGCGCTATCACATCCTGCGCGGTGTGCTCGACACGCAAGGCGTAAAAAACCGCAAGCAGCGGCGATCGAAGTACGGAGCCAAGCGACCCAAATAATTCGACCCAAGTAATTTTGGGTCGTTTTGCGTCTTAAGGAACGGAAAGACTGAGGAACTGACGAGATGTCCCGCCGTCACAAGGCCGATAAACGTGAGATCCAGCCGGACCCGAAATTCGGGAACGTCGTGGTCACGAAATTCATGAACTCGGTGATGCACGCCGGCAAGAAGTCGGCGGCGGAGACGATTGTCTATGGCGCGCTCGACATCATCGAGGGCAAGACCAGGACGAGCCCGGTCACCGTGTTCCAGCAGGCGCTCGACAACGTCATGCCGTCGATCGAAGTGCGCTCCCGCCGCGTCGGCGGCGCCACCTACCAGGTGCCGGTCGAAGTGCGCACCTCGCGGCGTCAGGCGCTCGGCATCCGCTGGATCATCTCGGCGGCGCGCGAGCGCAACGAAAAGACAATGACCGAGCGGTTGTCCGCAGAACTGCTCGACGCATCGAATAACAGGGGAAACGCCGTAAAGAAGCGCGAAGACACGCACCGGATGGCGGAAGCCAACCGCGCGTTCTCGCACTATCGCTGGTAAAGCCGGCGACAGCGAAGGACCCCAGGACAAAACAATGCCCCGTACGCACCCGATCGAGGACTATCGCAATTTCGGCATCATGGCTCACATCGATGCCGGCAAGACGACGACGACCGAACGCGTCCTCTATTACACCGGCAAGAGCCACAAGATGGGCGAGGTGCACGACGGCGCCGCGACCATGGATTTCATGGAGCAGGAGCAGGAGCGCGGCATCACCATCACGTCGGCTGCGACCACCGCGCTGTGGAACGGCAAGCGGCTCAACATCATCGACACCCCCGGCCACGTCGATTTCACCATCGAGGTGGAGCGCTCGTTGCGCGTGCTCGACGGCGCGATATGCGTGCTCGATTCCAATCAGGGCGTGGAGCCGCAGACCGAGACGGTATGGCGGCAGGGCGACCGCTATAACGTGCCGCGTATCGTGTTTTGCAACAAGATGGACAAGATCGGCGCGGATTATTTCCAGTGCCTCAAGGACATCGTCGATCGTCTCGGCGCTAAGCCGGTGGCGCTGCAGCTGCCGATCGGAGCCGAGGCGGGGTTCAAGGGCATCATCGATCTCGTGCGCATGGTCGGCGTGGTGTGGGACGAAGAGACGCTCGGCGCCAAATATCATGACATCGAAATTCCGGCCGATCTGCTGGATCAGGCCAAGGAATATCGCGAGAAGCTCGTCGAGGCTGCCGTCGAGCTCGATGACGACGCGACGACCGCTTATCTCGAAGGCAAGCAGCCCGACGAGGCGACGCTCAAGCGCCTCGTTCGCCAGGCGACCATTGCCAGCAAGTTCTTTCCGGTGTTTTGCGGCTCCGCCTTCAAGAACAAGGGCGTGCAGCCGCTGCTCGACGCCGTGGTCGATTACCTGCCGTCGCCGGTCGACGTGCCGCCGGTGAAGGGCATCGATCTCAAGGGCAATGAGGTCGAGCGCAAGGCGTCGGATTCCGAGCCGATGGCGCTGTTGGCATTCAAGATCATGGACGATCCGTTCGTCGGCACCATCACCTTCTGCCGCATCTATTCGGGCAAGCTCGAAAGCGGCACCGGCGTGATGAACTCGACCAAGGAACGCAAAGAGCGCGTCGGCCGCATGCTGTTGATGCACGCCAACAACCGCGAAGACATCAAGGAAGCGTTCTCCGGCGACATCGTAGCGCTGGCGGGCCTCAAAGAGGTGCGCACCGGCGATACGCTGTGCGACTCGCAGAAGCCGGTGATCCTGGAAAAGATGGAATTCCCCGATCCGGTGATCGAGATCGCCATCGAGCCGAAGTCAAAGGCCGATCAGGAAAAGCTCGGCGTTGCGCTGGCGAAGCTGGTGGCCGAGGATCCGTCGTTCCGCGTCCATACCGACCAGGAATCCGGCCAGACCATCATCAAGGGCATGGGCGAACTGCATCTCGACATCAAGGTCGATATCCTCAGGCGCACCTATAAGGTCGACGCCAATATCGGCGCGCCGCAGGTCGCCTATCGCGAGAAGATTTCTCGGCCCGCCACGGTCGATTACGTGCACAAGAAGCAGACCGGCGGCCACGGCCAGTTTGCGCGCATCAAGGTCGTCGCCGAGCCGGGCGCGCCCGGCACGGGCTTCGTGTTCGAGAACGAGATCGTCGGCGGCTCGGTGCCGAGGGAGTTCATCCCGGCCGTCGAGAAAGGTCTCGAAGGCCAGTTGACGTCAGGCGTGATCGCCGGCTTCCCGGTGGTCGATATCAAGGTCTCGCTGATCGACGGCGCTTCGCACGACGTCGATTCGTCGGCCATGGCGTTCGAGATTGCGGGCCGCGCCGCCATGCGCGAAGCGCTGGCGAAGGGCGGCTCAGTGCTGCTCGAGCCGATCATGAAGGTCGAGGTGGTGACGCCGGAGGACTATACCGGCTCGGTCATCGGCGACCTCAATTCGCGCCGCGGCCAGATTCTGGGCCAGGACATGCGCGGCAACGCCAACGTCATCAACGCGATGGTGCCGCTGATGAACATGTTCGGCTACGTCAACAACCTGCGCTCGATGAGCCAGGGCCGGGCGACGTTCACGATGCAGTTCGATCACTATGAACAGGTCCCGGCGGGTGAAGCCGCCAAGGTTCAAGCCAAATACGCTTGATCGGGCCGTACAAACTTGAGCCTGTCACAGGGGCGCGCCACGTTCACGATGCAATTCGACCACTACGCTGAAGTGCCGAAAGCCATCGCCGAAGAGGTCCAGGCGAAGTTCGCCGGATAAACATTCACAACGCTAAGACCGAGAGTCGCAACGGAGAGTCTCATGGCCAAGGAAAAATTCAACCGCAACAAGCCGCATTGCAATATCGGCACCATCGGGCACGTCGATCACGGCAAGACGACGTTGACCGCGGCGATCACCAAGGTCGCGGCGGCAAAGGGTCAGGCGCAATTCACGGCCTACGACCAGGTCGCCAAGGCGTCCGAGAGCCAGGGCCGGCGCGATCCGACCAAGATTTTGACGATTGCGACGAGCCACGTGGAATACTCGACCGACAAGCGCCACTACGCGCACGTCGACTGCCCCGGCCACGCCGATTATGTGAAGAACATGATCACCGGCGCTGCCCAGATGGACGGCGCGATCCTGGTCGTGTCGGCTGCCGACGGGCCGATGCCGCAGACCCGCGAGCACATTCTGCTCGCCCGTCAGGTCG
>DATHHM010000275.1:0-6044 GCA_035317145.1 Xanthobacteraceae bacterium | reverse complement strand
CATTCCCGGCGCGCGGCCGCTGCCGTTCGGCCATCTCGGCGACGGCAATATCCACTATAACGTCACCCAGCCGGTTGGCGCCGACAAGGCCGAATATTTGCAGCGCTGGGACGACGTGAATGCCGTGGTCTTTGCCGTGGTCAAAAAATATGGCGGTTCGATTTCCGCAGAGCACGGCATCGGCGTCGTCAAGCGCGAGCTCCTGCCGTCGGTGAAGGACCCGGTGGCGTTTGCGCTGATGAGAGATCTCAAGCACCTGCTCGATCCCAAGGGGATTCTTAATCCCGGCAAAGTGCTGTAGCGCGGGCGTGGCGATCACATAAGAATAATATTTAAGAACGCCGAGAAAGCGGCCTTGATTGCTTGGACGGCATTCTGTTCGCGTTGATGATCTTGTCAAGGATCGAAGACCGCCGGAGGCGGCGGCGCTTTCGCGCCGTCCTTGACAAGATCATCAACACGAACAACGAGCATCCAAGCGATCAAGGCCGCCATCCGATGCGTTGCAGATTGATCGGTAGCACCGCTAAATTTGGAGCGAAAAGCTTTCCATCAAGCCGCGCCGCCCCGCGGGCGTAATCGTCAGCGCACGGCCATCGCGCACACGCTCGATCCATTTCAGATCGAAGCAGCGATCGGCCAACGCCGCGCCGACGGCGCCGCCGATATGCGGCCGGCGTTCGGTCCAATCCAGACACGGCCGGCAAAAAACACGGCGCTTGGACCGCGCATGAGAAAGATCGACGCCGAGCTTGCCAAGAAATTCCGCGCCGGCCGCAGTCACTTCGCCGGCTTCGTCGCCGAGGATGACGTGCTCGTGCTCGATCAGCCGATCGGCCAGGCCGACACCGAGCGTACCGGCGATGTGGTCGTAGCAAGTGCGGGCGTGGCGCAGCTGATCTTCCGTGCGCGATTTCGGCTGGAACCGCGGCGGGCCTTCGAGCGCGACGTTCATGATGCTTTCCAGCATCTGTCCGACATGGGGGCCGGCCAGGCGATAATAGCGATGGCGGCCCTGCTTCATCAGCACGAGAAGGCGCGCCGTGTGGAGCTTGCCGAGATGGCCGCTGGTGGTCTGCGGCGTCACGCCGGCGGCAAACGCCAGCTCGGTCGCGGTGAGCGCGCGGCCGCCGAGCAGCGCGCACAGGATATTGGCGCGGGCCGGATCGCCGACCAAAGCCGCCACTTCGGCCATTTGCGGTGCATTCGACATGCATCGAATATGGACGCGAGCGCGCGCCATTGCTACCCGCAATGCTTCGTTCGCGGCCGAAGCAACCGGGTAAGGAAATCTGTCAGTAATCGGGTGGCAGCAAAACCATAAGCGAGAAAAGATGGCTCCAAATCATCCATTCGGAGTCCATCATGTCTTCTTATAGCCAGAGCGGGCCGGCCCCAGCATTCGCGCGATGCCGTTCGCCGTGGTGGCGTGCAGTCCTCCATCGCGCGGTCGATCGGATACGCGCCAGCCTCGCGCGCCGGCGGCAGCGTCAAGAACTGTTCGAATACCTGGCCAGCGATTACCGCGCGGCAGCCGACATCGGCATCGCCAACTACTACGACTGCGGCTTGCGGGAACGGCCGGTCCGACGCGGCTAGAACAATGACGCCTGGTCGTCCGACGGTTTCGGCTTTTGTGATTTGAGCTTTTTCTCGGTCTTGGCTGGCGCAACCGCGGCGTCCGAAGCGAAACCAACCGGTACCGGTGCAATGAGCGCCACGGCATCGTTGGCGACGCGGTTCACCGCGGTCGAGACCGGGTAGGCTTCAAGCAGCGCATCGTCGGCCGGCGCGATCAGCGCCGTGGCGACCTCGGCATCGACATTGGCGCAGTCGAGCCACAAGTCGAAAGCTTCCGGCGCAACGAACACCGGCATGCGCTCGTGAACGGAGCTGAGCGTGCGGTTTGCCGTCGTGGTGATGATGGCGGCGGTATCGACCTCTTCGCCGTTCGGCCCGGTCCAGGTCTCGTACAGGCCGGCAAACGCGAGCGGCGGCGCGGTGCCGTCGGCGCCGCGTTTGCCACGCACGAAATACGGCCGCTTCGGCGGGCCAGCTGTTCCCGAAGCCTGCCATTCATAAAAACCATCGGTCGGGATGAGGCAGCGCCGCCGCCGCATGGCGTTGCGAAAGGCGGGCTTTTCGAGCACGGATTCGCCGCGAGCATTGATGAGCAGCGGAAACGTCTTCGGATCCTTGACCCAGGACGGCAGCAGGCCCCAGCGCATCAGCGCGAACGAGCGCTTGCCGTCGTGGAGGCGCACGACGGGAATAGGCTGGGTCGGCGCCACGTTATAGCGCGGCGGGAAATTCGGCAGCTCGCCATAGCCGAACAGCGCCCGGATCGCTTCCGGCGTCGAGATGATGACATAGCGTCCGCACATAGTCTAAGAGCCTTGGTCTAAGTACCCAAGCAGCTAATGCTTGATCGAGAAATAATCACCATTCGCGCCTTTTGCGAGACTAACCCAAACCACGCGAGCTTCGATGAGCAACGACGAACGATCGCGCACTTATCCAACGCGGCCGTATCTGGCGGTGAGCGCCGCCATCTTCCGCGACGGCCGGGTGCTGATCGTGCGCCGGGCGCGGCCGCCGGCCCACGGCCTCTATACGCTGCCGGGCGGTGGCGTCGAGCTCGGCGAGACCTTGGAGGAAGCGGTCATCCGCGAGGTCCGCGAGGAGACCAGCCTCGACGTCGAGCCGGTGGCGCTGGCCGGCTATCGCCAGGCCATCACCCGCGATGCCACGGGCGGGGTCGAGCGGCATTTCGTGATTTTGCCGTTCGCGGCGCGCTGGATCGCCGGCGAGGTTGCGCTCAACGAGGAATTGGCCGAAGCCCAATGGCGCGATCCGTCGGCGCTGTCCGACTTGAAGACCACCGAAGGGCTGGCGCTGATCGTCAACGCCGCCTGGGAGCGGATTGCGGCGGCCCGCTGATGCCGCGTGCCTCAACCATGCCGTCTTGTCATGCTTGCTCGACCGTCCGCTCGACCCTTAGGTTTGCGCCGCAAATGCTTCGAACATTGACCGCGCTGTTGTTTGCAATGTGCGTTGCCGCCGGGCCGGCCGGCGCGCAATTTTTCCAGTACGGCCAGCCGCCACAACAGCCGTATCAGCCCTATCAACAGTATCCTCAACAGTATCCGCCCAGACCGCAGGCCCCGGCCCAGCCGAAACCCGGGCTGCCGCCGCTGGGCAGGGCCCAGCCCCCCGGTGCGCCGCAGTCGGCGGCGCCGGTGGCGCCGCAGGTGGTATCCGCGCCTTACGATCACGATCTGCAGCGACTTTCGGAAATCCTCGGCGCGCTGCATTTCCTGCGCGGCATTTGCGGCTCGAACGAAGGCCCGAAATGGCGCACCGAGGCGCAGGCGCTGATCGATGCCGAGGCGCCCGCGGGCGACCGCCACGATCAGATGGTGGCGAGCTTCAACCGCGGCTATCGCGGTTTTCAGCAAAGCTACCGCAGCTGCACGCCGGCGGCCGGCGTCGTCATTCATCGCTACCTCGAAGAGGGCGCCCATATCGCCCGCGAGATCACCGCGCGCTACGCTAATTAGAGCATGATTTTCAGGCATTAACCCTGCCCCGAGGTTCGATTTTCACCCCCGAAAACCCATGCTAGTTTGATTTCAGGACAGGGACAGCGCCGGGGCTGGCGCGAGAGAAAATCATAATGAGTACGGCGACACCAAATTTAGCCGCCCGTGAAGCGGTGCCCGAGCATGAGCAGAAACGCATCGCGCTGGGTTTTTTGCACGACGCCTGGATCGAAGCGCTGCACGACGGCATCGACGGCGATTGCCTGGCGCAGACCGCGCTGTTTCTGGCGCTGGCCGAATTGACCACGACCTACGGTGAAGACGCGGCGGCCCGCTATGCGGAAAACCTGGGCGCCCGCATCCGCAACGGCGAATTCTCGGTCCAGATCTCGCGGCAGTAGCCGCACTTTCCAAACGAATATCCGGTCTCAAGCGCGCTGCGGATTGAGCGTAGTCAATCCGTAATGCCGCGTCAGCACCGCCTCGAGATCGGCGGGAAAGAACGGCTTTTTGAGAAACGCCGCACCTTGCGCGCGCACGCGCTCGGCAAGCGTTGCGTCCGGCGCCGACGACATCACCACGACAGTCATGCGCCGCTTCGCGCGCTTGAACTCGGCCAGCGTCTCCAGGCCGTCGAGGCCCGGCATGTAGTAGTCGAGAAAGACGATGTCGAATTCCCGCTCGCCGGCGAGCTTGAGCGCGACGCCACCCTCGGCGGCTTCGCTGACGTCGAAGGGAAAACGCGTCGCGCCGAGAATTTTGCGCACGATGCTGCGCATGGTCGAGGAATCGTCGACCACCAGGACGCGGCTCGGTAGCCGCACCCGCATCGACCGCTCGATCAGCCGCCGCGCCTCTTCGAGCCGCATCGGCTTTGCCGCCGCCGCATCGGTCGCGAGCGGCTCGATGACGGCGTCCGGTGCCGCCAGCAGCACCAGGAACGGCGGTTTGGCCCGCGCGCGCGCGACCGCGACCACTTGCACGGTCGCTACATTGGCGATAGCGCCGTCGATGAAGACCAGATCGGCGCCGCCGCCGACAGCCTGACATGCCGCGGCGACGCTCTTGCATTCGACGATCTCGATAGGCACCTTTGCCGTCGAGGCTGCCTGCCGGAACATGTCGTGGTCGTTCTGCGTCGCCGACAGCAAAACTGCCCGCAACGACAACAGTTCGTCGGTCATGCGCTCACCCCCTGAACGCGTGCTTTCGAATTTCCGCGATCGGCACCGTAGAACAACTTGTTTTGGAGAATATTCCGGCGCCCCCGCAGCCGCTGTGTCATTCTACACATGCCGCCGAATGATTCCCGACGTTCGGTGGTTAGTTCGCGGTTTTGTTTGCTGACCGCATAGAAAATTCTACTGCGTAGCCAACCCTTGAGAGAAATCGGCCGGTGTTCTAGGTTCGCCGGCAATATTTGGAAAGTTTTTTGCCATGAAGGCTGCCCTGCTCGCGGATCGCGGCGTGGTCAAAGTCGCCGGTGACGGCGCACGGAACTTTTTGCATGGGCTTGTCACGGCCGATGTTCTCGACCTCAAGCCCGGGACGGCGCGCTTCTGCGCGCTGCTGACGCCGCAGGGCAAGATCATCGCCGATTTCATCGTCACCGAGGCGCCGGCAAAGGACGGCGGCGGCTTTTTCCTCGATGTGCAGCGGGCGCTTTGCGTCACACTGGTTGCCAAACTTAACATCTACAAACTCCGCGCGAAGGTGATCGTCGAAGATCTCTCCGAAGTGCTAGGCGTGCTCGCCGCCTGGGACGGCAGCGGCACCACCAAAGGCGGCACGACAAAATTTGGCCTAAGCTATGCCGATCCGCGGCTGCCGTCGCTCGGCTCGCGCGTGATGCTGCCGCCGCATCTTGCCGCTCAAGCCGCGGCCGAGCTCGGCGCCACCCTCGTCGATGCCGGGCAATACGAAGCGCATCGCATCGCGCTCGGCGTGCCGCAAGGCGGCCTCGATTTCAGCTACGGCGATGCGTTCCCGCACGAGACCGACATGGACCAGCTCGGCGGCGTCGATTTCACCAAGGGCTGCTACGTCGGCCAGGAAGTCGTCTCGCGCATGGAGCACCGCGGCACGGCGCGCAGCCGCGCGGTGCCGGTGCGCTACGACGGCGCCGCGCCCGCGGCCGGCGCCGCGGTGACGGCCGGCGATCGCCAGGTCGGCACCATGGGCTCCGCCGCGGCCGGCCGCGCGCTGGCGCTGTTGCGGCTCGACCGGGTTGCGGAGGCGATAGCGCGTGGCGAGGCGCTGCTCGCCGGCGGCGTCCCGATTCATCTCGTCAAGCCGGACTGGGCGCGCTTCGCCTTCCCCGGCGAAACCAAAGCCGCCGAATGAAAGCTTCCGCCCAATGAAAGCTCCCGTACACGCCGACAGCCTCGTGCGCTGTCCTTGGCCCAAGGACGATGCGCTCTACGTCGCCTATCACGACCAGGAATGGGGTGTGCCGGAATACGACGACCGTGCGCTCTACGAAAAACTCATGCTCGACGGTTT
>DATHHM010000274.1:0-10701 GCA_035317145.1 Xanthobacteraceae bacterium | reverse complement strand
TCGGGCCCGTGTTTGATGATCTGCCAATGGCCGCGAGCCATCTGATATTGGCAAACGAACAAGGGCTCGCCGTCGAGCACGCCGACCCGCCAGTCGAAATCGGTCGGCAGGAACTTCTGCGCCAGGAGGAGATCGGTTTCTTCGAACAGCTCCTCGCAGATCCGCTTGAGCGCGGCCGGCGATTCGATCTTGTGCACGCCGCGGGAGAACGAGCCGTCCGGGATCTTGACCACCAGCGGCAGGCCGAGCTCGTCGATTACCTTGGTCAGGTCGGTGTCCTCGGCGAGGATCACGGTCGGCGGCGTCGGCACCTGATTCCCCTGCAACAGCTCCATCAAGAACACTTTGTTGGTGCAGCGGATCATCGAGATCGGATCGTCGATCACCGGCATGCCCTCCTGCCAGGCGCGGCGGGCGAAGCGGTAGGTGTGATTGTCGATCGAGGTAGTCTCGCGGATGAACAGGCCGTCGTATTCGGCAAGCTCGGCGAGCTGGCGCTTGGTGATTGGCTCGACGTCGACCGACAGCTTCTCGGCGATGCGCGCGAAATGCTTGATCGAGCTCGGCGACGACGGCGCGGTCCTCTCGTTCTCGTTCGGGTCGTACAGCACGGCGAGATCGTATTTGGCGACCGAGCGCGCCTTGGGGTCGCGCCATTCGCGCTTGGTGTGATTATTCAGCGACTCGCGGAAGAACTCGCCTTCGCCGTTGGCCAGCCTTGTGATGGCGCGCGGGCGGATGCGGTCGATCGACAGCCGGGGGCCCGGCTCGACGATCACTTCCAGCGCCGGACAGCGGAACCAGTCGAACAGCAGCCGGCCGAACGGCTCGAAGCGCGGGTCGCGGGCGATGCCGAAACAGACCAAAAGCTTGAACTCGCCTTCGGGCTGGAATTCGGCGCGCCGGGCGCAGCGGTTGAGCTCATCCTCGAGTTCCGGCAGCGCGTGCTCGTAGAGCTTCTGCTCGCGCAGCTCCAGCATGGTCTCGACCGTCGGCACCACGCGGTGGCCGCGCGCCTCGGCGAGCAGCGAGGCGTAGTAGCCTTTGGACTGGTAGGCGTAGGAGCGGGCGAGGTTGACGATCTTCGGCCGCCCCATGTCGAACAGGCGCGGTCGCGCCAAATACTCGCCCGTGGAGATGACCTTGTGCGGGGTCTCGGCGTTGGGCAGATCGCGGCCTTGGTCGACAAGGATGACCCAGCCGGTCATGGGCGGGTCCCTTTCCAGTCGCCAGCGTTGTGCAAAATAAGGCCGATCATGCGTTCGAAATCAGGCACGGCGCGATTCGTCATAACCCGATTCAAATCCAATGGCGACAGCACTGGCCATGATGTCCACCGTCAAAACCGGGTCATAATTCGAGGATCAAGCCGCGCTCTTGGAACCTGAGGCGCGGCGCCGGCTTCCGAGCGGCTTGTCGAATCGCAGCGCGTCGCCGCCATCGTCATAATAGCGCTGGCGCCGGCCGAACAGCCGGTAGCCTGATTTTTCGTAGCGCCCGATGGCGCGGGTGTTGTGCTCGTGGACTTCGAGCCGCATGGCGCGGCGCTGCCGGCGCGCCGCTGCGGCTTCCGCCGCCGCGAGCAGCAGCGGGCCGATGCCGCGGCTGGCGATATGCGGGGCGACAGCAATGGAATAGAGCCGGGCCAGCTTTGAGCGCGCCGGGTAAAGCACCAGCGCATAGCCGGCAAGCTTGCCGCCGTCCTCGGCAACGATCAGCGAGCCGTTCGGCGCGGTGAGAAAGTGGCGAAAGCTCCGCCGCGACAGGATGTCGGTGGTGAAGACGGCGTTTTCGAGCGCGACCAGCGCATCGATATCGTTCATTCGGCCGCGGCGGAGTTTGGCCGGCGGTGCACCGTGTCGCGCGGGGGATGCGCTCACGCGACGCGCCCCTGTTCGATCCGCGCGATCATGGTCTCCAGCCGTTCCAACCGGTCAGCCTCGCCGGGCGGCTTATCCCAGCGCAGCCGGCTGATGCGCGGGAATCGCATCGCGAGTCCGGATTTATGTCGCGTGGAGCGCTGCAGACCCTCGAAGGCGACTTCGAGCACCAGGCCCTGATTGGGCTCGTGCACGACTTCGCGCACCGGGCCGAACCGGTCGGTGGTGTTGCGGCGGACGAAACGGTCGATCTGCAACAATTCCTCGTCGGTGAAACCGAAATAGGCCTTGCCCACGGGTACCAGCTCGTCGCCGCTGTCGCCGCGGGTCCAGACGCCGAACGTATAATCCGAATAAAACGACGAGCGCTTGCCATGGCCGCGCTGGGCATACATCAGGACGGCATCGATGATGAAGGGGTCGCGCTTCCATTTCCACCACGGGCCTTTCGGCCGGCCGGGCAGGTAGAGCGCGTCGCGCCGCTTGAGCATGACGCCTTCGACCGCAGGCGCATCCTCGCTGGCACCGGCCGCGGCGGGATTTTTTCGCGCTGCGGTCAGTTCATCCCAGTTCGCAAATGGAATGAGCGGGGAAAGGTCGACCCGTTCGTCGCCGAGCCGCGTGATAAAACTTTCCAGCCGTGCGCGGCGCTCGGCGAAGGGCCGCTCGCGCAAATCCTCGTCGCCGTCGGCGAGCAGATCGTAGGCGCGCAGATGGGCGGGGAATTCCGCGATCAGTTTCGGCGTGACGGTTTTGCGATTGAGCCGTTGTTGCAGCACATTGAACGACTGCACCCGGCGCTCGCGCATGATCAGCAATTCGCCGTCGATGGCGCCGGGCAGGTGCAGCGCGTCGAGGAGATCCGGGAAGCTTTTGGAAATGTCCTCGCCAGTACGCGAATAAAGCCGGGCGATCGTTGCGCCATCTTGCCGTGCGGCCACGGCCTGCACCCTGATGCCGTCCCATTTCCACTCAGCCATAAAATCGCCCGCCTCGAGCCCGGCGAGATCGGCGTCATCGAGCGCGTGCGCCAGCATCGGCGGCCGGAACGGCGCCGGGTCGCTGCTCGCCGGTTTTTCCGCCCGGCCTTCGAGCCAGGCGAACAGGCCGAGATAGGGCGGCGAAAGCCCCGGCCAGAGCAACTCGATGTCCTGCGCATCGGTGCCGGACAGCGCCGCGACCGCGGTTTTGGCCAGCCGCGCCGAGACACCGATGCGCAAGCCGCCGGTCACCAGCTTGATCAACGCCCAGCGCCCGGTCTCATCGAGCGCATCGAGCCAGCGCGCGAGTTGCTTCGGCAGCTGTGCCTTGCCGAGCGTGGAGAGCGTTTCGATGACGACGGTGAGCGTTAGTTCCCCTCCCCCTTGTGGGGAGGGGTTAGGGGTGGGGGTCGGGAGGGGATGAAAAGGCGGAGACGATTGCTCATTTACAACCGTTGACGCTCGCGACTTCACCTCCCGACCCCCCACCCCACCCTCCCCCACAAGGGGGGAGGGAGTTCGCTGAGCAAGCGGCGTCGGCCACATCAGCGCGACGGTCTCGGAAAGATCGCCGACATAATCATAAGACAGCTCGAACAGCACCGGGTCGGTGCGCTCGGCGATCAGGCTGCGGATCAGTCCGGCCTTGGCGTGCGGGAAACTGAGCGCGCCGGTCAGCGCGGCGAGCGCCCAGCCGCGCTCGGGATCGGGCGTCGAGCGGAAATAATCGGTGATCAGCCGCAGCTTGTTGTTGCGCGCCGGCTCGTAGGCGAGGCGGTCCAGAAGTTCGGCGAAGCGGTTCATGCCTCCGCCTCGCCGCTCGCCGGCTCATCGTCCTCGTCGCCATAGCCGACAATGTCGAGCGGCCGCGCTTTGAGCCCGCGGGTCACACACCAGTGCACCAGCGCGTCCTCCTGGCCGTGGGTGACCCAGATTTCTCCCGCGCCGGTGGCTGCGATGGTCGCGGTGAGGCCGTCCCAGTCGGCGTGATCGGAGATCACCAGCGGCAGCGACACGCCCTGCTGCCGCGCCCGCGCGCGCACACGCATCCAGCCGGAGGCGAAGGCGGCGAGCGGATCGGGGAAGCGCCGCGTCCACAGATCGTTCAGGGCCGACGGCGGGCAGATGGTGATGGTGCCGGCGAGGTTTTGCTTGGTGGCGCCGCTGACCAGCCGCAAGTCGCCGAGCGCGATGCCGCGGCTCTCGTAGTAGCGCGTGATCTTCTCCATCGCGCCGTGCAGATAGACCGGGGCGTCGTAGCCGGCCTGGCGCAACAGCGCGATCACGCGCTGCGCCTTGCCGAGCGAATAGGCGCCGACCAGGTGCGCCCGCTCGGGAAACAGCGCGACCGAGCGCAGGAGCTTTGCGATCTCGCCGCCGGGCTCGCCGTGGCGGAACACCGGCAGCGCGAACGTCGCCTCGGTGATGAAGACGTCGCACGGCACCAGCTCGAACGGCGCGCAGGTCGGATCGGCGATGTTCTTGTAGTCGCCGGAGGCGACCACGCGCAGCCCGTCGGCCTCGACGGCGATCTGCGCCGAGCCGAGCACGTGGCCGGCGGGATGGAACGTCACCTTGGCACCGCCGAGCGTGACGCTCTCGCCATAGGCCGCGGCCTGCGTGGAGCCGGCGAAATTCTCGCCGTAACGCAGCCGCATCAGGTCGAGCGTCTCCCGTGTCGCCAGTACCGCGCCATGGCCGGCCCGGGCATGGTCGGAATGGGCATGCGTGATCAGCGCCCGCTCCACCGGCCGCGTCGGGTCGATATGGAAGGCGCCCAATTTGCAGCAGACGCCGGCCGGGGTCGGCACCAATATGTCTTCAGGTCGCATAGCGAGTCATAAATAGTCATTTCGCTGCGCCACGCGAGCATCGCTTATGACCGATACCGGCCCACTCTTCGTCTCCTCCGGCGACCTGATCGCCGACCGGCGCTACAAATGGGCGCTCGATCACGTCGCGCAGGGCGATCTTGCCGGCGCCGCCGACATTTTGGCGCAGACCGTAGAGCTTGCCCCTCGCTTCGCCACGGCCTGGTTCGCGCTCGGCGCCATCCGCGATCAGCTCGGCGACCGCGACGGCGCCATTGCCGCTTTTGAACAAGCGCGCGATGCCGACCCTGAGGATTATCACGGCGCACGGCTGCAATTGGCGCGGCTTGGCGCCGGCGAAACTACTCCGGCCATGACTGAAACCTACGTCCGCCGGCTGTTCGACCAATACGCCGCGCGCTACGACACGGCGCTCACCGAGCGCCTGTGCTATCGCGGCCCGGCGCTGTTGCACGAGGCGGTCGAAGCCGTGATGCGCGCGGCCGCTCGCCCCATGCGCTTCGGCTCGATGCTGGATCTCGGCTGCGGCACCGGCCTCGGCGGCGCCGCGTTCCGGCCGAATGTCGATCGGCTGGTCGGTGTCGATCTGTCCCCCGCCATGATCGCGCAAGCGACGACCAAGGGTTTGTACGATCGGCTCGTCAGTGCAGGGCTCGCGGATTTTTTGACCGACGAAGCAGGCGAAAAAGGGATTTATCACCTCGTCCTGGCCGCCGATGTCTTTGTCTATGTCAACGATCTGGCGTCGATCATCGCCGGCATTGCCCGCGTCCTCGGACCCGAAGGCCTGCTCGCCTTCACAGTCGAGACCCATGCTGGCGACGGCGTAAAACTATTGCCGACGCTGCGTTACGCCCACAGCGAAGAATATGTACGCCGCGTGCTTGGCGCTGCCGGCCTCATGCCGGCGCATCTCGCCAAAGCCGCGGTGCGCAGCGAAAAGGGCGTGCCGGTTGATAGCCTCGTCGTGGTGGCGCAGCCCTCGACCACGATGCCTCGGATCGCTACTTCTGGCGAGTGACCGTTCTCGAACGCCCAAGCCTCCTGCCGGAGCCGTTTACGCGCTGGTTCGCCAGCCGCGGTTGGACGCCGCGCGCGCATCAGGTGGAACTTTTGACCAAGGCGCAGGCCGGGCGCTCGGTGTTGCTGATCGCGCCGACCGGCGGCGGCAAGACGCTGGCGGGATTTTTGCCGAGCTTGGTGGAGCTGAGCGCTCCGGCCGCTCCAGCGAGCGGGGCAGGGCGAAAGCTAGTCTCCATCGGCCGCGGCATCCGCCGCGAGGGCGGGCTGCACACGCTCTACATTTCGCCGTTGAAGGCGCTTGCCGTCGATATCGCGCGCAATCTGGAAACGCCGATTGCCGAGATGGGGCTGCCGATCCGCATCGAGACGCGCACCGGCGATACGCCGAGCTCAAAACGCCGGCGCCAGCGCCGCGATCCGCCGGAGATTTTGCTGACGACGCCGGAGCAGGTGGCGCTGCTGCTCGCCTCCGCCGATGCGCCTTATCTGTTCGGCTCGCTCAAGCGGGTCATCCTCGATGAGCTGCACGCGCTGGTGACCTCCAAACGCGGCGATCTGCTCTCGCTCGGCCTGGCGCGGCTGTTTCGCCTCGCACCGGACCTCACCAGCATCGGCCTGTCGGCGACCGTGGCCGAGCCCGACGATCTGTGCCGTTTCATGGTGCCGCAGCGCGGCGGGCCCGCATTGGCCGATCTCATCGTCGCCGAACCCGGCGCCGCGCCCGACGTCGCCATGCTCGAAAGCAGCGAGCGCGTGCCATGGGCCGGTCATTCCGCGCGCTATGCGCTGGGCGAGGTCTATCAGCTCATCAAGGCGCACCGCACCACGCTGGTCTTCGTCAATACCCGCAGCCAGGCTGAAGGCATCTTTCAGGACCTTTGGCACATCAACGACGATAACCTTGCCATCGCCCTGCATCACGGCTCGCTCGACGTAGCGCAGCGGCGCAAAGTCGAAGCCGCCATGGCGTCTGGCCGCCTGCGCGCCGTGGTTTGCACGTCGTCGTTGGATCTTGGCGTCGACTGGGGTGACGTCGATCTGGTCATCAATATCGGCGCGCCGAAGGGCGCCTCGCGCATGCTGCAACGCATCGGCCGCGCCAATCACCGCATGGACGAGCCGTCCAAGGGGGTGCTGGTGCCGGCCAACCGGTTCGAGGTGCTGGAGTGTCGCGCTGCGTTGGACGCCATCGCCGTGAATGCGCAAGACACGCCGGCCTCGCGCATCGGCGCGCTCGACGTATTGGCTCAACATGTGCTCGGCTGCGCCTGCGGCGCGCCGTTCCTGAGCGATGAGCTTTACGCCGAAGTGACATCGGCGGCGCCTTACGCCGCGCTCACCCGCGCCGATTTCGACGCCGCGGTCGATTTCGTCGCCACCGGCGGCTACGCGCTCAAAGCCTACGAGCGCTTCGCCCGCATCCGCCAGGGCAAGGATGGCCGCTGGCGCATCGCCAATCCTTGGGTCGCGCAGCGCTACCGGCTCAATGTCGGCACCATCGTCGAAGCCGATATGCTCAAAGTGCGCCTCGTCCGTTCGCGCGTCTCGAAAATGATTCCGCGCGGCGGCCGGCTTCTCGGCCAGGTCGAGGAATATTTTGTCGAGACCATGGTGCCCGGCGACACCTTCGTGTTCGCCGGCGAAATTCTGCAATACGAAGCTTTGGTCGAGGACGAGGTCTACGTCTCGCGCGCGGCGTCCGAAGATCCGAAAGTGCCGGCTTATGAAGGCGGCAAATTTCCGCTCTCGACTTACCTGGCCGAACGCGTGCGCGGCATCATCTCCCATCCGCAAGAATGGCGGCCGCTCCCCGCCCAGGTGCGCGAGTGGCTGGAAATCCAGCAATGGCGCTCGCAGATGCCGGGACAACGCGAATTGTTGGTGGAAACTTTTCCGCGCGCCAATAAGCATTACCTGGTCTGCTATCCGTTCGAAGGCCGTCTCGCCCATCAAACGCTCGGCATGCTGCTGACACGGCGGCTGGAGCGTGCGCGGTTAAAGCCGTTGGGTTTTGTCGCCAACGAATATGCGCTCGCGGTCTGGGGTCTTGGCGACGTCGCGGCGTGGCTTGCGCGCGGTGAGCTGTCGCTTGCCACTTTGTTCGACGAGGATATGCTCGGCGACGATCTCGAAGCCTGGCTCGCCGAATCGGCGCTGATGAAGCGTACCTTCCGTAACTGCGCGATCATCGCCGGCCTGATCGAGCGCCGTTTCCCGGGTGAGGAAAAATCCCGCCGCCAGGTCACGATCTCGACCGATCTCGTCTACGATGTGCTGCGCAGCCACCAGCCCGACCACATGCTCTTACGCGCGGCGCGGGCCGATGCCGCAACCGGCCTCCTCGACGTGCGCCGGCTTGGCGATATGCTCTCGCGCATCAAGGGCCGAATCGTCCATAAGGCCCTCGACCACGTCTCGCCGCTGGCGGTTCCGGTGATGCTGGAAATCGGGCGCGAGACAGTCTACGGCGAGGCGGCCGACACGCTGCTCGCTGAGGCCGAGGACGAGTTGGTGAAGGAGGCGATGCAGTGAGGGCCAAGTCTTGGTTGGGCAAGTTTTGCGCGCACTGACCCCCACCCGACGGGCTACGCCCGCCGTCCTCCTCCCTGCAGGGGGAGGTCAAGAAATCGCCATCGCCGGCGCCACCCTCGTCGCCGATTGCGCCGGCGCGCTCTATTGGCCCGACGAAAGCCTGCTCGTCGTTGCCGATCTGCATCTGGAAAAAGGCTCGGCCTTCGCCGCGCGCGGCGTGTTGCTGCCGCCCTACGACACGGCAGCGACTTTGGCGCGGCTCGCCATGCTGATCGAGCGCTACGCGCCGCGTCTCGTCATCGCGCTGGGCGACAGTTTTCATGACGGCGGCGGGCCGGCGCGCATGAGCGACATCAGCCGCGCCGAGCTCAAAGCGTTGCAACGCGGCCGCGATTGGCTGTGGATCGCCGGCAATCACGATCCCGATCCGGCCGACAATATCGGCGGCCGGTTTGCCGAAATTTTGGCGCTCGGCCCGCTGACCTTCCGTCACGAACCTTCGCCGGACCGTTGCGACGGCGAAATCGCCGGCCACCTGCATCCGCAGGCGCGGATCGCGCGCCGCGGCCGCGCCGTGAGCCGGCGCTGCTTTGCCAGCGACGGCAAGCGCTTGGTCATGCCCGCCTTCGGCGCCTATGCGGGCGGCCTCAACGTGCGCGACCGCGCCATCGTGTCGTTGTTCGGCGCGCTATCGTTTACCGCGCACATGCTGAGCGAACGGCGCATCTACGCCGTCGCCGCGGCGCGCTGTTTGGCCGATTGATTGAGGGCATGTACCCGTAAACGCACAGGCAAGGTCGAGAAGCCAGTTTGCGACCCGAAGCAATACCTCGCTCTGTCAGCGCGAAGGAGCCCGACCACGGAGCATCTCACGTGGATCGAATTTTATTTCGAGATCTTTCCACAGGTCGTAATGCTCGGGCAGGAGCATCGTGAATGGCTGGCACCGCAGCAGCGTGTTCTTTGCGCTTTCGGCCAACGCGGGGCCTGATGCAGACGGCTCGCCTTTAAGCTCAACCACGGTTGGATCGCGCGCCATGGTGCCGTCGGGTTTTAGCTGAAAACGAAGAACGACGTAGAGCGTGGTCGAGGCGTCGATGTCTGGCGGCGGAACCCAGCATTGGCTGATACGTGCTCGCAACCCGTCGATCTCGGCCGGCGATAGTATCCGTGATGTTGGCGAATTGCTGAGTTGGCCAGGTTGTCCAGGCGATTGCGCGACCACCTGGGTGAATTCAGAAAACAATGTAATTCCAACCACGAGAATAATGAGCCGGCGCATTGTCCCACCTCCAATACAGTCGCGGTAGGCCACAACAAATCTACCTTAAAGGCGGTTGCCTTGAAATCATCAATCCGTGTGTTGAAGACCGGCTGATCGAACGTCAGCCGATACAGCGCAACGATCTCTCGATGAGGAGACGCCCTAGTTGATCTTTGCGCTTTGCGCCGGCGTTTTGGCCGCTTGCGGCTGGGGCTGTGGTTTCGGCTTCGCTGCCGGCGCGGCGCTTGCGGTTGCGTCCCAGCCGGCGGGCGGCGCCTTGACGTTGATCGCGTCGTCTGGCTGCGGCTGCGCGGTCCACGTCTTCACCGCAAGCCGCGCTGCGGCGAGCGATTGTTGGTCGAGACGGGCGGCAACTTCGTCGCTTTTCTTTGCCGCGTCCTGGTCGCCCTGGATCGCGGCCAGCGCAAACCATTTGTAGGACTCGGCATAATTCTGCGTCACGCCGGTGCCGCGGGCGTACAAGATGCCGAGATTGTATTGGCTGTCGGTGACGCCGTGATCGGCGGCCTCGCGGAACCAGTGCGCGGCGTTGGCGTAATCCGCCGGACCGTCGACGCCCTCGGCATAGAGCACGGCGAGATTGTGCATCGCCTTGCCGTTCCCCTTGCCGGCCGCGGCCAGATAAAGATCGCGCGCGGCGGCGAGATCCTTCTTCACCCCGATGCCTTTTTCGTAGAAGCCGCCGAGACGGAATTGCGCCGGCGCCAAACCCTGCTTGGCGGCGCGTTCGAACCACAGCGCCGCTGCCTCGCTGCTGCGCGGCACGCCGTGGCCGTCGGCAAAGCGCGTGCCGACCTCGTAAGCGGCGGCCGCGTCGCCTGACAGCGCGGCTGCGCGCAGCGCCGGCCCGCCGATGGTGGCCGGCAATTTGTCGCCGAGCGGTGTCGCCGGACGCGGCAGCGCACCGGTGACATCGGTGGCTGCAGCAACCGCCGCGACCGCGTCCCGCGTGCTGTCACGGGCGGCGGTCTGCTGTGTCGGCTTGGTGCTGATATTGGCGCCGGATTTCGGGTTCGGTTGCGGCACGGGCACCGCAGCCGGCGGCGCGCTCGGAACGGGAAGCGGCGCCGGTGCGGCGGCCGCGGGAGGCTGCGGCGCGGGAGGCGGCGGCTCCGGTTGGGGCAAGGCCGTGACCGGCGGTGGCGTTTTCTCGGGCTGCGCCGCTTTCG
>DATHHM010000273.1:0-30543 GCA_035317145.1 Xanthobacteraceae bacterium | reverse complement strand
GAATGCGCGAAATGAAACTCCAAGAGCTCAAGACCAAGTCTCCGGCTGAGCTCGTCTCCTTTGCCGAAGAGCTCGAAGTCGAGAACGCCTCGACCATGCGCAAGCAGGAGCTGATGTTCGGCATCCTCAAGCAACTCTCGGCACGCGAAACCGACATTGTCGGCGAAGGTGTGGTCGAGGTTCTGCCGGACGGTTTTGGCTTCTTGCGCTCGCCGGAAGCGAACTATCTGCCGGGACCGGACGACATTTACGTCTCGCCCTCGCAAATCCGCCGCTTCGGGCTACGCACCGGCGATACCATCGACGGTCACATCCGCAGCCCCAAGGAAGGCGAACGCTACTTCGCGCTGCTCAAGGTCAACTCGCTCAATTTCGAGGACCCTGAGAAAGCCCGCCACAAGGTCAATTTCGACAATCTGACGCCGCTCTATCCGGACGAGTGGCTGAAGATGGAATTCGAGGATCCGACCAAGAAGGATCTGTCCGCACGCGTCATCGACATCGTCGCGCCGGTCGGCAAAGGCCAGCGCGCGCTGATCGTGTCGCCGCCGCGTACCGGCAAGACAGTGCTCCTGCAGAACATCGCCCACTCGATCACCCACAATCATCCGGAATGCTATCTGATCGTGCTGCTGATCGACGAGCGGCCGGAGGAAGTCACCGACATGCAGCGCTCGGTCAAGGGTGAGGTGGTTTCCTCGACCTTCGACGAGCCCGCGGTGCGCCACGTCCAGGTCGCCGAGATGGTGATC
Organism: Xanthobacteraceae bacterium; assembly: GCA_035317145.1. Taxonomy (GTDB): domain Bacteria; phylum Pseudomonadota; class Alphaproteobacteria; order Rhizobiales; family Xanthobacteraceae; genus BOG-931. The sequence continues at coordinate 29,791 of DATHHM010000273.1, read as the reverse complement.
GAGAAGGCCAAGCGCCTGGTCGAGCACGGCCGCGACGTGGTGATTTTGCTGGACTCGATCACCCGGCTCGGCCGCGCCTATAACACCGTGGTGCCCTCTTCGGGCAAGGTGCTCACGGGCGGCGTCGACGCCAACGCGCTGCAGCGGCCGAAGCGCTTCTTCGGCGCCGCGCGCAACATCGAAGAGGGCGGCTCGCTGACCATCATCGCCACCGCGCTGATCGATACCGGCAGCCGGATGGACGAAGTGATCTTCGAAGAGTTCAAGGGCACGGGCAATTCGGAATTGATCCTCGACCGCAAGGTGGCCGACAAGCGCACCTTCCCGGCCATGGACATCACCCGCTCGGGCACCCGCAAAGAAGAACTCCTGGTGCCGCCCGATCAGCTCAAGAAAATGTACGTGCTGCGCCGCATCCTCAATCCGATGGGCACCATGGACGCCATCGACTTCCTGCTCGACAAGCTGCGCAACACCAAGAATAACGGCGAGTTCTTCGACTCGATGAATACGTAACGCACTGGCCATCGACGCTTTCCGGCAGCGATGTCCGGCGGTCGAAGAAGTTTTCCTATCGTAAGTTTTCTCTAAATTTGGCCGCGCGGGATGTGACCCGCGCGGTCTGTCTAACCTATTGATTTTAAGACGTAATCATCAGGACGACAGGCGCCGGACCATGGCATCTGGGCGAAAGTCTGCGGTCCAGCATTTTTGCGATTTGTTGCGTGCATGTCATAGCCGCGCACTCGGCATGGTGGTAAATTCACTGCGGGGGGCGCGTGCGAAGCCGGGTACTGGGGACATGAACAAAATTTGGCTCGTCAGCGCCGCTATGGTTACGGCCTTAGCGGGTGGCTCTGCGTTCGCCGCCGATTTGCCGCCTGCACCTCGTGTCTATGCGCCACCGCCACCACCGCCGATTTTCAGTTGGACTGGCTGCTATCTGGGTATCGAAGGCGGCGGGTCCTTTGGGCAAAGCCAGCATGTATCTGTGGGCGCGGTGAACCCGGCCAACAATGGCCGTCCCATCACCGACGAGTTCAACGTCAATGGCGGCCTATTCGGCGGTACGGTTGGGTGCAACTACCAGATCAACAACGTGGTGGTCGGGATCGAGAACGACTTTTCTTGGACCAATTTCGGTGGGACTACGAACGATATTCCGCCGTTCAACCTGGCGGCAAGAAGCTCCACAAAGGAGACTTGGCTCGATACGTTGCGCGGCCGTGTTGGCGTCGCATGGGATCGTTTCTTTTTCTACGGAACTGGTGGCGCGGCCTTTGCAAATCAGGGCGTGAATGTCTGCGCGCCGGGCGGTTGCGTTAGCGATTCACAGACCAGAACCGGATGGACTGCCGGTGTTGGTGGCGAGTGGGCTGTCTGGACGGCGCCGGCGGGTACTCTGACTTTCAAAGTAGAGTACTTGCATGTTGACTTGGGCACGGGTCGTTTCATCGATCCGGTTGTCATGCTCCCCGGTGGTGGAAACGTCGTCACCCGAGACGTGAGGCTCACCGACGAAATCTTTCGGGGCGGCATCAATTGGAAATTCAATGGCTGGTAGTCCGCGGCAGCGCGGCTGAGTGCGGCGTTGCGCGAATTCGCAAAGCCCTCACCGCGCAGGCGAAAAATTGACGGGCTGCTGCGTCGTGGGCCGCTTGGTCTTGAGCGCGTATTCCGGATCGACAAAGCACACACCGCCCTTGCCGACGGCATTCTCGCATTGGGCGACGCTCGAATAACCGCACTCGATGAGCGCCTTGTCGCCCGTGGCATAGCCGCACCATTCGTCGTCGGCGCGGGCGCCGGTCGTGATCATGGCGGCCAGGGCGGCGGCCAAGATGAGTCCGTATCGCATCGTTGGGTTTCCTTGCTACGCCCCGGCAGCGTCAATAGAGCACGAATCGCTATGGAATGAAGCGCCGCGTCAAGAATGTCGCACCGCATCGATGGCACCAATGAGTCCAGCCGGATCGGTGACCGGCAGCGAGCAGGTTTCGCCGACGCAGACGAAAGCTGCGGGTTCGCTCGCGGCGGCGACCTTCGCCCGCGCCGGGTGTTGCGGCGGCAGCTCCTGCGCTGACCCAGCGTGAAGCACGATGCGGTTGAGCGGCGGCCAGGCACGCGCTGCCGCCAGCAGAGCGTGGGCGGCGGCGCCCTCCCCGGTCACCACGATCTCAGCCGCGCGCAGCCGCAGATCGACGGCATTGAGCAGCGCCATGTGCATGTAGAGGTTCTCGACGGCCTGTGGCGCGATCGCCGCGATCATCCGATCGGCTTGCTCGCGCCAGCGATCATCACCGGCGAGCACCGCCAACCGGATCAGATTCTGCGCGGCGACCGCGTTGTGGTTCGGCGTTGCTTCATCGGCGGTTGATGCTGGGCGGATGACGAGGCCTTCCGCGTCGGCGGCGGTGAGATAATAGGTCCCGGTCGCGGCATCGGCGTAGTCGCGATCAAGCGCGTGTTGCCAGGTCAGTGCTTGGTCGAGGTAAGGTTTTTTGCCCGTCCCCTCGTAGAGTGCCAGCGCGGCGCGGATCATGGCGGCGAAGTCGGACGCGAGCCCGGGAAACTTGAGCTGACCTTGGCGCCACGAATGGCCGAGCCGATCGCCGCGCGTCATCGTCTTTGCGACGAAATCGAAAGCACGTGCCGCTATGTTCAGCCACGATGGCTCGTCAAACATCAGGCTCGCATTGGCGAGCGCCGCGATCATCAAGCCGTTCCAGTCGGCGAGCACTTTGTCGTCGAGGCCTGGGCGCACCCGCGTCGCCCGTGCGGCAAGAAGCTTTTCCCGCAAGCCGGCAAGCCGCGTCTCGTCCTGTTCGCTTCGTGGCAGCGGTTTGAGACGATTGAGGATGTTGTGACCTTCGAAATTGCCGCCCAGCGTCACGTCATAGTGCCGGGCAAAAAACTCGCCGTCCTCGCTGCCGAGTTCACGCATCACCTCGGCGAGTGACCAGACATAAAATTTACCCTCCTCGCCTTCGGAGTCGGCATCGAGCGAGGCTGAGAATGCCCCCTCAGCCGTCGTCATTTCGCGCTTGAGCCATTCGACCGTTTCCTGAGCACGCCAGCGATAGAGTGGCTTGCCGCCGCGCCGGTGTGCGATGGCAAGAAGCTCGAGCAGCTGTGCATTATCGTAGAGCATCTTTTCGAAATGCGGCACCAACCAGCGTTCGTCCACCGAATAGCGCGAAAAGCCGCCGCCGAGATGGTCGTAGATGCCGCCCTCGCAAATGTGGTCGAGGGTGATTTCGACGGCGGCGAAGTAGCGCGCCTCGCCGTTGCGCAGCCCTGCCCGCCACAGCAGCTCGAACAGCGCGGCTTGCGGAAATTTCGGCGCGCCGCGCGTGCCACCATTGACCGGGTCGATGATGCCGCCAAGCTGCCGCGCCGCGTTGTCGAGCTCGGCCACACCGATCGTCACGGTGCCGGGTTTTCGCGCGGTTGCGGCGAGCTGCTCCATCAGCGCCGCGCGATTGTTCTCGATCTTCTGCGGCTCCTCGCGGAACAGCCGCGCGATCTCGCGCAGCACGTCGACGAAAGCCGGTTTGCCGTAGCGCGACGTTTTCGGAAAATACGTGCCGCCCCAGATCGGCTCGCCGGCGGGCGTCAGAAACATAGTCAGCGGCCAGCCGCCATGTTCCCCAAGATGATGCAGCGCCGCCATATAAATTTGATCGATGTCGGGTCGCTCCTCGCGATCGACTTTGATGTTGACGAACAGCTCGTTCATGACGCGCGCGGTGGCGTCGTCCTCAAAACTCTCGTGTGCCATGACGTGGCACCAATGACAGGCCGCATAGCCGACCGAGAGCAGGATCGGCCTGCTGGTGCGTTTGGCTTCTGCGAGCGCCTCAGGGCCCCAGGCCCACCAGTCGACTGGATTGTGCTGGTGCTGCAGCAGATACGGACTCGTCTCGTGGGCGAGACGGTTTTCGTGCGAAGCAGAACCGTGCGATGACGTTGACATGGGCGCACCGTAGCAAGTAGCCCGCCCGGAGCGAAGCGCTGGCGCGCCAGTCGGCCTCAACAGAGCATCATGCCGGATCGTTCGACCATCTTCGCCCTCTCCTCCGGCCGACCGCCGGCGGCGATTGCCGTAGTGCGCGTCTCCGGGCCGCGTGCGGGTATTGCGCTTGAGAAACTGATCGGCCGCCTGCCCGAGCCGCGCAAGGCGGCGCTGGCGCGGGTGCGCGATCCGGCGAGCGGTGAGGTCATCGACGAAGCGCTGGCGCTGTGGTTCCCGGCGCCGCGCAGTGAGACCGGCGAGGACGTGGCCGAGCTGCAGCTTCACGGGGGTCAAGCCGTCATCACCGGCGTGCTCGATGCGCTGGCGATGATCGAGGGCTGCCGGCCCGCCGAGGCCGGCGAGTTCACCCGCCGCGCCTTCGAAAACGGCCGGCTCGATCTCACGGCGGTTGAGGGCTTGGCCGATCTCATCGCCGCCGAAACTCAGGCGCAGCGCCGGCTTGCCTTTCGGCAGCTTAAAGGTTTGATCGGCGACCGCGCTGAATCTTGGCGGCGGCGGTTGATCGAGGCGCTCGCATTGGTCGAGGCGCGGATCGATTTTTCGGACGAGGCCGATGTGCCCGAGGATTTGCTCGGTCCCGCGCTTTATGCTGCGCAGCAATTGCGTGACGAGATCGCTGACGTCTTGGCCGACGGCCGCCGCGGCGAGCGGCTGCGGGATGGCCTCGTGGTTGCCATTGCCGGGCCGCCCAATGCCGGCAAGTCGACGCTCCTCAATCGGTTGGCGCGGCGCGAGGCGGCGATTGTGTCGCCCTATGCCGGCACCACGCGCGACGTTATCGAGGTGCATTTGGACCTCGAAGGCTATCCGGTGACGCTGCTCGACACCGCCGGCATTCGCGACAGCGACGAGCCGGTGGAGCAGGAGGGCGTCCGGCGAGCGCGAGAGCGCGCTGCGGCGGCTGATCTGGTGTTGTGGGTCATTGACGGATCGGCCGGGGAACCAGCGATCGAGGATCAACCCAAAAACCTCGCCAATGCAGCGATTTGGCTGGTTCGGAACAAAATCGATCGGGCTGACGCGAGTTCTTCAGCGGGTGCGGCTAGCCACGATAGTAGTGAATATGAGTTCACTATATCAATTTCCGCACTCGCGGGTATTGGAATGGAGGCCCTGACAGCGGCTTTGTCGGGCTATGCCAAGACTTACTTCGCATCGACCGAATCGGCCATCATCACGCGCGCCCGTCATCGCCGGGCGTTGGGAGAAACCGTGGCGGCGCTTGATCGGGCGGTGGCTCGGGATCATTCGAACGACGAAGAGCTGATCGCGGAGGAACTGCGCTCGGCCGCGACGACGCTGGGCCGACTCACTGGCCGAGTCGACGTCGAGGATATTTTGGACGTCATCTTTCGCGATTTTTGTATTGGTAAATGATTGATTAACGACCACATCGGAGCGTTCCGCCGGCGCATGTTTCACGTGAAACATCGCTAGACTGCTTCGCCGGATCGCATTTTTGACCGTCAACTCGGCGTTGGCTACAAGGCCAACTCTTGGAGAAATTTTCGATGGACGCCCGCTTCGACGTGATCGTTGTCGGTGGCGGCCACGCCGGGTGTGAGGCGGCGGCGGCCGCTGCCCGCATGGGCGCGCGGACGGCGCTGATCACCCATCGCTTTGCGACCGTCGGCGCGATGTCATGCAATCCTTCTATCGGCGGGCTCGGCAAGGGCCATCTGGTGCGCGAAATCGATGCGCTCGACGGCCTCATGGGCCGCGTCGCCGACGCCGGCGGCATTCAGTTCCGGGTGCTCAATCGCCGCAAGGGGCCCGCGGTGCGGGGGCCGCGCGCCCAGGCCGACCGCAAGCTTTATGCGGCGGCGATGCAGCAGGCGATCCGCGACACGGCGAATTTGACCGTGATCGAAGCCGAAGTGGACGATCTCGTCGTCGAGCAGCGTGTCACGGGCATTCGCTTGGCCGACGGCCGCGCGCTTGCGGCCGGCGCTGTCGTGCTGACGACCGGCACGTTTTTGCGCGGTTTGATCCATATCGGCGAGCGGCAAATCCCGGCCGGCCGGGTAGGCGAGGCGCCTGCTATGGGGCTTTCGCGGACGCTCGAAGACGCAGGTTTTGCGCTCGGTCGGCTCAAGACCGGCACGCCGCCGCGGCTCGACGGCACGACGATCGACTGGTCGGCGGTGCAGATGCAGCCCGGCGACGAGCCGCCGGAGCCGTTTTCGGTGCTGACGGAGCGCATCGTCACCCCGCAAATAGAATGCGGCATCACCCGCACGACGCCGGCCACCCACGACATCATCCGCGCCAATGTGCATCGTTCGCCGATGTATTCCGGGCAGATCAAGAGCCGCGGCCCGCGCTATTGCCCCTCGATCGAGGACAAGATCGTGCGCTTCGGCGAGCGCGACGGGCATCAGATTTTTCTCGAGCCGGAGGGGCTCGACGACACTACGGTCTATCCAAACGGCATCTCGACGTCGCTGCCCGAGGATGTTCAGACGGCGCTGGTGGCCTCGATTCCCGGCCTGGAGCGCACCCGGATCGTTCGGCCGGGCTATGCGATCGAATACGACTACGTCGATCCGCGCGAGCTCACGCCGTCGCTGGAAGCCAAGCGCATGCCGGGGCTATTCCTGGCCGGGCAGATTAACGGCACGACCGGCTATGAAGAGGCTGCGGCACAGGGACTTCTCGCAGGTCTTAGCGCCGCCGCACGCGCCGGCGGCGGCGCGCCGATCGTATTCGACCGCGCCGAAGGCTATCTCGGCGTCATGATCGACGACCTCGTCACCCGGGGCGTCACCGAGCCCTACCGCATGTTCACGTCGCGCGCCGAATATCGGCTGACGCTGCGAGCCGACAATGCCGATCAGCGCCTAACGGACAAGGGTATTACGCTCGGCTGTGTTGGCCCGGTGCGGGCGAGGGTGCATCGCGCCAAGATGCAGGGGCTCGATGCGGCTCGGGCGATGACGCGGGGACTCGTCGTCACGCCAAGCGAAGCCGCGCGACATGGGCTTGCCTTGCGCAAGGATGGTCAGCGCCGCTCGGCCTTCGAACTGTTGTCCTATCCGGACATCGGCATCGGCGATGTCGCACGAATCTGGCCAAGCCTCGGCGAACTGCCGGCGAAGATCGCCGAGCAGCTCGAGATCGACGCCAAATATGAGGTTTATCTCAGCCGCCAGGCCGCCGACGTCGAGTCCTATCGCCGCGATGAAAGCGTCACTTTGCCCGACGATCTCGACTATGCGGCGCTGCCGGGATTGTCCAACGAGGTCCGCCACAAGCTGGAAACGCACCGGCCGCGCACCATTGGGCATGCCGGCCGCATCGATGGCATCACGCCGGCGGCGCTGACGCTCCTAGTGGCGTATTTGCGCCGGCAAGGCAGGAAATCTGCCCGTGGCGCTGTTGCCTGATCTCGCCGCGGATCGCAGCAGCGCCTTGGCGCTCACGCCTGTTTCACGTGAAACATTGGATCGGCTCGACCGCTTTGTCGCCGTGCTGCTGGAGTGGCAGCAGCGGATGAACTTGATTGCGTCGTCCACCGAGCCAAAACTGTGGACCCGCCACATCGCCGATTCGCTTCAGCTTTTGGCGCTGGCACCGCAGGCGCGAATCTGGGTCGATCTCGGCTCGGGGGCAGGGTTTCCGGGTGTGGTGCTGGCCTGCGCGCTCGCGGAAAGGCCGGGAGCGCGCGTGCATCTGGTCGAACGCAGTACCAAAAAGGCGGCCTTCTTGCGCGAAGCAGTCCACGCCACAGGCGCTCCTGCCGAGGTCCACGCGGTCGGGCTTGAAGATTTTGTCGAAAACCTCGCGGTGCCTGTGGACGTTGTGACAGCACGAGCGCTGGCGCCCCTTGCCGCGCTGCTGACCGCGACGTATCCGTTGTTGAAAGTTGGGACGCTCGGTCTGTTTCCGAAGGGACAAGATGTTGATGCCGAATTGACCGCAGCCGCTAAATGTTGGAGCATCCAGTCGTCTTTGGCGCCGAGCCTTACCGATCCCAGGGCCAAGATCGTCTGCATAACGGGAATTGATAAGGTTTCTCAACCAGGACGAGAGCCAAGCCAACGCCGTCATTGAGACACTCGCAAAGCGAATTGGAATTGCCGGCCATGTCAGACGAACCGTTATCAGAGCAAATAGTGGTCCCTTTTGCTGCGCCCGAGCGTGCGCCTCAGGCGCAGCTTGCAAAACCGCCTCGGGTCCTCGCGGTCGCCAACCAGAAGGGTGGCGTCGGCAAGACGACGACGGCGATCAATCTCGGCACTGCGCTCGCTGCCATCGGCGAGGAAGTGCTCATCATCGATCTCGATCCGCAGGGCAATGCCTCGACCGGTCTTGGCATCGACCGCCGCAGCCGGCGGTATTCGACCTACGATATCCTGATCGGCGAAGCGACGTTGCGCGATGCCATCGTCCAGACTGCGGTGCCGCGGCTGCATCTCGCGCCGTCGACGCTCGATCTCTCCGGGCTCGAGCTGGAAATCGGTCAAGCGCGCGACCGCGCCTTCCGCCTGCGCAATGCGCTGGCACCGTTGAGCACGCTCGCTGCCGGTCAAACCAAATTCACTTACGTGCTGGTCGACTGTCCGCCATCGCTCAATCTCTTGACCATCAACGCCATGGCGGCGGCCAACGCCATTCTGGTTCCGCTGCAATGCGAGTTCTTCGCGCTCGAAGGTCTGTCGCAATTGCTCAAGACGGTCGAATCGGTGCGCGCGCAACTCAATCCGGACCTCACCATCCACGGCATTGTGCTGACCATGTACGACGCGCGCAACAATCTGTCGGGCCAGGTCGTCGCCGACGTGCGCGAATTCATGGGCCGAAAAGTCTACGACACCATCATTCCGCGCAATGTGCGCGTCTCGGAAGCGCCGTCCTACGGCAAGCCGGTGCTGGTCTACGATCTCAAATGCAGCGGCAGCGAAGCCTATCTGCGGCTCGCCACCGAGATCATCCAGCGCGAAAAAGAGCTGCTCGCCAGTTGAAGTGATCAGATTACCGGCGGCGACCAAGAAACGTGCAACAGTAAACGCGGAATAGTTTTGTGAGCGACACTCCAGGGAAGGCGGCAATGGCGGAGGACGCAGCGCGATCGCGATTGGGCCGCGGACTTGCAGCCCTGATCGGCGATGTCGGCACCGAGAGCTCGGCCGAGCGTCCGCGTGGCCAGCGGCGAGCGCCGACCACTTCGCTGCGGCCGAATGCGCGCAATCCGCGGCGCAACTTCTCCGAGGATGAGCTCGATGAACTGACGGCTTCGCTGCGCGAGCGCGGCATGATTCAACCGATCGTGGCACGGCCGGTGCGCGGCGCGCCCGACGCCTTCGAGATCATCGCCGGCGAGCGCCGCTGGCGCGCCGCGCAACGCGCCGGCTTGCACGAAGTGCCCGTCGTCATCGTCGAAGCGAGCGACGAGGAAGCCCTGCAGCTTGCCATCATCGAGAACGTCCAGCGTGCCGACCTTAATCCGCTCGAAGAGGCGGAGGGCTACCGCGCGCTGATCCGCGATTTCAGCCACAGCCAGGACGACGTTGCCCGCATCGTCGGCAAGAGCCGCAGCCACGTTGCCAATACACTGAGGCTGCAAACGCTGCCCAATCGGGTCAAGGAGCATATCCAGTCGGGCCGGCTGAGCGCCGGTCACGCCCGCGCCTTGGTGGGTCATCACGATGCGGAGCGGCTCGCGGAAGAAATTGTCACGCGCGGGCTCAACGTCCGCCAAGTCGAGGAGATCGCGCGCCAGGAATCCAGCCGCAACGACAAGTCTCATCCCCGCAAGCGCTCGGCGGGAAAAAGCGCCGACACGCTGGCGCTGGAAAGGCGCATGTCGGATGCGCTGGGCCTGGTCGTCAGCATTGATGCGCGCGGCGAGAGCGGTGTCGTCAGTATCCGCTATCGCAATCTCGATCAGCTCGACGATCTGGCGCGGCGCTTAGAGAAAAAGCAACATTAGATGGTATAAACTGATAAGCGCGGAGGACATTCGCGGCGCGTTGAAAAGAGTTTCTCCTCGGTCGCACACCGAGGCATATTCAACTGTCGCCCACAAGAGTTCCTCGATGGACGATCAGCACCCGCCTGATAAGCCAAAGTCGCCTATTCGGTGGATTGGCCACTTTTTCCTTCCACTGTCGCCAATTCAGTCGATTCTCAATTTCTGTGTTTTCTTCTTCTCGGTTTACGAACTTTATAAAGCGTATTCAGCCCGGGAGGTCTTTCAACTTGCCAAGGGCTCTCGCTCCTGGTTTGTTTCTTATGACGACTCACCCATTTCGTTTGATTTTGCGGTCGGCTTATACATTTTTATTTTTGTGCTGGCGGGCGCTTTCACCGCTAGTTCTATCTGCCGAAAAATAACTCGGGAGTAAGCCAGCCTCCGCAGGCGCGATCTACTGCTCTCAATGCTGCGGGTTGCTCATTGAACCGGAAATGTAGAGTGCGGCACATATAAACAGAAACAAGACATACAGCCCGATCACGCGAAACAGCGACCATGTTTTGGCGCTCTTGCGCGCCCACAGACCGACGATGATCGCCGGTATGACGGCAAGGGCCGCTACCATACCCGCGATACGGGCCGGATCGGGCGGCGGCCCGATACTCAGCCACAACCCCGCATAGATCGCGGCGAACGCCACGACCGCGCACGCGAATGCTTTTCTCATTGGGTTAGTTGTTGGGCTGTTCATTGAAACGGTCTCCAGGCCGCGACACGAGCTAACGTATTTCTCGCCAATTATCGGCGATATATCCCTGCGGATCGACCGTCACCATGGCTTTTCCTGCGACTGCGTGGCGGCCCTTGCAAGACCACTCGTAGATCGTGTCGTGACCGGTGGCAGACATCGGAATGATCTTTGAACCGGGATTCCCGCGACACCAAGCGGTCGCTCCCGGCAGCGAGCGTCTCGTCTCGGCCTTGTCGCAGTCGAGATTGGCGCCGATGTAGCACCCCATCAGTTTTGGACCGACACAACGCACGTAGGCGGCCTTGCGCACCGCGTCGTTGTCGATTTGGAATGTCGTGGCCACGGCGCTCATCAGATCCGCTGGAACCTTACCCGGTGTCGCGTGGTCCGGGTTCGGACAATAGGCTCCCGCGGCCAAGCCAGGTTTTACCGGCGAAACGGATGCTACGATCAGGGCCGCGAACAGCAGGCCCGTTCCTGTCGCGGTGACACGCATTGAATTATTCTCCTGGATTGTGGCGATGGCTTATCAAATGGAGCCTCCTGGGATGACTCCACGCGACAAAGCGGACAACTTGTTTTGTGAGCCTAGCCTTGTGCCGAGCGCATCTGCCACGCTGCCTTGAACGCCTTGCGTTTCTCCGGGTCGTACAGGCTCGCATAGTCATAGTGCAGAGGCTTCGACGGCTCGACGTGGAGCGTGGCGAACACCGGCCCGTCCTGTTCGAGCACGTGCGCGATCTGCTGCTCGAACATGCGCAGGTCGGAAAAATCGTAGGTCGCCGCGTAACCCGACGACCGCGCGATGTTGGCGAAATCCACCTTCGGATTCGGAATCGGATGGCCGCCATTGGCTTCGTAGGTGTCGTTATGGGCGACGAAGTGAACGAGATTTTTCGGCGCTGCGGCTGCGATGGTCACCAGGCTGCCGAGATTCATCAAAAGGCTGCCGTCGCCTTGCAGGACGACGACGCGCCGATCCGGCCGGCCCAGTGCCAGGCCAAGTCCGTGCGATGAATCGAGCCCCATGGCGCCGATCGACAGATAATTGAGCGGCCGCGGACTGACCTCGACCCAGTCGACGGCAGAGCTGTAGGTCGCGATCACCGCTTCGTCGGTGATGTGGCGGGCCAGGATGCGAAAGCATTCGTCGCGTTTCATCATGACTTGGGGCTCCGCCCGACCAGGAACGCCACCGGCTGCGACTCGGCATAGGCCTTGTCGATCGCCGGCTTGATCCTGGCGATGTCGGCGTCGACGCTGAGCAGGTGATGCGCGATGCCCATGTCGTCGAGGATCGGCTCGACGATGCGCACGCCGTAGCGCGGCGATTCCTTCGGCGCTTTTTCAGGGTCGTGTTGCAACAGCCCGATCATCATGCAGATCGGCTGCTTGTATTCTACCGCGACGCCGCGGATGGCGTTGATCGAATCGAGGAATCCGGTGTGCTGGATCAGGACCAGCGCGCGCTTGTCGCTATAGGCGAGCCCGGTGGCGATGCCGATGCACTCGTCTTCCTTGCAGACGCGAATGAGACGGAGGTCCTTATCTTGCGCGATCGGCGCCAGCAATCCCGCGCTGGTGACGATGTCGGGCACCGAGAGGATATATTCGATCCCGCTCGCCTTGATCGCGGCAATGATGCCGGCGCCGTTGAGCTCGCGCGCCGTGGCGCCGGCACGTGTCACTGTCGCTTCCATCCAACTCTCCAAAGCCCGCCGCGAAGGGCTGTCAGCGTAGCTGGGATCGGGGATTGGTCAATCCAGCCTTGCGGTTGTCGCCGGTCTGGATTGACAGCGCTCGTGGGCGGCACGCTTAATCCCGGCCGCCCGCTTGACCGGATTGGACGCACCGATGGCCGCTGAACTGCCGCATTATGAAATCCTCGCCGTGCGCTACGGCACCTCGAGCGCCCGCCCGGCGAGCCAGAATTTCATCATGTCCGACGGCCACGACGGGCCGATGCCGATGGACTTTTACATCTGGGTCGTTCGCGGCGAGGGCCGCACCATCGTCGTCGACACCGGATTTTCTGCGGGCGCTTCCGAGCGGCGCAATCGGCGCTTCGTGCATGCACCGGCCGAGGCGCTGGCGCAGGCCGGCGTCGATCCCGCGGCGGTGCAGGACGTGGTGATCACGCACCTGCATTGGGATCATTCCGGCAACATGGATCTGTTTCCCAACGCCACGTTCCACATCCAGGATGCCGAGATGGCGCAGGCCACCGGCCGCTGCATCTGCCACAAATGGTTTCGCCGCCAGTCCGAGGTCGATGACGTGGTGGCCCTGGTGCGCAATCTCTACGCCGGACGCGTCAAATTCCACGACGGCGAAGGTGCTGTCGCGCCAGGTATCACCGTGCATCTGGTCGGCGGCCATACCGGCGGCTTGCAGATCGTGCGCGTGCAGACAGCGCGCGGCGCCGTCGTGCTGGCGAGCGACGCCGTGCACTACTGGATGAATCTCGCCGAGCAGAATCCGTTTCCGCCAGCTAACGTCATGGACGCGCTCGAAGCATTCCGCATCGTCGAAGATTTGGCCGGCGATCGCGACCACATCATCCCGGGCCACGATCCCTTGGTGCTCAGCCGCTTCCCGCCGCTGCGCGGCAATCTCGATATCGTGCGGGTCGATCTGCCGCCGACACGCTGAACCGGCTATCTTTGCCTCTGTCGTGCCGAATCGATCCGCTCGATCAACTCGTCAATGATTGGGCTTGTTGAAAACGGCACGAAACGAAGCGGCGCGCAAAACGTCACTTTATCGCCGAACACACTCGGACGTCGTAACGACAAGGTAACGCGCGGCGGATTGATCAATGCCACGTAGTTGACATTCTTGATGTCAGCTAATGCAATGCGCTCCGTTTGATCACGATTTTTTACGACTAAAACATCGCCGTCGTCCCAAACTTGGTCAACCAGGTCGAAAATAAATTTCTTCATAATAAAATAGCCAAAACCCATCATCACTATGGGCATGATCAAGAACGGCAACGTGGCGGTTTGGCTCGACCGCGGGACCACGAACAGCGAAATGCCAAGGAACAGGGCAAGGAAGCCGAACCAGGCAACTGGGAAGACGCGCTTATAAAAGAACGTCGACCTCGACGAGATACGGCGCATGATGCATCGCTGCCTTCGAGCGACTCACTACTCCGCCGCCGTTCGTCCCGCGCCGCCAGTGCCGAACCGCCGCTCGATGTACTCGATGACGATCTTCTGGAAATCGGCTGACACCGTTGGGCCGCGCAACGTCATGGCTTTCTTGCCGTCGATGAAGACCGGCGCGGTCGGCGTTTCGCCGGTGCCGGGCAGCGAAATGCCGATATCGGCGTGCTTGGACTCGCCGGGGCCGTTGACGATGCAGCCCATCACCGCGACGTTGAGGCCTTCGACGCCCGGATAGCGCGTCTTCCATTCCGGCATCGAGTCGCGGATAAAATTTTGGATGCTGGAGGCAAGTTCTTGGAACGTTGTCGAGGTGGTGCGACCGCAACCGGGGCAGGCGGCAACGAGCGGCACGAAGGTGCGCAAGCCGACGGTTTGCAACAATTCCTGCGCGACCTTCACTTCAAGCGTGCGGTCGCCGTTCGGCTCGGGCGTCAGCGAGATACGGATCGTATCGCCAATGCCTTGCTGCAGCAGCACGCCCATGGCGGCCGATGACGCGACGATGCCTTTCGAACCCATGCCGGCCTCGGTGAGGCCGAGATGCAGCGCGTAATCGCAGCGCCGCGCCAACTCACCATAGACGCCGATCAGGTCTTGAACGGCTGATACCTTGGCGGAAAGAATGATGCGATCCTTCGGCAGGCCGATCTCTTCGGCGCGCTCGGCCGACAGCATCGCCGATTGGATCATGGCTTCGCGCGTCACGTCGCGGGCGTCGACCGGGTGGTTCGACTTGGCGTTCTGGTCCATCAGATGGGTGAGCAGCTCCTGGTCGAGCGAGCCCCAGTTGGCGCCGATGCGCACCGGCTTATTGTGCTTGATCGCGGTCTCGACGATGGCGCTGAACTGCCGGTCTTTTTTTTCCTTGAAGCCGACATTGCCGGGATTGATGCGATATTTGTCGAGCGCCTCGGCGCAGGCCGGGTGATCGGCCAGGAGTGTGTGGCCGTTATAGTGGAAATCGCCGACGATCGGCACCTCGACGTTCATCTTCAGGAGCCGCTCTTTGATGTGCGGCACGGCGGCCGCCGCCTCGTCGCGGTCGACGGTGATGCGGACGATCTCGGAACCGGCGCGTGCCAGCGCCGCCACCTGCTTGGCCGTTCCCTCGGCGTCTGCCGTGTCGGTATTGGTCATCGACTGCACCACGACGGGGGCGCCGCCGCCGACGGTCACATTGCCGACCTTGACGCCGACCGTTTGATGCCTTGCGGCGGGACCGGAAAATTCCATCATAATCAGTGCCTTAAGCTAATGCTGCGGTCGTTGGCCCACTCATGCGCGGGGGCCTGGACCCCCTGCATATAGCGTCACCGGGGCCGGTTGACGAGGACGATGCCGCCCGCGACCAAAGCCACCGCCAGCGCGAAAGCAGGCGTCAGTGGCTCATTCAATATCAGATGGCCGGCCGCCACGCCAAAGAGCGGGCTGAGGAAGGTGAACACCGATAGCCGGGCGGCCGAGTAGCGCACGATCAGCGCGAACCACACCGCGAAGGTGACGCTCACCACGTAAATCGTCTGATAGGCAAAGGCGCCCAGCGCAATTGCGGACGGTATGCCATGCATGCGCTCGCCGAAGGCGACGGCGCCCAGCGCGAGCAGTGGCACCGACACCACGAGCTGGTAGAGCAGCGTCTTTTCGGGACTGACGCGGCTCAGCGCGCTCGCCTTTATGATCAGCGTCGTCGCCGCCCAGGCCGCGCCGGCGCCGACGAACATGATGTCGCCGAGCACTTGATACGGATTGGCCGCCGGCGTCGGCAAGCCGAAGGCGATGACGAGGCCGAGGAACGAGAGGATTAGGCCGAGCCATTGCGACAGTGAAAAATGGTCGCCAGGCACCAGCCAGCGGGAACCGATCACGACGAAGAATGGCGCGGTATAGAGAAACAGCACGCCGCGCGTCGCCGTGGTCAAGACCAGGCCGCGATAGATCAGCACGAATTCGAGCGCGAACAGGACGCCGGCCCAGAGTCCCGCCGCCAAGGTGCCGTCGCGTTTGAACAGCGGCATTCCGCGGATCTGCGTCCAGGCGAGAACGATCAGCGTGGCGATCGCCGAACGCGACGCCGATTGGATCAGCGGCGGGAATTCGGGGATGGCGAGCTTAATCGAGACGTTATTGAAGCCCCAGCTCAGGCAGAGCACGACGGTGACGATGATCGCGAAGGCGTCGAGCGGGCGGGACGACGGGGCAGAGGGAACGCCCTTCTGTTCGGACATGGGCCCGTGGATTATGCTCGCGCGGCAGGCGAGGCAAGAGCGGGCAGAGCAGGGCTGTTGTGCGATGGATCAGGGCAATCAGATGATGCTGACATTCCGCTGCCCGCCACAGCTCGACAAAATTCTGCCGCGTCCGATTCCGGCGGTGCTCGGCCTGCCCGATTGGTTCAAGGCGTTGCCGCACAAGGCCGCCAACTCGATCACCGGCGAGGACAACGAGACGGTGAAGAAATGTCCGCCCTTCATCGACGCCATGACGTTCGGATTTCTCATTCCGCTGGCGGCCGACCTTGAAGTGCGCGACGGCGAGTTCAGTTGGGATTTCGAATTGCCCGAGGGCGCCGCCGGCGAGTACTCGCACTCACCCATCGATTTTCACGATCCGAGCCAGATCGCCGGCACGCCGTTCCATGACGACGATCGCTTCATCATCAAGTTCAACAATTTCTGGACCATCGAGGCGCCCGAAGGCTATTCGCTGCTGTTCACCCATCCGGTCAATCGCACCGATCTGCCGTTCACCACGATCACCGGGCTGGTCGACAGCGACACGTTCTTTCAGAGTCCGGTCAATTTCCCGGCGCGCTGGCATGACTTGAATTTCAACGGTGTTTTGCCCAAAGGCACGCCGATCGCTCAATGCCTGCCGGTCAGGCGCGAAGCCTGGGCCGTCCGTTTCGATGTGCTGTCCGGCGACGACACCGCCGAAATGATAAATACTCGGTCCGCAATCGGGCGCGAGACCGGTATTTATCGCCGGCAGTTTCGCGCGCCAAAACGCTAGCTATTAATCCCACGCAGAAATCGTGCGGCAGCGCTCGGCTTGAGCCAAAACCGGCCGCGGCTCGACTTCACGAGCGAAGAGAGCGCATTGCCAAATCCCTTTGCATCACGGCGCGCAACGGTGCGGAAACAGTCGTGGCCGGCATCGCGCTGACCGAGTGCGAGCAGACAAAGCCCGAGTCTCATCCAGGCGATCTGGTCGCCAGGACTAACGATGAGGTAACGGCGAAAATAATCTGCCGCCGCCTGGCTTTCGCCGTTCTCCTGATGCGCTTGCGCGATGCCGAACAGCGCGTCGGCAGAGTCGGGCACTATGGCGAGCGCCCGCGCAAAGGCCGCTTTGGCATCGGCAAAATGCCGGCGCCGGAGCAAAACATAGCCGAGCTGGATCGACATTTCCGGCATCATCGGCGCCACTTCGAGGCCGCGCATCAGCGCCTCGGCAGCCTCCTCATAGCGCTCCATCGACGCCAACAAGCGGCCGAGCTCGAGGAAGGCCGCGGCATAGGGGGGCTGTCGTTTGGTCGTGCGTTTGAGCCGTGAATAGGCGTCCTCCGCCCTGCCGGCCTGACGCAGCGCGATCGCCAGCATGGTGTCGCTCTGCGGATCGTGACGGCCGCGGGCGGCGTCTTCGAGGGGCGCGATGGCGTCGAGCGGCCTGCCCTGCATCACCAGCGCGGATCCGAGCACGTACAATGCCTTGGCGTTGCGCCGATCGACGTTGAGCACATCGCGGGCGATTTGCTCGGCTTCGTTGGGGCGATTGCCGTTCAAGGCCGTCATGGCCCTCTGCAGCACATCGTCGTTGCCGCCAGCGCCGCTGCCAGGCACCCAGGGATGGCCGGGCCGGTTCGTCGTCATCTCATGTCATCGTTCGCGGCAATGCGAGCAGATGCCGGCGATTTCGATCAGCGGGCTTTTCGGCGCAAATCCTGCCGCGCGCGAAGACGATTTAAGCGCCTCGGCGACGCCACCACCCGGCGCCTCGCCGACCGCGCCGCAACGCTCGCAGATGAGAAATACGACGAGATCCTCACCGGCGTGATTGTGCACGCAGGCGACGAAGGCATTGCGGCTCTCGATGCGGTGGTCGAGGCCGTTGTCGCGCAAAAAATCGAGCGCGCGATAAACCGTGATCGGCGCCGGGCGCGTGTCGCCGGCCAAATGGTCGATGATCTCGTAAGCGCCGAGCGGCTTGTGACTTGCGAGCAGCGCTTCGAGCACTTGGCGCCGGATCGGCGTCAGCCGTTGCGCGCGCGCCGCACATAGTGTTTCGGCGTGCGCGATGGCGCTACTCGCGCAGCGGTCGTGGTCGTGGTCGGGTGCGGGGAAGATCGCGCGCGCCATATCGATCATGTCTCGGTCGTGGTCACGGGCAAACCTACCTCAAAGCGCGGCAATGGCCCATTCCGCGTTTTGTGCAGCGGTTTGAGCCAAAATCGCGAAAACGTGACGCTCGGCCCTATATTTATGTTGCACTGCAGCAAAAAGCATCCCACATTCCCGGCAGTTCACGACAGTTCAGGCCCACAAGGCGCCCTTTTAGCAGGCGCCGCATTGAATTGGGGATTGCCATGTTGAAAGGAAAGTCCGCCCTGGTGACCGGGTCGACCTCGGGCATCGGTCTTGCCATTGCGCGCGCGCTGGCCGCCGACGGCGCCAATATCACCATCAACGGCTTCGGCGATAAGGCGGCGATCGAAAAAGAGCGCAGCGGCATCGAGAAGGAATTCGGCGTCAAAGCGGTCTATTCGGCGGCCGACATGACCAAGCCCGCCGAAATCGCCGACATGGTGAAGACGGCGGAGAAGACTTTCGGCTCGCTCGACGTCTTGGTGAACAATGCGGGCATCCAATTCGTCGCGCCGATCGAAGACTTTCCGATCGACAAGTGGGATCAGATCATCGCCATCAATCTGTCGGCGGCTTTCCACGCGATCCGCGCCGCGGTGCCCGGCATGAAAGCGCGCAAATGGGGCCGCATCATCAGCACCGCCTCGGCCCATTCGCTGGTCGCCTCGCCGTTCAAGGCCGCCTATGTCACGGCAAAGCACGGCCTTGCCGGTTTAACCAAGACCGTCGCGCTCGAACTCGCAACCTTTGGCGTGACCTGCAATTGCATCAGCCCCGGCTATGTGTGGACGCCGCTGGTGGAGAAGCAAATACCGGATACGGCGAAAGCGCGCGGCATAACCGAAGAAGAGGTCAAGCGCGATGTGATTTTGGCGGCGCAGCCGACCAAGGAATTCGTCACGGTCGAAGAGGTTGCGAGCCTTGCCGTCTATCTTTGCTCCGACGCGGCGAGGTCGATCACCGGCGCCAATCTCTCGATCGACGGCGGCTGGACCGCGGCATGAGCATGATCCCGAAAAGTGGAAACCGGTTTTCGGAAAAGATCATGCTCAAACCAAAAAAGCCGGCCCATGATCCAATTCGATTGAATTGGATCATGGGCTAGGCGGCGCGGCTGCATGATAAAAATACTCTCGTCACTGTTGCCCGGCCGCGCGCCGGAGCAGAGCGCCGTGCCGAAGCCCAAGCGCATCAATCTCGCGCTGCAAGGCGGCGGCGCACACGGCGCGTTCACCTGGGGTGTGCTGGAACAGCTTCTGAGCGACGACCGGCTCGCCATCGAGGGTATTTCCGGTACTTCGGCCGGCGCGGTGAATGCCGTGATGCTGGCCGACGGCCTTACACGCGGCGGCCGTGATGAGGCGCAGAAGCGACTCGCCGAATTCTGGCGCGCAGCCTCCTCCAGCGGCAGCCTGCCGGCCTTGCAGCGCGCCGTGATGGAACGGTTGCTCTCGTTCACGCCGCTCGAAGGCACGCCGGTGCAGGCCTGGTTCGACGCGCTGTCGCGCTATTTCTCGCCGTACGACGTCAACCCGCTCAATATCAATCCGCTCAAGGATTTGTTCGAGCGTTTCGTCGATTTCGCGGCGCTGCGCGCCAACGCCGACCTGCAAATTTTTATCTCGGCGACCAACGTGCAGACCGGCCGGGTGCGCATCTTTCCGCGCGACAAGATCACCGCCGATGCGGTAATGGCGTCGGCTTGCCTGCCGCTATTGTTCCGCGCTGTCGAGATCGACGGCGTGCCCTATTGGGACGGCGGCTATCTCGGCAACCCGGTCATCTTTCCTTTTTTCCGCACCACCACCACCGAGGACGTGCTGGTGGTGCAGATCAATCCGCTGGTGCGGCAGGCGACGCCGACGTCGTCCAGCGAGATCGTGAATCGCATCAACGAGATCACGTTCAATTCCTCGCTGATCGGCGAATACCGCGCCATCGATTTCGTCGCCCGCCTGATCGACCAGGGCAAGCTGCCGCGTGGCACCGGGCCCGGGCAATATCGCCGCATCAATGTCCATCGCATCGTGCTCGACCGCTTCGGCACCCATTTCGACGCCTTCAGCAAGCTTTCGACCGACTACGATTTCTTCGACATGCTGCACGTCAGCGGCAAGCGCGCCGCACGGCGTTTCCTGGACGAGCATTTCGACGATATCGGCGTGAAGAGCACGGTGGACTTGCCGGCCGAAGCGCAGGCTGAATGGGCGTGATAAACTGGTTTTGATGCCGGACGTTCCCGCACTGCTCACTGCCGAAGTCGGCTCCACGCGCCTCGAAATCTGCGTCGCCGACATCACGACGCTTGCGGTCGACGCCATCGTCAATGCCGCCAACAGCACGTTACTCGGCGGTGGTGGCGTCGATGGCGCGATCCATCGCGCCGCGGGGCCGGAACTACTCGCCGAGTGCCGAACGCTCGGCGGCTGCGCCACGGGCTCTGCCAAGATCACCCGCGGCTATCGGCTGCCTGCGAAATACGTCATTCACGCCGTCGGCCCGGTCTGGCACGGCGGCGGCGAGGGCGAGGAGGAGTCGCTCGCCTCCTGCTATCGCACGGCGCTGGACTTGGCCGTGGCGCATCGCCTGAGCTCGATTGCATTTCCGGCGATCTCGACCGGCGTCTATCGCTTCCCGCCCGACCACGCGGCGCGCATCGCCGTGGGCACGGTCGCTGCTGAATTGGCAGCGTCACCGCGCGGCATCGCGCGCGTCGTGTTCTGCTGCTTCGCTCAAGCCGCGGCCGACCACCACAGCGGCGCTTTTGCCGATCTGGGGTTGGCCTGAGAGCTACCGGCGGCCTTCTTCCTTGCATGACCGACCCGCCCGAAATGGCTAGACAATATCATAAGGTTCCTTATATTATGGTGGCGCTTCTTAAGCAGCCATATTGCTGCCGGGCCCTGGAGGATCGCTATGCTGCCACGCTCGCTCAATAGGGAATTTGCCTTCACGATCAATGATGTAGCGCGCATGTTGCGGACCTATGCGGATTACAGGGGCAGTCAATTTGGGGTCACCAGGGCGCAATGGGCGGTGCTGGTGCGGCTTGATCGCTTCGAGGGGCTGAAGCAGTCGGAGCTCGCCGAAATGCTCGACTTGCAGCCGATCACGCTGACCCGCCTGCTCGACCGTCTGTGCGACTCAGGCCTGATCGAACGTCGCTCCGATCCCAACGACCGCCGCGCCAAGCGGTTGTTTTTGACGGCGGCGGCGCGGCCCATGCTCGAACAGCTTGGCGCGCTTGGCGAAGACATGATGACGACCGCGCTGGCTGGCGTTTCGCGCGAGACCGTCGAGCAGATCGTCGCCCAGCTGGCGGTGGTGAAGGAAAATTTGCGCCAGGCGATCCAGCAGCGGCCCGCCGCCACCCCCGGCGCCGCAGCGGGAGACCGCCGCTATGGCTGAACCTATTCTCAAACTTGCGCCGAGTCTTAAGCCGCCAAAACCACGCGCGGCGACGCTCACCGATGCGCTGCGCAAGCGCATGCGCTTCATCCTCCTGGTTGTCGTACCAGTCATCGCCGTGATCACCGGACTTGTGTTCTACATGATGGGCGGCCGCTACGTTTCCACCGACGACGCTTATGTCCATGCCGCCAAGCTGATGGTGTCGACCGACATATCGGGCCTCGTCAGCGAGGTCGATGTGCGTGAAGGCCAAGCGGTCAAGGCCGGCGATGTGTTGTTCCGCGTCGACCCGCGGCAGTTCCAGATCGCGCTGGACAACACCAAAGCAAGCTTGGCGCAGACGGCGCTGTCGCTGCAAGCAATGAAAGAGGACTACAAGCGCATGCAGCAAGACATTGCTGCGCAACAGTCCCAGGTCGACATGGATCAGACCACGTTCGATCGCGATACGGCATTGATAAAGACCAACGCCGTCGCCCAATCCACCTACGACCAGGCGCATTTCGCCCTTGAAGGCGACAAGAGCAAGCTCGAATCGTTGCGCAAACTGTCGCAAGTCCAGCTCGCCCGGCTCGGCGGCAATGCGGACTTCGACGTCACCCAGCATCCGCAATATCTGCAGGCCAAGGCGCAAGTCGAAGAGGCCCAGCGCCAGCTCGATCACACCGTGGTGCACGCGCCGTTCGACGGCGTGGTGACCCAGGTCGATGCGTTGCAGCCCGGCACTTATCTGGTCGCCCAGACCGCGGCGCTGACCAATACCGGCGCAGTGGCGCTGGTCGCGACCGGGGATGTCTGGGTCGACGCCAATATGAAGGAAACCGATCTGACCTATGTGAAGACCGGCGACCGGGCGAAAATCTGGGTCGACAGCTACCCCGGCCACGTCTGGTCCGGCACCGTGGCGAGCATCGCGCCCGCCGCCGGCTCGGAATTCTCGATCCTGCCGGCGCAGAACTCGAGCGGCAACTGGGTGAAAGTGGGCCAGCGCATTCCAGTGCGGGTTCGCATCGATCCGAAGTCGGAAAAGATTCAGCTCCGCGCCGGCATGAGCGTCACGGTCGAGATCGATACCGGTCACCGCCGCACGCTGTCCGAGATGTTTTAAAGGCGCGTCGAGGGCGACAAGCCATGGCGGCAAGTACTCCAGTCGCTCAACCTCCGGAACGATCGTATCGCGGTCTCATCACCGCGTGCACGGTGCTGGCGACGCTGATGCAGGCGCTCGACACCACCATCGCCAATGTCGCGCTGCCCTATATGCAAGGCACGTTCGGTGCCGCGCCCGATCAGATCACCTGGGTGCTGACGTCGTACATCGTCGCCGCCGCGATCATGACGGCGCCGGTGGGCTGGCTGTCGGCGCGCTACGGACGCAAGACGCTGTTCGTCACCTGCCTCTCAGGCTTCACGGTCGCGTCCATGCTGTGCGGGCTGGCCAACAGCCTCGACCAGATGGTGCTGTTCCGTTTGCTGCAAGGCGCGTTCGGCGCCGGCCTGGTGCCGTTGTCGCAAGCCACCATGCTCGATCTCTACCCGCTGGAAAAACGCGGCCAGGCCATGGCGCTGTGGGGCGTCGGCGTGATGGTGGGACCGGTAATCGGCCCGACGCTCGGCGGCTATCTCACCGATGTCTACAACTGGCGCTGGGTGTTCTTCATCAACCTGCCGTTCGGCCTGCTTGGCATCGCCGGCTTGGTCATTTTCCTTAAAGATCGCGGGCGCAACGCAACCCTGCGGTTCGATTGGATCGGCTTCGGCGCGCTCAGCCTCGGGCTCGGGGCACTGCAACTCGTGCTCGACCGCGGCGAGCTGAAGGACTGGTTCAGCTCGATGGAGATCATCATCGAGGCGGCGCTGGCGGCGCTCGGCCTCTATCTCTTTGTTGTTCAGATTGCTTCCGCGAAACGGCCGTTCATCCCGCTGCGCCTTTTCCGCGACCTGAATTTCACCGCCGGCATTCTGGTGATGTTCTCCATCGGCATGGTGCTACTGGCGAGTTCCGCCTTGCTGGCGCCCTATCTGGAAACCCTGGCTCCCTATTCGGTCGCGCAGGCCGGCCTCCTGATGGCGCCGCGCGGGGTTGGAACCATGGTCGCCATGATGGCCGCCGGCCGCTTGGCCAATCGCATGGATCCGCGGCTCATGATGCTGGTCGGCTTCGTCATGATGGCGGAATCGGCGCGCGAGATGGTGGGCTGGACACCGGATATTGATGCCTGGTCCCTGGCCTACACCACCATGCTGCAAGGCGCCGGCCTCGGCCTCGTGTTCACGCCGCTGCAGGTGATCGCGTTCTCAACGTTGCCGGCCGACTTACGCACCGACGGCACATCGCTATTCAGCCTGGTGCGCAACGTCGGTTCTTCCATCGGCGTTTCGGTTGCGTCTTTCCTATTGGCGCAGAACACGCAGATCATGCATGCGCAGATTGCCGAGCGCGTGACGCCGTTCAATCACGCGCTGCAGACCGGCAGCGCTTATCTGTTCTGGAACAGCGCCACCAGTGCCGGCTTGAGCAACCTCAATGCCGAGATCACGCGGCAAGCTACGATCATCGCCTATATGAACGATTTCAAGCTGATGCTGCTGGTCGCGCTGCCGCCGGTGTTCCTGCTATTGTTGATGCGCAAGCCGCGCGCCGCGCCGACAACGAGTGATCACGTCGCGGTGGTCGACTGACGCAAAACGACATTGACGTAAAACGACAAAGGCGGCCTTGCGGCCGCCTTTGCGAATAACTTTTAGCAACGGATCTGGCGGCTACTCCGCCGCGCCGCCGGCGGCCTCGCGTTGCGGCTCGCCCTCGGCCTTCTGCTTGGCTTCCAGGTCCTCGCCGGTCTCCTGATCGACGACCTTCATCGACAGCCGCGTCTTGCCGCGTTCGTCGAAGCCGAGCAGTTTTACCTTGACCTTGTCGCCTTCCTTGACGACGTCGGAGGTCTTCTGAACGCGCCGCTGCGCCAATTGGCTGATGTGGACCAGGCCGTCCTTGGCGCCGAAGAAGTTCACGAAGGCGCCGAAGTCCATGACCTTGACGACGGTGCCCTCGTAGATGTGGCCGACCTCAGGCTCCGACGCGATCGACTTGATCCAGTTGATCGCCGCCTTGATCGACTCGCCGTCGGCGGAGGCGACCTTCACCGTGCCATCGTCCTCGATGTTGATCTTGGCGCCGGTCTTTTCGACGATTTCGCGGATCACCTTGCCGCCGGTGCCGATCACTTCGCGGATCTTGTCGGTCGGGATCTTGAACGACTCGATGCGCGGCGCGTATTCGCCGAGCTCGGCGCGGGCGCTGGTCAAGGCTTTCGACATTTCGCTTAAGATATGCAGGCGGCCGTCTTTGGCTTGGGCCAAAGCGACCTTCATGATCTCCTCGGTGATGCCGGCGATCTTGATGTCCATTTGCAGCGAAGTGACGCCGCCTTCGGTGCCGGCAACCTTGAAGTCCATGTCGCCGAGATGATCCTCGTCGCCGAGGATGTCGGACAGCACGGCAAATCGCTTGTCCTCGAGAATGAGGCCCATGGCGATGCCCGCGGTCGGCCGCTTCAGCGGCACGCCGGCATCCATCAGCGCCAGCGAAGAGCCGCACACCGTCGCCATCGATGACGAGCCGTTCGACTCCGTGATCTCGGAGACGATGCGGATGGTGTAGGGGAACTCTTCCTTCGCCGGCAGCATCGGGTGGATCGCACGCCAAGCGAGCTTGCCGTGGCCGATCTCGCGGCGGCCCGGTGCGCCGGTGCGGCCGGTTTCGCCGACCGAATAATGCGGGAAGTTGTAGTGCAGCAGGAACGTCTCTTTATAGGTTCCTTGCAGCGCGTCGATGAACTGCTCGTCTTCGGAGGTGCCGAGCGTGGCGACCACCAAGGCCTGGGTCTCGCCGCGGGTGAACAGCGCCGAGCCGTGGGTTCGCGGCAGCACGCCGACTTCCGCCACGATCTGCCGAACGGTTTTGACGTCGCGGCCGTCGATGCGCTTGCCGGTGTCGAGGATGTTCCAGCGCACGATCTTGGCTTCGAGCTCCTTGAACACGCCGGCGACCGCCTGCTTGTCGTAGGTCGGTTCGCCGCCTTCCGGGAAGAAATGCGCCATCACCTTTTGCTTGACGGCGGCGACGGCGTCCTGACGATCCTGCTTGCGCACGATCGCGTAGGCGGTGCGCAGGTCCTTCTCGGCGATGCCGAGGATTTCCTTTTCCAGCGCCTTGTTGTCGGCGACGACGAGGTCGCGCGGCTCTTTCGCGGCTTTCTCGGCGAGCTTGATGATCGCCCCGATCACCGGCTGGAAATGCCGGTGGCCGAACATCACCGCGCCGAGCATGATCTCCTCGGACAGCTCTTTGGCTTCCGATTCCACCATCATCACGGCGTCTTGCGTGCCGGCGATGACGAGATCGAGCTGGCTCTCCTTCATCTCGTCGAGCGTCGGATTGAGCACGTATTCGTTGTTGACGAAGCCGACGCGGGCGCCGCCGATCGGGCCCATGAACGGCGCGCCGGACAGCGTCAGCGCCGCTGACGCCGCCACCATGGCGACGATGTCGGGATCGTTTTCCTGGTCGTGCGACAGCACGGTGATGGTCACCTGGGTATCGCAGCGCCAGCCGTCGGCGAACAGCGGACGGATCGGGCGGTCGATCAGGCGCGACGTCAGCGTGTCCTTTTCGGTCGGACCGCGCTCGCGCTTGAAGTAGCCGCCGGGAATCCGGCCGGCCGCGTAATATTTCTCGGTGTAGTTGACGGTGAGCGGAAGGAAATCGATGCCTTCCTTCGGATGCTTGGCGGCGACGACGGCGGCGAGCACGCTGGTCTCGCCATATGTGGCGAGCACGGCTCCGTCGGCTTGACGCGCTATCCTGCCGGTTTCCAGCGTTAGGTTGCGGCCACCCCAGTCAAGTTGGACACGGTGCATATCGAACATTGCGATTGTCTTTCATGGTTTTCGGGCTGGCGCGAAAGCCATGAGCAAGACGGCGAGAGGCTGTCGTTCGCAAAGCCTTTGCGAATCGAAACAGCATCCGGCGATCCTGCCATGGCCATCGGGCCTTCCAGTGATGCGGACGGGCATCGGCCCGTCGCTTCTAAATCGGCAGCCCTTGGCTGCCGGGCAAACGGCGGAAGCATTTTGCGATCCGCCACGAAACGCGCAGGGGTTCCCGCGCGCAAACTTTTCAGCGGCGAATACCCAGCCGCTCAATCAACTCCTTGTAACGCCCTTCATTGGTACGCCGCAGATAGTCGAGAATCTGGCGCCGCTGCGACACGAGCTTGAGCAACCCGCGGCGCGAGTGGTTATCCTTGATGTGCGACTTGAAGTGATCGGTCAGGCTGTTGATCCGCTCCGAAAGCAGTGCAACCTGAACTTCGGGCGAACCAGTGTCGCCGGACTTGAGGGCGTAAGTCTTAATGACTTCCGCCTTACGCGCGGTCGTAGTCGACATCGTCACTAACCTCTTTTTTGTCTCACGGCGCGACCTGTCACGCCGGTTAAATTAAATACACGTCGGGGAATGATTTCACCGCGATCGACCTCGGCAATGGCCACGAGTTGGCCGCTCGAAGCGACCTGGACCATACCGCGGAAGATGGTGGCATCCCGTCCGCGCAACAAGACGGCTTGGCCTCTTGCGAGCCTTGCCGCATCTGCCGGGCTTACGGCCAGCGCCGGGATGTCGTCCAGCGCGGTCTCAATCGGCAGGAGCACGTCAGCGAGGTGTCCCTCGCCAGCGGCTGCTCTATGACACAAAGATTCCAGGGGTTCCAGCGAAATCATGTCCGTTTCGCCGAACGGCCCGACCCGGCCGCGGCGCAGCGCCGAGACGTGCCCGAATACGCCCAGCAGGCGGCCAAGATCGCGTGCCAGCGAGCGGACATAGGTGCCTTTGCCGCATTCGGCCGAAAACATGGCATGGTCCGGATCGGGCGTTTCAACGAGTTCCAGCCGGTAAATTGTCACGGACCGTGGCGCGAGCTCGACGGTCTCGCCGTCGCGCGCCAGGTCATAGGCCCGTTCGCCGTCGATTTTGACCGCCGAAAAGCGCGGCGGTACCTGCTCGATGGTGCCGGTGAAGCGGGGCAGCTCGGCTCTGATCGCTGAGGCATCGGGCCTGATTTCGCTGGTTGTAACGACGCGGCCTTCGGCATCGTCGGTGTCGCGTTCCTCGCCCCAGCGCACGGTAAATTGATAGGTTTTGCGGCTATCGACCACGAACGGTACGGTCTTGGTCGCTTCCCCGAGCGCGATCGGCAGGCATCCCGACGCCAGCGGATCGAGTGTGCCGGCGTGGCCGGCGCGCTTGGCCGAGAACAGGCGCTTGATCACCGCCACGGCGTGCGTCGAGGTCATGCCGATCGGTTTGTCGAGCACGATCCAGCCGTGCACGTCGCGTTTTTTGAATTTTTGTTGCTTCGGCGCCTGTTGCGACGGCTCGCCGCTGTCCGGCGGCGGCGAATCGGGGAGTGGAATGAATGCGTGGCCCGCCATTATTCGTCTTTCTCGCCGTCGAGGTCGCGTTGGACTGCAGGTGTTCGCAAAAGCTTCTCGATCCGTTCTGCTTCGTCGAATCGCTCGTCGACGCGGAATCGAATTTCAGGTGCGAATTTTAGGTTAACGCGCCGCGCGATCTCGCCGCGCACGTAGCGCTTGTTGCGATCAAGAGCTTCGATCACCTTGTCGGCGTTGCGGCCGCCGAGCGGCATCACATAGATCGTCGCCAGCCGCAAGTCGGGGCTCATGCGCACCTCGGGGACAGTGATCATGTGCGCTTGGATCACGGGGTCATGGATGTCGCCACGCGACAGCATGTCGGCGAGCTCGTGACGGATCAGTTCGCCGACGCGAAGCTGGCGCTGCGAGCCGCCGCTTGCCTGATCGCGATGTTGATGACGTGGCATTGCTTTCTATTTCGTCGTGAAGCCGGGTTTGAACCGCGCATTCACATTTTGAAATGGTGGTTGCGATCAAGACGTGGATTGGCGGACTAAAGTCCGCCTCGACGGTTACAGCGTCCGCTGCACGCTCTCCACGCGGTAACACTCGATGATGTCGCCGGCTTTCATGTCCTGGTAGTTCTCGAAGGCCATGCCGCATTCCTGGCCGGCGACGACCTCGCGCGCGTCATCCTTGAAGCGCTTGAGCTGCGACAGCTTGCCCTGATGCACGACCACGCTGTCGCGGATCAGCCGGACATTGGCGCCGCGCTCGACGACGCCGTCGGTGACGCGGCAGCCGGCGACAGTGCCGACCTTCGAGACCTTGAAGATTTCGAGAATGACGGCGTTGCCGAGCATGGTCTCGCGCAGCGTCGGCGGCAAGAGGCCCGACATCGCCTTCTTCACGTCGTCGACCAGGGCGTAGATGATGTCGTAGTAGCGGATTTCGATGCCGGCCTGCTCGGCGGCTTCGCGGGCTTCCTTGTGGGCGCGAACGTTGAAGCCGATCACGGCGGCGCCCGAGGCTTCCGCGAGCGTGATGTCGGATTCGGTAATGCCGCCGGCGCCGGAAAAGATCACGCGCGCGAGCACTTCATCGGTGGACATTTTGTCCAACGCGCCGACGATGGCTTCGATCGAGCCCTGGACGTCGCCCTTGATCACCAGCGGGAATTCCTTGCGGCCGGAGCTCTTGAGCTGACTCATCATCTGCTCAAGCGAACCGCGCATGCCGGTCTGCCGCGCCGCCATTTTTTCGCGTTTTTGCCGGACGCGATAATCGGTGATCTCGCGGGCGCGGGCTTCGGTATCGACAACCGCAAGTCGGTCGCTGGCTTCGGGCGTGCCGTTGAAGCCCAGCACCTCCACCGGCATCGACGGGCCGGCGGCGACCACGGAATGGCCGGTATCCGACATCAGCGCGCGCACGCGGCCCCATTCGGAGCCGGCCACGACGATGTCGCCCGGCTTGAGCGTGCCGCGTTGCACCAGAACCGTTGCCACCGGGCCGCGGCCGCGATCGAGCCGCGCTTCGATGACGGTGCCTTCGGCCGGGCGATTTGGATTGGCCTTGAGATCGAGCACCTCGGCTTGCAGCGCGATAATGTCGAGCAGCTTGTCGAGATTGGTTTTTGCCTTGGCCGAGACTTCGATTTCCAAAGTGTCGCCGCCGAGCGTCTCGACCTGGATTTCATGCTGCAGC
>DATHHM010000272.1:0-3157 GCA_035317145.1 Xanthobacteraceae bacterium | reverse complement strand
GAGCGAGATTTCGCCGACCGCCGCCACATAGGTCTCGACCACCTTGGCATAGGAAAAGCCGAGCGCATGGCCGTCGGCGACCGCTTTGCCCCAGCCGGATTTGTCGACGACCGCCTTGATCACCGCTTGTGCGCGCGGCTCATCTTTCAGGAGCTCGAGCCGGAACGCCACCGGATCCTTGTTCTGGGCGTTGGCGATTTCGTCGATGAAGGATTCGACGACGAACTTGTTGTAGCCGGCGCCGATGCCGCGCCAAGCGGCGACCGCGATGCCGCGCTTCTCGCGCAGATAGGCGATCGATTGATTGGGGATGCCGTATTCGTGCTTCGAGCCTTCGAGCACGATGCCGTCGAGGCCCTTGGCGCCCTCCAGCGCCTTCTCGGTGCCGCGATAGGCGACCACGGATTCACCGACCACGCGATGACGCCAGCCGGTCACCTTGCCGTCGGCATCGAGCGCGGCTTCGACCTGATGGCCGGTCATCGGCCGCATCTGCGCCGATTTGACGTCCTGCTCGCGCGTCCAGATCAGTTTTACGGGCCGCTGCATCGCCTTGGCCAGCGGCAGGACTTCCGGAATCATGTCGGCCGGACTGCGCCGGCCGTAGCCGCCGCCGAGATAGAACTGATTGAGCTTGATCTTGTCGGGCGTGGTTTTGAGCATCGCCGCGGCCGCGAAGGCATTGGGGCTGACACCTTGCGTCCCGATCCAGATTTCGGCGCTGTCGCCGGCCGGGCCGACCGACGCGGTGACGTTCATCGGCTCCATCTGCGCGTGATAGACGTATTCGGAAGAGTATTGCGCGGTCATCACCTTGGCCGCCTTGGCAAACGCTTCGTCGGCGTCGCCTTTGGCGACGTAGCTCGTTCCCTTGTCGTCAAGCTTGGCAGCGCGGGCGAGGAAATCCTTCAGCCCGGCCGCGCTGTTGAACGAGTCGGTCGGCACGCTGGACCAGCTCACCTTCAGTGCCGAGCGGCCCTTGAAAGCGGCTTCGATGGTCTCCGCGACGACACCGACCGAATTTTTCAGCGGCACCACTTTGAGCACGCCCGGCACCGCGAGCGCCGCGGCGTCTTCGACATGCTCCGGCGTTCCGCCTTCGACCGGCGTGCGCAGCACCGTGGCGTAGACCATGTTCGGCACTTGCACGTCGATGGCGTAAAGCGCCGAGCCGTCGATCTTTCCCGGAATGTCCAGGCGCGGCGTGTTTTTGCCGAGGATGCGGTAGTCGGCCATTTTCTTCAGCGCCGACTTGTCGATCGCCGGCATGGTCGCCGGAACCTGGGCGAAGCTCGCGATCTCGCCGTAGCTCATGGAGCGATTGCTCGCCGCGTGCACCACTATGCTCGGCTCGGTGTGCAGTTCGCCGAGCGGCACCTGCCAGCGATCGGCGGCCGCTTGCATCAGCACGTTGCGCACGGCGGCGGCCTGCAGCCGCACCTTGTCCCAATAGCCGCGGATCGAGCCGCTGCCATAGGTCACCATCATGCCGCCAAAAATCGGATTGCCGAAAATCTCCGGCTTGACCGGCGGATATGTGGTCGACACCCGCGACCAGTCGGCGTCCATCTCTTCGGCAAACACCATGGCGAGGCCGGTCAGGCTGCCCTGCCCCATTTCGGCGACCGGAATGGCGAGCACGATGGCGCCGTCCGCGCCGATGGTGACCCACGCGCCGAGTGCAGCCGGCGCTCCGCCCTCGGCCAGCGCCGCGGCCGGCCGCACAAACAGCGCGCCCGGAATGCTCAAGGCGAAAGTCAGTCCGGCTGAGCCTGCGAGGAAGCCGCGCCGTGAGAGTGCGCCCTGCGGATTGCGTTCAATTTTGCCCATGGCGTCACGCTCCCTGCTTGGCGGCGCGCTCGACGGCGCGGAGGATGCGCGGATAAGTGCCGCAACGGCAGATATTGCCATCCATGTGGCGAACGATGTCGTCGCGGCTCGGATTCTTGTTGGCCGCCAGCAACGCCGCGGCCTGCATGATCTGTCCGGATTGGCAGTAGCCGCATTGCGGCACCTGCAGGTCGAGCCAGGCCTTTTGCAACGGATGGTCGCTGTTGGCCGACAAGCCCTCGATGGTGGTGACGTTCTTGCCCGCCACCATCGCCACCGGCGTCTGGCACGAGCGGATCGCCTTGCCGTCGAGATGCACCGTGCAGGCGCCGCACATGCCGGCGCCGCAGCCGTATTTCGTGCCGGTGAGCTTGAGATGCTCGCGCACGACCCAAAGCAGCGGTGTTTCCGGACCGGCATCCACACTTGCCGGCTTGTTATTGACGGTGAAGGTGATCGCCATCACGCACTCCCGTTTGCAGATTGGTCGCGGGGAATATAGTGGATTCCCAGCCGGAATTCATGTCCAAATGTCCGGAACATTTGGGGCCTAGGATCGTAACATCCGAGCCCGCAAGGAGTTCATCGCCGATGCCGACAAACCCAATAGGCGGCGGCCAGATCGGCCGCTCGGTGCCGCGCCTCGAAGGCCGCGAGAAGGTCACCGGCCGCGCCGAATACACGCACCTGATGCGGCTGCCCGGCATGCTGTACGGCAAGATTTTTCGCTCCACCGTGGCCCACGGCCGCATCAAATCGATCGACGTGAGCGCGGCCAAGAAAATCCCCGGCGTTTTCCGCGTCATCACCTCCGACGACGTCCGCAAAGTCATCCCCGACCCCTATTACGGGCCGGCCTTCCACGACCAGCCGATCCTGGCCATCGACAAGGTACGTTTCGTCGGCGAGCCGGTCGCCGTCGTGCTCGCCGCCGATCCCCATATTGCCGAAGCCGCGACGCACGCCATCGTCGCCGAATACGAGGAACTGCCGCCGGTCTACGACGAGGTCGAGGCGATGACGGCGCCGACCTATGTGCACGACGAGCTCAAGCCCGCCGGCAGCTTCGCCGACCTCAAGCATCTCAAGGGCCAGAAAAACACCAATCTCGCGCTCAACGCCAAATTGCGCCGCGGCGACGTCGACAAGGCGTTTGCCGAAGCCGCCCACGTCTTCGAGCACGAATTCCGCACGCAAAAATGCCTGCACGTGCCGTTCGAGCCGTTCTGCTCGATCGCCGACTACAAGGAATCCGGCCTGACGATTCATAGCGGCGCGCAGGGGCCGTCCTTCGTGCGCTCCGAGATCGCGCGGTTGCTCGGCTGGG
>DATHHM010000271.1:0-4058 GCA_035317145.1 Xanthobacteraceae bacterium | reverse complement strand
CACCGGCCTGCCGGTCAATCGCGTCTTCATCGGCTCCTGCACCAATGCCCGCCTGCCCGACCTGCAGGCGGCGGCAAGCATCGTGCGCGGCCGCCATGTGGCGGAGGGCATGATCGCGATGGTCGTGCCGGGCTCGACGACAGTGAAGCGCCAGGCTGAGGCCGAGGGCCTCGACCGGGTGTTCCGCGACGCCGGTTTCTCCTGGGGCGAATCCGGCTGCTCGATGTGCGCGGGCGGCAACGGCGACCGCGGCGAGCCGGGCGAGCGCTGCGTTTCGACCACCAATCGCAATTTCGAAAACCGCCAGGGCCCGAAGGTGCGCACCCATCTCGCCAGCCCGGCGACGGCGGCAGCGACGGCGATCGCCGGACGCATCGCCGACGTGCGGCAATTGTTGTCGGGAGCAGTGTGATGGAACCGTTCACCCGCCATACCGGCATCGCCGCGCCGCTTCTGAAAGACGACATCAACACCGACCAGATCGCGCCGATCCGGCATTCACGCAGCCTCAGGGAAGATTACAAGACGACGCTGTTTTTTCGCGCCCGTCAGCGCGACGATGGCAGCGAAGACCCGGATTTCGTCCTCAACAAACCGCAGTTCCGCAACGTCGGAATTCTGGTGACCGGGCACAATTTCGGCGCCGGCTCGTCGCGCGAGTCGGCGGTGTGGAGCATGATCGCCAACAATATCCGCGTCATCGTGGCGAAAAGTTTTGCCGATATCTATCGCGAGAATTGCCTGCAGAACGGTTTGCTGCCGATCGTGCTCGCCCCGGACGAGGCGGAAGCCTTCATCGCGCGCGTCGTGCGCGTCAACGGCGACGGCCCGTTCACGGTCGATCTGGTGACGCAGCGCATCAGCGGGCCGGGCGGCGCCGACGTCGCTTTCGAGATCGCGGCGGCCGACCGCACGCGGCTGCTCGAAGGCCTCGACGATATCGGGCTGACGCTCAAGCAGATGGACGACATCGTGACGTGGGAGCAACGCGCCGCGACGGCGCAACCTTGGCTGCAAACGGCGCGGGACAGTCGCTAAAAAAGGGAGACGCGTAATGAGCGTGCGCAAAAAACTTCGGGCGATCATGACGGGCAAGCGCCTCGTGCTGATGCCCGGCGCCTATGACGCGCTGTCGGCGCGCATCATGGAAGCCGAGGGTTTCGAGGCGATTTGCGCCGGCGGTTACGCCGCTATCGGCTCGATGCTGGCGCAAGCCGACATGGGCCAGTCCAACATGCGCGATTACGCCGATCATTACGCGCGCATCTGCGGCGCCGTCGATGTGCCGGTCTATGTCGACGCCGATACCGGTTTCGGCGGCGTCAACAATGTGCGGCAGATGGTGCGCGCCTTCGAAGCTGCCGGGGTCGCTGGCGTGTTCATCAGCGACCAGGTGTTTCCCAATCGCTGCGGCTACCTGCCCGGAAAACAAGTCATCCCGACCGAGCAGATGCTGGCCAAGGTCAAGGCGGCGCTCGACGCCCGGCGCGATCCGGATTTCTTCATCGCCGCGCGCACCGACGCCGCCGGCGTCGACGGCCTCAATGCGGCCATCGAGCGGGCGCGGCTGTTCATGGAGGCCGGCGCCGACATGGCGAAGCCGATGGGCGTCGATACCATCGAGGACATCAAGCGCGTCCTGCGCGAGGTCGGCGGCCCGCATATGGCGACGCTGTCGCAAGCCGCGGGCCTGAAAAAACGCAGCCTCGAAGAGCTCGAAGCCGCCGGCGTGGTCGCCGCGACCTTTCCCTCGATTGCGCTGTTCGCCGCCGCCAACGCGGTGCGCAATGTGCTGCGCATTCTCAAACGAGAGAATTCGCTCACCGCCACGTTCGACCATCTGCTGCCGCTCGACGACTATTACGAGCTGGTCGGACTGAAGGCGATGCTGACGCGCGAGGAGAGCTACGACAAGGCGGCCGAAGCGCTGACCCATAAGCGCGCCGCCGAATAGCGCGCATGGCGTCCAAATTCGCGATTGCGCGTTGTCTGCTCGTAGCTACGGCGTTCGGCATTTCTTGCGCGCACGCGGAGGATTTTTATAGGAACAAGCAGCTGCGCCTGATCGCCGGCTTTCCGGCGGGCAACGACTACGATCTCGGTGCGCGGCTCCTGGTCAAATATCTGCCGAAATATATTCCGGGCCAGCCGACCATCATCGTCCAGAACATGCCGCAGGCGGCGAGCGTCGCGGCCGCCAATTACCTCTATACCCAGGCGCCGCGCGACGGCACCGTGCTCGGCTCGTTCTCGCGCAACATCGTCAACGACGCGCTGACCGCACAGCCCAATGTCGAGATCGATCCGCGGCGCATGAACTGGCTCGGCGCCACGTCGCGGCCGGCGCGAGTTTGCGTGCGCTGGCATACCGCGCCGGTGAATACGCCGGCCGATCTGTTCACCACAGAATTCATCGTCGGCGCCGCCGGCGCCACGTCCTCGCTCGCCATCCTGCCGACGGTGCTCAACAAGGTGCTGGGCACCAAATTCCGCATCGTCCAGGGCTATCAGGGCATGGGCGATTCGATGCTCGCGGTCGAGCGCGGCGAGTTGCAGGGCCTGTGCGCCTCGTATCAGCAATTCCGGGTCAACGAGCAGCTCATCAAAGACGGCAAGCTGACCTTCCTGCTGCGCGCGGAGGAGGCGCCGATCCCGGCCGTTCCCGACGTGCCGTCGATCTTCGACTACGCCAAGACCGACGAGCAGCGCCAGCTCATGCGCTTCGTGTTCTCCTCGACCGAATTCGGCCGGCCCTATGTGTTCCCGCCCGAGGTGCCGCAGGAGCGCGTCGACATCATGCGTAAGGCGATTGCGGACGCGGTGCACGATCCGGAGCTGGTCGCCGAGGCGACGAACATCAAAATGGACATGACGTACACGCCGCCGGATCGCCTGGAGCAACTCGTCGGCAAGCTTTACCAAACGCCGCCGGCCGTGATCGAAACCGTCAAATCGCTGTTGCCGAACGAGAAGTAAAAAGCCGGCGCGAACCTGCTACGGAATTGCGACGCTCAAGCGTGCGGCGTCCACTCTTCGGCGCTGGCGCCAGCCAGCGACTGCACGCGCGCTTCGTCGGCGGCAAGCTCGTGGGCTGGGCCGGAATAGACCACCTGGCCGTCGTCGAGCACATAGGCGTGATCGGCGATTTCCAGACTCATGCGCACGTTCTGCTCGACCAGCAGCACGGAGATTCCTTCCGCGCGCATCTGCGCCACGATGCGGAACACTTCGCGCACGATCAGCGGCGCCAAGCCCTGTGACGGCTCGTCGAGCATGAGCAGCTTCGGATTGATCAGCAGCGCGCGGCCGATCGACAGCATTTCCTGCTCGCCGCCGGAGAGCTGCCGGCCGCGATTCGACTTGCGCTCGGCGAGCCGGGGAAACAGCTTGTAGATGCTGGCCGGCGTCCACGGGCCCGGCCGCACCAGCGGCACCATCAGGTTCTCGTCAACGGTGAGATTGGGGAAAATCTTGCGGCCTTCGGGAACATAGCCGACGCCAAGTGCGGCGACGCGAAATGGCGGCATGCCGGTGGTCTTGGTGCCGAAGATCGTGACCTGGCCCTCGCGCGGCGGTGTCAGCCCCATGAGGCTGCGCAGCGTCGTGGTCTTGCCGGCGCCGTTACGGCCGAGCAGCGCCGTCACCTTGCCTTCGGCGACTTCGAGGCTGACGCCGTGCAGGATATGGCTCTTGCCATAAAAGGTATGCAGCCCTTCGGCGGTCAGCGCGGCGGTCATGCGGCCTGTCTCATGCTGCCTGGCCCAGATAGGCGGTCTGCACCGCCTTGTTGGCCGCGATTTCCGGCGGCGTGCCTTCGGCGAGGAATTTTCCCTGGTCGAGCACCATGATGCGGTCGGCCAGATGGAACACGACGCGCATATCGTGCTCGATCAGCACGATCGTCAGTTTGCCGTCCTTGTGCAGTTTGCGGATCAGCTGGGTGATGTTGTAGGTCTCCTGATCGCCCATGCCGGCGGTCGGCTCGTCGAGCAGCAGGAGCCGCGGCCGCAGCGCCAGGGCCATCAGGATTTCCGTCGCCCGCTGATCGCCGTGCGACA
>DATHHM010000270.1:0-9855 GCA_035317145.1 Xanthobacteraceae bacterium | reverse complement strand
GACGGCAACGGCCGCCGCGATCTCATTCACAGCGTGCCCGACGTGCTGGCCTCGACGGCGAATTATCTCAAAGGCTACGGCTGGCAACGCGGCCAGCCGTGGGGCGAAGGCACGCCCAATTTCCAGGTGCTGCTGCAATGGAACGCGTCGCAAGTCTACACCAAGACCGTCGCCGCCTTCGCCCAGCAGCTCGCCGACGGGCAATGACAGGATCGCGACGCGCGAAGAGAGCTCGATGACAAGGTCGACCCTTTTTGCGGTTGCGGCAACGCTCTGTGTCGCATGGCCCGCCCTGGGCCAACAAACGCCACAAGAAACGCCGTCCGATACCAAAGCGGCGGAGCAATTCGTTTTACCGGAAGGCGCCGCCAAGCAAACCGTCGAAACGATGTGCGTCGGCTGTCACGATCTGCGGCGCGTCGTCCGTTCCAATTATTCGCCGGACGAATGGCATAACGTCGTGAACATGATGGTGTCGGCCGGCACACCGCTGTCGGCGGCGCAAAAAGAAGCCGTCATCAATTATCTGGTCGCGAACTTTCCCGGCAAGCCGAAGCCCGCTCCCGTCATCATCGCGGGCATGGTGGACGTCTCATTCCACGAATGGCAAGTGCCGACGCTGGGCTCGCGGCCGCACGATCCGCTGGCGACGCCCGATGGCGCCATCTGGTACACCGGCCAGATGGCGAACAAGCTCGGCAGGCTCGATCCTGCGACGGGCGCCTTCAAGGAATATCCGCTGAAGACGCCGTTTTCCGGCCCGCACGGCCTGACCGAAGACAAGGACGGCAACATCTGGTTCGCGGCCAATTTCGCCGGTTATGTCGGCAAGCTCGACCCGCGAACCGGCGACATCATCGAATATAAGATGCCGGATCCCGCGGCACGCGACCCGCACACGCCGCTGTTCGATAAGGACGGCATTCTCTGGTTCACCTTGCAGAATGCCAACATGGTCGGCCGGCTCGATCCAAAGACCGGCGATATCAAGCTCGTCACCATGCCTACGCCGAAATCGCAACCTTACGGCATGGTGTTCACGTCGGACGGCGACACCATCTTCTTCGACATGTTCGGCACCAACAAGATCGCCAGCATTGATCGCAAGACCATGGCGATCAAGGAATACCCGTTGCCGGACGCCGGCAGCCGTCCGCGCCGCATCGCCATCACCGGCGACGACATCATCTGGTATGGCGATTATTCACGCGGCCGCCTCGGCCGACTCGATCCGAAGACCGGCAAAGTGACGGAATATCTTTCGCCGGGCGGACCGCGTACCCAGCCCTACGCCATCACCGCGCTCAACGACGTCATCTGGTACGTCGAGTCCGGCTTGCAGCCGAATGCGCTGGTACGTTTCGATCCGAAGACGGAGCGGTTCCAGAGCTGGGCCATCCCGTCCGGCGGCGGGGTGGTTCGTAACATGATGCCGACACCGGACGGCCATCACCTCGCGCTCGCTTGCAGCGCGGTGAACGGAATCGCCCTGGTCGATATCAAGGGCGATAGCGAACGGTGATTGACGACATCGCGCCGGCGCTATTCACGCGCCGAGCCACTGCTCAAGGAAGACGTTAATTGAATCGATTTACGCTCTAGCATTTCAGTGGAGCAGGATCTTTCGAAAAGCCGGCTTCCACTTTTCCGGATCATGCTCTGGAATTCAATACGCGCTGAGCAGATCGATCTTGGCATTGGCCAGGATCAGGCGCTTCGACAGGATGCCGGCGAGATTGCGCGCGATGCGCTCGGCGGCGTGGGGGTTCTCGACGCGGAATTTATTGAATTCCTCGATCGGCAATTCCAGGCATTGTACCGCGGTGTCGGCCCAGACGTCGGCCGACCGCCGGTCTTCGAGCAGCGCCATTTCGCCGAACTCCATGCCCTGGTCGAGGCTCGCGAGCCGTACGCCGCTCGGCAGCTTCACGCTGACCATGCCGCTCTGCAAAAAGAACAGCGACGACGCCGGCTCGTCGGCGGCAACGATGCGCTGTCCGGCGGCATAGCGGCGCACGGCGCCGAGCGCCGCAATCCCGGCGATCTCTTCATCGGTGAGGCCGGAGAGCAGCGCCTGCTCTTTCAGATGGGCGCTGTCCTTGAGCGCAACAAAACCGCCGTAGCGGAAGATGATCTGGTCTTCCGTCCATTCGAGGGCTTCGTCGAGCACGGGAAAGCTGCGCACGCCGGCAATCTCGGCGACGAGCGGGTGGATGACGGTCCAGACCTGCGAGCTCGGCTCGATGCCGGTGAGGATCGCCTTGGCGGTGCCGGCGGTCAGGCTGCGCAGGATATCGGCGAGCAACAACCCGCCGGCGCTGGTGATCGAGGCGACACGGCGGAAATCGACGATCAACAGCGGCGTCGGCTTTTCCGCGAGCTTGCGCGACACATAGTCGATGGTGGCGAAGGTGAGTGCACCGACCAACTCGATGACGCGGACGTCGCCGTGATGCTCTTCGAGGATTTGCTGATCGCGCGGCTGCCGGCTGCGTCGCGAGGCGATGCCGCCGATGTCGTAGTCGGCGATGATCGAGGTGCGCACATCGCCGGAACGATTGAGCATGTGCAGGCCGAAATGGGTCGACAGCATCTCGCAGACTTTCAGTCCGCGCACGCTGTTACCGTGATCGTCGAGCGGCGGCGAGAAGGTGCCGAGCCCAAGCTGCGCCGGCAGCGCCGCGACGATGCCGCCGCCGACACCGCTCTTGGCCGGCATGCCGACGCGATAGACCCACTCGCCGGCATAGTCGTACATGCCCGAACTGGTCATGATCGACAGCGTTCGCGCCACCGTATAGGGCTTCATCACCACTTCGCCGGTGACTGGATTGACGCCGTTATTGGCGAGCGTCGCGGCCATGACGGCAAGATCGCGCGCCGTCACCAGCACCGAGCATTGGCGGAAATAGACGTCGAGCACCGCGTTGACGTCGCCCTCGACCACCGCATAATTGCACAACAGATAGGCGATGGCGCGATTGCGGTCGCCGGTCTCGCGCTCGGAGAGAAAAACCGCCTCATCGACGCCGAGTTCGCGGCCGGCAAAGCGGCCGAGCGCCGAGCGGATGAACTCGAACGCTTCGCCGCCCTTGGCTTTGTGGATCAGACCGGAGCAGGCGATGGCGCCGGAATTGACCATCGGATTGTAGGGCCGGTTATCGGGGCGCAGCCGGATCGAGTTGAACGCGTCGCCGCTTGGCTCGACCCCGATCACCGCCTCGACCCGCTCGGCGCCAAACATTTCCAGCGCGAGCGCAAAGACGAAGGCTTTTGAGATCGACTGGATGGTGAAGGGTACGGCGCTGTCGCCGACCTCGTAGACATGGCCGTCGATGGTGGCGAGGCTGACGCCGAAATAGCGCGGATCGACCTTCTTGAGCTGCGGAATGTAGTCGGCGACGGCGCCGCTGTTGTCGTCGCGAAATTGCGCGTGGCAGTCGATCAGAAAGCGGTGCAACGGCGACGTGGCCGCGGGCAGCGCAATGCCGCCGGCGCCCGGCAGATCATGTGAGTGCATTGTCGGTGTAGCCCCCTAAGGCGGATTATGCCGCCTTCCGGCGTCGCTGAAAAGTCAGGGAATGCCGGTCAGGCCTGCGACATCCAGTGCTCGAGGAAGACGCTGAGCCACGCCCGCGCCGAATAATCGTAGACGGCACGGTCGGCAAAATGGCTGTCGCGCGGCTTCGCTCCCGGAAGCTCCATGCGGTCGTGGCCGCGCGTCGTCCACTTGTGCATCATGGCGTGGGTCACGTCGGGATGAAATTGCAGCGCGTAGCCCGAGCCGTAACGGATCGCCTGCACCTCGAAGGTGTCGCCTTCGGCCAACAGCTCGGCGCCGCGCGGCAAGTCGAAACCTTCGCGGTGCCATTGGTAGACGCATTCCGGCCATTGCGCGACGACGGCAAGGCCCGCGGCTGTGGGCCGGATCGGGTAGTAGCCGATCTCGGCGCGCCCTTCGGGATGGCGAAACACTTTGCCGCCGAGCTGGCGCGCGAACATTTGCGCGCCGAGACAGATGCCCAGATAGGGCTTGTTCTCGCGCAGCGGCACGGCGGTCCAATCGATCTCGCGCCGGATGAAATCGTCCTGGTCGTTGGCGCTCATCGGGCCGCCGAAGATGATGCCGGCCGAATGATCGGCCATGGTTTGCGGCAGCGGATCG
This sequence comes from Xanthobacteraceae bacterium, assembly GCA_035317145.1. Taxonomy (GTDB): domain Bacteria; phylum Pseudomonadota; class Alphaproteobacteria; order Rhizobiales; family Xanthobacteraceae; genus BOG-931. The sequence goes on along the minus strand of DATHHM010000270.1, from coordinate 5,690 downwards.
CCGAACCGCGGCCGGCGCACGTCGAGCCGGTAGCCGAGCTCGCGTAAAGCATTGCCGACGCGACCGGGCGTGGAATGCTCCTGGTGCAGGATGATCAGGATCGACTGCTGCATGATCCGACGATTCGAACGTGTATGAAGCCCGTCCTAGCGCGTTCACCGGCGATTTTGAAGGTTGCGTGACGCAGCTATAAGCTGCCACGCGGGTCACGCATGTGCCGCTCGATCATCGGGAGAATAAACGCATGCGGCGTCAGGCGCAGCAAGGCGACCGCGATCTTGTTGGCCAAGCCGGCGACGACGACGCGCTTGCCGCGCATGAAGCCGTCGTAGCCGATTTGCGCCACGCGATCCGCCGTCAGTGTCAGAAGCTGTTGCGAGCGATCCGCGCGCATGCCCGAGCGAGCCTGGAATTCGGTCGGCACCGGGCCCGGGCACAGCGCGGTGACGCGAATGCCGCGGCGCTTGAGCTCGCGGTGCAGCGCCTCGCTGAACGACAGCACGTAGGCCTTGCTGGCGTAATAGACCGCCATGCCGGGGCCGGGCAGGAAGGCGGCGACCGACGCCACGTTGAGAATGCCGCCGCGATGCCGGGAGAGGCTGTCGACAAAGGCCAGCGACAATTCGGTGAGCGCGCGGATGTTGAGGTCGATCATGCCGAGCTGTTCGGCGTGGCTGAGATTGGCGGCCGCGCCGGCCAATCCGAATCCGGCATTGTTGACCACGATCGCGGGCTCGAGGCCGCGCGACGAAAGCTCCGCCGCAATGCGCGCGACCGCGTCGCGTTGTTCGAGATCGATCGCCAGCACCGCCGGCCGCGGCCGGCCGGCGGCCACGATTTCATCGGCGAGCGCAATGAGGCGATCTTCGCGCCGCGCCACCAGAACAAGCTCATGGCCGTGTTTGGCAAAAACGCGCGCCAGCTCCGCGCCGATGCCGGCCGAGGCGCCGGTGATGAGCGTGACCGGTTTCACGTGTCGCCGCCGACGCGGCGGCGCAGCGCGATGCGCTCGTTCGCCGACACGCCGAGCAGATCGGCGGCGCGCCAGATCAGATTATCCTCGAGCTCGTCGCGCTGGCCGTCGGCATAGACGATTTCCCACATCATCTCGACAACCTTGGCGCGGCCGTCTTCATCGAGCGCGCGGTTGAGCAGATGGGTGAAATGATAAAGGTCGACCGCCTCGTGCTCGGCCGCGGTGGCCTTGGTGATCAGTTCGTCGGTCGTGGCGTCGTCGAGAGCGAAACGCTGTTTGATCACGGCGTGCAGCTTGTCGCGTTCGCTTGGCGACATTTCGCCGTCGATCGCCGCGGCGTGCACCAGCATGGCGGCCGCGGCGAGCCGGTAATCATCCTCGGCGAATTGATCGGGATGTTTTTCGCCGTCGACAAATTCGGCAATGAAGCTCTTGAACGATTCGAACATGAAATTTCCCGCTAGGCGCGCCGGTTTCGGCGCGCCCTCAATCTCACGTTCATATCGCGACGTAAAGCGGCCCGTTCAAGCCCGCTTGCGAAGCCCATGCCGCGTCACGCCGACCGCTGACCTAAGCGGCTTTGGGATCGAGCCCTTCCAGCGGGCGCCGCGCCGGCTCGACGCCCCAGCAATAGACCGCGACGATCTGCACGACCAATAGCGCGATCATCAGCCAGATCACGCCCGGCAACGCATAATTCACCATCAGATAGCCGACCACGAACGGCGAGACCACGGTGGCGGCACGGCCCAGCGTATTGCAGATGCCATTGGCACGCAGTCGAATCTCGGTCGGGAACAGCTCGGGCGTGTAGACGCCGAATAGGATCGCGGTCTGGATATAGATGGCGATGATCAGTATGGCGCCGACGCTCAACACCAGCACCGGATCGGACGCGGCACTGAAGTGCGCGTAGACCCAGCCGGAGACGATGGTGAGGAGGGAGGCGCCGATGATGCTCCAGCGCCGGCCGATGGTATCGGACAACACCGCGCCGCAAGCGCAGCCGACCAGCGAGGCGGCGGCGAGCACCACCGTGTAACCGAGCGAGTTGGTGATGGTGAGACCCTGGCGCAGGAAAAATTGCGGCAGGAAGATCACGAAACCGAAGATCAGCGTATTGATGGTGATCAGCACCCAGCTTCCCACCAGCAGGCGTTGCAGGATCGGCGCGCGGAACATGTCGGCCGCGGTGAGCTGCGCGACCGGCGCGGCGATGGTCGGTGCCGGCAGCGCGCCGGCGGTGGCTGCGACGTCCTTCTCGATCGCCTGCATCAAGGCTTCCGCTTCGGCGGTGCGGCCCTGTGCTTCCAGCCAGCGCGGCGATTCCGGCAGCTTCTTGCGCAGATACCAGACGATCAGCGAGCCGATGCCGGCGATGACGAACATCGGCCGCCAGCCCCACGTCGGAATGATCAAATAACCGAGGATCGCGGTGACCGGAAAACCGCACACCGTCAGGAATGCCATGAACGCGAGCCAGCGCCCGCGCGTTGCCGGCGGCACGAACTCGGTCAAGGTCGAGTAGCCGACCACGATTTCGGCGCCGAGACCCAGCCCCTGGACGAAGCGGCAGATGATCAGTTGCGGCATGTCCTGGGCAAACGCCGCCGCGAGCGAGGCGAGACCGAATATCAAAAGGTTGATCTGATAGGTAAAGCGCCGCCCATACTTGTCGCCGACGAATCCGGTGATCAGCGAGCCCAGCGTCATGCCGACAAAGGTCAGCGACAGGAATTGCAAATTCTGCGGCAGCGTAGAGAATTTGGTCTGGATGGTCGCGGCGAGCACGCCGCCGGCGACGTAGAGATCATAGCCGTCGAAAAACATTCCGGCGCCGACCAGCCAGAAGATGCGGTAGTGGAACGACGAGATCGGCAGCCGGTCGAGCCGCGCGCCGGCATGCACAGGCGTTACGGTGGCAGAATTGGCCATTTGAAAATTCCCCCGGGCTTACATGATCCGGTCTTGGCAGGCCGGATTGCGGGGGATGCTAGTCGAGGCGCCGGCGGAGCGCCACCTACTGGATGGCCTTGCCGTTGCGGTAGCTCTCTTCGAGCAATTGCAGATTAGCCTGGACGTAGGGGTTGGATGGGTCCTTGGCGCGGGCTTCTTCGAGCTTCTTGTGGGCGCGGGCGTAGTCGCCGCGCAGCATATAGGAAAAACCCTGGTCGTTGAGGATTTCCGCCGTCGGGCCGACGAGGCGCAGCGCCGCCGCATAGGCGCGGTCGGCGAGATCGAAACGGTGCAGCCGGTCATAGGACGCGGCGAGTCCGATCCAGGCGCCGGCGTCGTTCGGATGCTTTTCCACGGCGCTGCGGAAGCTCTTTTCGGCGAGACCGAAATTGTTGCTGCGGAAATATTTCTTGCCGCGCTGCACGTCGTCGTTGGGATCGTCACCGACCAGGCCGGGATGCGACAGCGGCGCCACCGGCTCGCCGCTCGGTCCGGGTTCCGCCGGCTGCGTCTGCACCGAGCCGGTCGTGTCGCCGCCGTCAACCGTTTTGTCTTTTTTCGACGACCACAGATCGCTGAGAAGACCCGTGACGCCGCTATCCTTCGGCGCTGCGCTCGATGTTTCGTCGTTGAGTTTCGGCGCGGTCGAGCAGGCGCTTAAGCCCATCAGGCACGCCGCCCCGACGATCAGGATCCGCGCCACTCGGATACTCATCACGCGCTCCGGACCACACCCCGCCCGGATTCCCCCGCCCCACGCGCGGATTGGACCGTCCCGCCCATGGGCGGACAGCACCGGACAAGCCAAGCTAGGCGACGATCGTTAAGGAAGTCCTCGCGCCGGTCTCGCCGCGGTCTTGCCCGGGCTGGGCGACGAAACGGCGCTCACCAGGTGCCCGTGACCATGCGCACGATGACCGGGCACAGGATCACCACGAACAGCACCGGGAAGATGCAGACCATCATCGGAATGGCGAGCTTGGCCGGCAGGCTGTAGGCCTTCTCCTCGGCCCGCGACAACCGCTTGTGGCGCATGTCGTCGCTATAGACGCGCAACGCATCGCTGATGCTGGAGCCGAGCTCGTCGGACTGCTGGATCAGGGTGGCGAAGGAGCGCGCCTCTTCGAGGCCGAGCCGGTCGCCGAGGTGTTCGAGCGCTTCCGTCATGGTCCGGCCGGCGCGAATTTCGAGATTGGCCATGTGAATGTTGGCGGCAAGCGAAGGATAGGAAACGCCGAGCTCACGGCCGACCCGATCCAGCGCCGCCTCCATGGCCAAGCCCGCGTCGGCGCAGACGACCAGAAGGTCCATGAAATCGGGGAAGCCGGCTTGGTGTTCGAGGCGTTTTCCCTTGATGCGGCGGTCGAGATAAAAGCTCGGCGCCAGATAGCCGAGAACGCCGCCGACCATGACGAACAGCCAGAACGACAGCGTAGTGACGATGCCCACCATCGGCAGGACGAAGAACGCAGCCAAAGCAAGCCCGAGCGCACCGGCGCCCCGCGCCAGGAAGAAATAGGCCGTGCCGTGGGGATTGTAGACGCCGGCCTGTATCAGGCGCTGGCGCAGCATTTTAACGTCTTTACTGTCGACCGACGAATAATGCTTGGTCGTGTAAGCGACCAGTTTTTGCGCGGCGCGCACGCCCGAATAGCGCAATGAGCGCCGGCCGCCGCCGGATGCATCGTCGTCGATATTGACGCGCGCGGCGCGGCGGCGCACCGCCTCGCGCGAGCGCACGCCGAGCATGACCGCAAACGCGAGCGTGCCGGTGGCAAGGAATATCAGCGCGCTCAGCATCGTCGTCGCGCTGTCGCCGAACACGGCAAAGGTTGAGCTTGTGTCCATTGTTCAGATCTTGGCTCAGATTTTGAAGTTGACCATCTTGAACATGATGATATTGCCGATGCTCATCCAGCCGGCGGCGCCGAACAGCAACACTTTGGTCAGGTGCTCGTGCCACATCGAGCCGTAAAAATCCGGCGCGATCACCTGAATGACGATGAACATGCCGATCGGCAGCGCCGAGAGGATCATCGCCGAAGCGCGGCCTTCGGCCGCCAGCGCGCGGATCTTTCGCCGCATCTTGAAACGCTGGCGGATGACGCCGGAGAGGTTTTCCAGAATCTCGCCGAGATTGCCGCCGGTGGCACCCTGGATGGCGACCGCGGTCACGAACAGCGGCAGATCGTCCGAGCCGATGCGGCCGTACAGGTTGCGCATCGCCGTTTCCAGATCGGCGCCGTAGGTGATCTCGTCGGACACGATGCCGAATTCGCTGCCGATCGGATCGGGCATTTCGCGGCCCACCATGGCGATGGCGATCGGCACCGGATGGCCGGCGCGCAGGCTGCGCACGATGATGTCGAGCGCATCGGGAAACTGGGCGCCGAATTTCCTCTGCCGCCGCGACCGCAGCACACGCAACACGAAATACGGCAGCACGGTTGCGCTGAACAGCGCCCCTAGCGCGGCTTCGAGGAGACTGCCCCGGACCACCATCAGGGCGGCAAAGACGACGACGGCGATGACGCCGAAGATGATGAACAGCCGCGCGAAGCCGAGCGTGAGGCCCGATTGCAGGACCAGCCGGTTGAGCGCGATCAGACCGAGCCGGTAATCGCCGCCGGCGGTCAGCCCACGCTCGCGCCGCAATTCGACGAGCACGTTGTCGCGGCTGATGCTGTCCTTCGACAGCATCAGCCGGCGGTTGATGCGGCTGCGATAGGACGCCGCCGAATAGCACATCAGATAGACC
>DATHHM010000269.1:0-13261 GCA_035317145.1 Xanthobacteraceae bacterium | reverse complement strand
GGTGCGATGGCCGGCGCCGCGGTCATCGCCGGCACCGCCGCGGCCGCGGATTGGCCGAGCCGGCCGATGCTGGCGATCAGCCCGTTCGCCGCCGGTAGCGCCAACGACCTCGTGGCCCGCATCGTGCTCGATCAGGTCGGGCAAGTGCTGGGGCAGCCTTTCGTTCTGGAGAACCGGCCGGGCGGCGGTGGCATCGTCGGCGCGGCGTCGGTGGTGCGGGCCGATCCCGACGGCTACACCTACATCTTGAGCTCGGCGTCGATGAGCTCGCAGGTGATCCTGCATAAATCGCTGCCCTACGACGCGCTGCGCGATCTCGAACCGGTGGCGATGCTGGGCGCGCAGCCCAGCGTGCTGGTGGCGGCTCCTGAAAAAGGCTTCAAAACCGTGGCCGATCTCGTCGCGGCGGCCAAGGCAAAACCCGGCACGCTGAATTTTGCGTCGGCCGGCATCGGCTCCGCGTCCCACATCGCCGGCGAGCGCTTCCGCCTGGCGGCGGGGATCGACGTCCAGCACATTCCTTACAAAGGCCCGGTCGAAGCGCTCGCCGACGTGATGACCGGCCGCGTGGATTTCTATTTCCTGCCGCTGGCCCCGGCGCTGCCGCTGATCGGCCAGTGCAAGGTCACAGCGCTCGCGGTATCGACCACCAAGCGGGCTGCGGCGCTGCCCGACGTGCCGACCATTGCCGAAGCGGGCTACCCGGACGCCACCTATCTGTTCTGGGGCGGCATCTCGGCGCCAGCCAAGACGCCGCGCGATATCGTCGATAAGCTGAACGCCGCGGTGGCCAAGGCGCTGGCCATGCCGGCCGTCCAGGAAAAACTGGAACGCCTCGCCGTGCAGCCGATGCCGATGAGTCCCGATCAATACGCAAAGTTCTTTGCCGACGACATGGCGGCCATGATCAAGCTCGGTAAGGATGCCCATATCGAGCCGACCGATTGAGCGGCGCTACGGCAACACCTCGAATATGATGACCGCGGCGATAAACAGCAGAACGAATATCGCCGGGAAGGCCAAGGCCAGCGCCAGCGCGGTTCGCGGCGCACGCCGGAGATAGGTCAAGATGAGCGCGGGCAAGCCGGTGACGAAAAATAATCCAGTGACGATCACGCCCGCGGCGTAGTCAAAACCGATCGTCGCCGGGTCCGAACCTGAAGTATAGGAACCCACGGCAACGACGGCGCAACCCGCAGCATCCAGAAGGCCGATGACGATTGTCGCGACCCGGATATTCACGCCCAGCGCGCTCCCCTGCAAAACCGTGATAGCATAATGCCATGACCGACACCCTGCCCGACCGCCTTTCGACCAATCCGAATAGTCCCTACTACAATGCCGAGCTCCTCGAGCGCGACATCGGCGTGCGCTTCAAGGGCGTCGAGAAGACCAACGTCGCCGAATATTGCGTCAGCGAGGGTTGGGTCCGCGTCGAGGCCGGCAAGGGCAAGGACCGTCAAGGCAATCCGCTGACCATCAAGCTCAGCGGCACCGTCGAGCCGTATTTCAAAGACGACAAGAAATAGCGCCGCGCGATCTTCACCCGCACGCCAGCGCGTAGATATGCTGCACGCCGGCCGGCAGCGGCGTTTCGCGCCAGCTCTCGCCGCCGTCCGCCGTGCCAAACACCTCGCCGTAGCGCGCGGCGATGTAGACCTGCTTGGCGTCGGAATGGTGCAGGCTCACCGACATCAGCGTGCCGTGCGGCTGCACCTTGTCGAAGCGCTGCCAGGTGCGGCCGATGTCCCGGCTGCGGTAGAGCGCGCCGTCCTTGGATGATGCGGCGACGCTGAGGCAGGCATAAAGCGTGTTCGGGTCCTGCGGCGACACCTTGATGTCGCGGCCATAGGTGAACGGCGAGAAGCGGTCGACCCGCAAATCCTCCCAGGTTTTGCCCTGATCTTGGCTCCGGAACAGACCCATGCGCACGGCGAGCACAACGGCGTCGGGATCGGCTGAGCTCATGCAGATAGCGTGACCGTCGAGCATGCCTTCCGCCTCGGTATCGCTGACGATCTTGCTGCGCAACCGCGGCTCATCGATCGACAGGCGGATCAGGTGCTCGCTGCAATCGCTCCAGCTCTCGCCGCCGTCGGTCGAACGCATCACGCCGCCGACCTCGAGCGCGGCATAGATTTCATCCGGCCGGCTGGGGTGGCGGGCAAAGCGCATCACCCGCACGGCGAACGGCGCCTTGCCGCGATCCGGCAATTTCGGATCGGCTTGCCGCGCCCAGCTCTCGCCCGCGTCGGTACTGCGATAGATCGAAGCCGGCGAGCCGCCGGCGAGCATCCGTCGCGGATCGGCGGGATCCGGCAAGAACGACCAGACTTGCACGCCGCTATCGGGAAAATTGGCGCGCTTGAACGACGCGCCGCGATCGGTCGAGCGATAAATGCCGTCTTTGGTGCCGGCGAGCACGAGGTTCGGATCGCGCGGATGCACGAACACCGTATAGGCCTCAGGCTCGGTCAGAACATGCTGCCAATCCGCGCCCGCGGCGTCGCGGCGGAACACGCCGGCGAGGTTGCCTTGATTGCCGCCGTAATACCCGCCGACGCCGGCGAAGACATGCGAAGAGGCCATGGCGTTTTCCTCCCAAAACTATTTTGCCGCATGATATTCGGCGGCGCGAGGCCCGACAATGCGTCTCAATGCAGGGTCGGCCGCTCCGCGACCACGCGCAGATCGATCAGGCCGATCAACGCCTTGCGGTTCGCCTCGGCCGCGGCCAATTCGTTCTCAGCTTCGTTGGCGGTCGAGCCGTTCGAGCCCCACACCACGATGCCGCCGAGCAGGGCAGCCATGGCGAGCATCATCAGCTGCAGATCGAACCGGATCGCGCCGAGTAAAAGCACGACAAGCAAGATGCCGCCAATGGCCGTGGCTATCCGCCCTGCCAAGATGAATTTGCGGCAATTCTCGATCTTGTCCGAAAGCGCCTCGATCTGCGCCTCCAGGCGCACGATCTCGTCGTGCGGGTCGCTGTTCTTCATTCGCGTTCACAGCCGCCGTCGCGCGCAACGTCGAACCTATCCTAGAGTTCCTTCTGGCAGGAGACGAGACGCCGCACACCTTGGAGGGAAATTCGGCCCTTCTCAATTTGAGTATGTCTTGGTAGGCTCTCGCAACCAGTCGTGTTTTCCGGGGCGCATCGTCGGCAAACCTAGCTGGCCGACGTTTTTCTCTGTTTCCCTGCTGAGGTCTTGCGTCGTTCTCAGCTGGCGATGTTTTCAAAATTATACAGTTTAAAGAATTCAATCGTATCGGGACATCTATCCACGTATGCCCCCTGCACGGGCCGCGTCTCGCTCAAAGAAAAACTAGCCGATCTCGCCTCTTTGAACAAAATGTCTTGATCCGGCGACAATAACTTAAAGTCAAACTGCAATCGCCAATTTCTATATTCAGCATCAGAAATATATCCATCGTCTCTGAGCTGAATCAATGTTTGGTTCCATCGCTCGCAATCCACCACAGATTGAGAGGGTGAAAAAGAAATGTTCTTTGAATGCATCAGGCAGATAATCAGAGGCGCAAAATCATCGTGCGTCTCCCCTTTTATGCGCCTCAAACGCTCGATCGCTTGACCGGCCGACAAATTCCCGTACTTGTTTGCCTGTTCATTGTCGTAACGACCCATTACTCTGCCGACCAGAAACCCGTGACTCTTTAGTAAACGAGCCATCCTGGGAAAGAACAAGCTCAATTGGATTCTCGAAAGGTTATTTATCGATTCGTCAAAAACAATTGCGTCGAACTTCTCACCAAGATCGGCTTCCAACCAATTTCCAGTTTCAAATTTAATCGAGTCTCCATATTCTGCAGGCTTACTTTCGCATTGATCTAGCGAAACGATGTTGCCAACTTTTGCCGCCAGCAAGTTTCTAATGAGTTTTGGCGTAAAGCCAAGGATAAGAACGGACGCTGCGGAAGGATCGTTATGGCGCTTCAGCGCGGACGAGACGACATAGTCGGCGTCTTCGTCGCTCAATCCATGCGGTGGAAGCATTTCATATCGTCGCGCTGCAAAATATGTAGGCCATAGGTCGCGATTTACGGGCCGAAGAACCAGCTTCATGACTTCATCGAAGGTCTTTGCTTTGCGCAGCAATTCGTCTGCATAGTTGGAGTATAGCGACACTCGCTCAGCATCAGCGTCAACTATGTAATCGACTAATCCGGCATTATCAGATGATTCGTGCCGCCTTAAAAGCATCGCCCATTTTTTTCCAGCCGCAGTTTCATAACAACCGAAGTCAAGCGATTCAAGACTGGTCGGGACAGGGGGCAGATCGTCTTCGAATATGACTCGTACTTCGATTCCGTCATTTATATTTTTATTTATGAACTGCAAAATGCGTGAGCTAAGCTCTACGACTCTATTTAAAATGAAAATGCGAATTACTGGGCCAAGACCCTTTTGTTTCATGCGCTGCGATGCGCTCACCATTGCCAGGTAATATCTATAGGCAGAACCGGAGTCTGGGGTGAGCAACGCTTCGCTTTGTTCAAGCGGGAAGGTCAGGACGCAGCGATTGTCAACGAGTTGCATCGCGTAAACTGACATTTCGGGAACTTGAGACACAACGAAAATAAAACGCTCATTTATAACGTCATCCAATTCCTTTTCCGTCCTGGCCACGCCATCATCATAATATTTCTGCAGAATAGGATTATCTCGGGCTTTCGATCGCGCAGTTGCGTGCTTTTTACGAAGTTGACGATAGGGAGGTGGCGTAAAGTTGTGTTCTACAGCGAAAGCTGTGAGTACCGAAACAATCACAAATAATAAACCAACGATAAGCCAAGTTTCGCCCGTCCGATATTCCACTACAACGAGGGCGAACGGGACTATTAGAACCGTAATTATGAAAGTGGCTCGCTTAAATGTCAGGTAGCTCTTAATCGCCTTCCACATAACACACTCATCAGCTATTAATTTGGTGGCGATACTATCTTCAGTTGTAAAACTAGCAAGCCCTATATTTGCTCATCCCGCAATTCAGCCTTGGATGATCGCTGCGTCGGCTGCCTACTCCGCCGCCACCCGCGTCGCCGGGTCGACCGCCTCGACGCGCGCCGCGCAGAATTTGAACTCGGGAATTTTTCCGAATGGATCGAGTTTTGGATTGGTGAGCAGGTTCGCCGCCGCCTCGACGTAGGCGAAGGGGATGAACACCACGCCGTCCGGAATGGCGTCGTCCTGGCGCGAATAGAGCTCGACCACGCCGCGGCGGGTCACGACGCGGATCATGTCGCCGGGAGCAATGCCGAGCTTGGTGATGGTGCCGCGCGACACCGAAGCCACCGCCGACGGCTCGAGCGCATCGAGCGTTGAGGCGCGGCGTGTCATGGCGCCGGTGTGCCAATGTTCGAGCTGGCGCCCGGTGGTGAGGATGAACGGATAGTTTTCGTCCGGCACTTCGTCCGGCGGCTGCAGCTTGGTGGCGACAAGCTTGGCGAAGCCGCCCGGGCGCGGGAAACCCTGGTCGAACACCACGTCGCGGCCCGGCACGTCGGGCCCATCGACGGGATAAGTGACCGCGTATTCGCGGTCGACGCGCTCCCAGGAAATATTGGCGAGCGCCGGCATCATCGACGCCATCTCGGTGAAGACCTCGCTGACGTGCTTGTAGGTCCAGCCGCAGCCCATGCGGTTGGCGATCTCCTGGATGATCCAAAGGTCATGACGCGTGTCGCCGGGCAGCGGCAGCGCCTGGCGGCCCATCTGCACCTGGCGGTTGGTGTTGGTGACCGTGCCGTCCTTCTCCGGCCAGCCGGAGGCCGGCAGCACCACGTCGGCATACATCGCGGTCTCGGTGAGAAACAGATCCTGCACCACCAGGTGCTCGAGATGCGCCAGCGCCTGGCGCGCATGGTTGAGGTCGGGATCCGACATCGCCGGATTCTCGCCTTCGATGTACATGCCCTTGATCTCGTCGGCGTGCACCGCATCCATGATCTCGACCACGGTCTTGCCCTTCTTCGGATCGAGCTTGACGCCCCAGGCCTTCTCGTATTCCGCCCGGATGTCCGGGTTCTCGACCGACCTGTAGTCTGGGAAGAACATCGGAATGAGGCCGGCGTCGGAAGCGCCTTGCACGTTGTTCTGGCCGCGCAGCGGATGCAGCCCGGTGCCGGGCCGGCCGATCTGGCCGGTGATCAGCGACAGCGCGATCAGACAGCGCGCATTGTCGGTGCCATGGGTGTGCTGCGACACGCCCATGCCCCAGAAGATGATGGCGCTTTCGGCGCGCGCATAGGTGCGCGCCACCTCGCGCAGCGTGTCGGCGGGAATGCCGCAGATCGGCGCCATTTCCTCCGGCGTGAAATCCTTGACGTTTTCCTTCCACGCGTCAAAACCCTCGACATAGGTCTGGATATATTGCTGGTCGTAGAGTTTTTCGGCGACGATGACGTTGAGCATGGCGTTGAGCATGGCGACATCGGCGCCGTTCTTGAACTGCATCATGCGCCAGGCATGACGCTTCAAGGCCTGCCCGCGCGGATCCATGACGATGAGTTTTGCGCCGCGCTTGGCCGCCTGCTTGAAGAACGTGGCGGCGACCGGATGGTTCTCCGTCGGATTGGCGCCGATGACGATGATGACGTCGGAATTCTTGCACTCGTTGAAGGTCGCCGTCACCGCCGCCGAGCCGACGCCTTCGAGCAGCGCCGCCACCGAGGAGGCGTGGCACAGCCGGGTGCAGTGATCGACATTGTTGGTGCCGAAACCGGTGCGCACCAGTTTTTGGAACAGATACGCTTCCTCGTTGGAGCCTTTGGCCGAGCCGAAACCGGCCAGCGCCCGCGGCCCGTCGCGGTCGCGGATTTTCTTCAAGCCTGAAGCGGCGCGATCGAGCGCCTCGTCCCAGGTCGCCTCGCGGAAATGCGTCCACGGATTGGACGGGTCGATGTCCTCATGCGGCACTTTCGCCACGCCGTCCTTGCGGATCATCGGTTTGAGCAGACGCTGCGGATTGTGCACGTAGTCGAAGCCGAAGCGGCCTTTGACGCAGAGCCTGTTCTGGTTGGCCGGGCCGTTCTTGCCGGTGACCGCGACGATCTTGTCGTCCTTGATCTGGTAGGTGAGCTGGCAACCGACGCCGCAATAGGGGCAGACGCTGTCGACCGTGCGGTCGGGCTTGCCCTTATAGACGTTGTTTTCGTCGACCATGGTCGCCGGCATCAGCGCGCCGGTCGGGCAGGCCTGCACGCATTCACCGCAGGCCACGCAAGTCGAGTTGCCCATCGGATCGTCGAAGTCGAACACGATCTTTTCGCCAAAGCCGCGGCCGGCCATGCCGATGACGTCGTTGACCTGCACTTCACGGCAGGCGCGGACGCACAGATTGCACTGGATGCAGGCGTCGAGATTGACCGCCATGGCCACGTGGCTGCGGTCCGGCGCGGGCGTCGCGCGGCGCGGGAAGCGGCCCTGCTTGAGCTCCATGCGGGTCGCGACTTTCCAAAACTCGGAATCCGGATCGTGGGCGACCTCGCGGGCCGGCTGGTCGGTCAAAAGCAGCTCCGCCACCATCTTGCGCGCGGTCTTGGCGCGGTCGGTTGCGGTCTTGATCTTCATGCCGGGCGCAGGCGTGCGGATGCAGCTTGCCGCCAGCACGCGCTCACCCTCGATCTCGACCATGCAGACCCGGCAATTGCCGTCGGGCCGGTAGCCGGGCTTTGGCGAATAGCAAAGATGCGGCAGCGCGATGCCGAGCCGGAGCGCGGCGTTGAAAATGGTCTCGCCGGGGCGGATGTCGACTTCGCGGTCGTCGATCAGAAAGGTATTGGCGGCCGTGCCAGCGGTTTTTTGTTCGTTCGAGTCGGTCATATTATCAACCTTAAGCTTGCGCCGGCATAAACCCCTCCCCCTTGTGGGGAAGGGTAGGGGTGGGGTCTTCGGGTGCTACGCGATTGCGGTCGCCGACTGCCGCCAGAATGGCTTCGCCAACACTCTGCGGCGACTTCAACACATCGTTATTCCAGAAGCGCAGGACGCAATAGCCTTGCGATTGCAGCCATGCCGTGCGGCGTAAATCATATTCTTTGCGCACGTCCGCATGCTGCGACCCGTCAAGCTCGATGACGATCTTTCCCGAGTGCCAGGCGAAGTCAGCAATATAACGTCCGATCGGCGCCTGCCTGCGGAAATGCATGCCGAGAGGTTTCATACTGCGCAAAAGCCACCACATTTTTCGTTCGGCATCCGTCGGCTTGCGTCGCAACGCGTGGGCGCGGCCGCGTATTCCTGGCTCGATATTTGTTCGCGGCATCTGCGCGGGCTCCTACTGCCCCACCCCTGCCCCTCCCCACAAGGGGGAGGGGTAAAAGATCACCAACGTCCCAGCGGCTTGGTCAGTTCTTCGGGAAAGTATTTTAGCACAGAAAGCAACGGATTCGGCGCCGCCTGGCCCAGGCCGCAGATCGAGGCGTCGCGCATCAGGGTGGAGAGTTCGTCCAGGAGGGCCGGGTCCCACGGCCCGTTGGCCATCAGGTGGGCGGCCTTCTCGGTGCCGACCCGGCATGGCGTGCATTGGCCGCAGCTCTCGTCTTCGAAGAATTTGATGAGGTTGAGCGCCACCGCTTTCATGTCGTCCTTATCGGACAGGATGACGACCGCGTGGGAGCCGACGAAGCAGCCATATTTTTCCAGAGTGCCGAAGTCGAGCGGGATGTCGGCCATCGCGGCCGGCAGGATGCCGCCCGAGGCGCCGCCCGGCAGATAGCCTTTGAAGCTGTGGCCGTCCGCCATGCCGCCGCAGAACTCGTCGATCAGTTCGCGCGCGGTGACGCCTGCCGGCGCAAGCTTGACGCCGGGATTCTTGACCCTGCCCGACACCGAGAAACTGCGAAAGCCTTTGCGCTCGTGGCGGCCCTGCGAGGTGAACCAGTCGGCGCCCTTCTCGACGATGTCGCGCACCCAGAACAACGTCTCGACGTTTTGTTCAAGCGTCGGACGGCCGAACAGGCCGACTTGCGCGACATAAGGCGGCCGATGGCGCGGCAGGCCGCGCTTGCCCTCGATCGATTCGATCATCGCCGATTCTTCGCCGCAGATGTAAGCGCCGGCGCCGCGACGCAGGTGGATCTTGGTGTGGCTGGCAAGACCGGCGGCCTCGACCTTGGCGATCTCTTCGACAAGAAGCAGGATCACTTCGGGATATTCATCGCGGACATAAAGATAAGTGTCGGCGGCCTCGACGATCCATGCCGCGATCAGCATGCCTTCGATGAAGCGGTGCGGGTCTTGTTCAAGATAATAGCGGTCCTTGAATGTGCCGGGCTCGCCTTCGTCGCAGTTGACCGCGAACAGGCGCGGTGCCGGCTCGGCCCGCACCAACGACCATTTGCGCCCGGTCGGAAAGCCGGCGCCGCCAAGGCCGCGCAAGCCGGCATCGCTGACCGCCTTGATGATGTCGTCGCGCGTGCGCGCGCCGCCGATGCAGGCTTTCAGCAACCCATAGCCGCCCCCGCCCACATAGGCGTCGAACGCCGTGGGCGTGGGATAGGCATGGGCATGGGTCGGCTTCGCCGCGGCAGCCGCGACCTTCGCCATATCGGCATTGAGCACCTGGACATGGCCGACCGCACAGGCCGGCGCGCGATCGCACGCTCCCATGCAAGGCGCGCGAACCACCCGCACGCCCGGCCCGAGTTTCATCGGCAGTGCCGCCAACAGATGCTCGGAGCCGGCAAGCGCACATGACAGCGAATCGCACACCCGCACGGTGACGGCAGGAGGCGGCGTCTGGCCTTCCTTCACCACGTCGAAGTGAGCGTAGAAGGTCGCGACCTCGTAGACTTCGGTGAGCGCGAGCTTCATCTCCTGCGCCAAGGCGGCGAGATGCGCGGCGGACAGATGGCCGTAATGGTCCTGGATGAGATGCAAATGCTCGATCAGGAGATCGCGCCGCCGCGGCCGATCGGTGAGCAGCGCCTCGATATCCGCCGCCGCCTGCGGATCGACCTGCCGGCCCTTCGGCGTGCGCGCCGGCCGGCGTCGACCGCCTCCCCCGCGTTGGGCGGGCGGTAAGGTCGGCGGCTGCTCGGTGACGGTCATATTTCCTCGCGAAAAGCAAAAAGCGCGCGGCGCTGCTGTAAAACAAGCGCGATTTGCGGATTATTCAATAGAGATATTCTATTGATATATTGACTGCCCTCGGAATTTTCTATCATCTGCATGCCCGTCAAGATAGGCATTCAGGCCGGATATATCCAAATTTCGCAAATCGCGCACGCCGCGTCACGGTGTCCATGGGGAGCGATAGGTTGTGATCGATAAGCTCGAATTCCTGCTGGCGCTGGCGCGCGAACAACATTTCGGCCGGGCGGCCGAGGCCTGCGGCGTCACCCAACCGACGCTGTCGGCCGGCGTCAAGCAACTCGAAGATAGTTTCGGCGTGCTTCTGGTCAACCGCGGCTCGCGGTTCCAGGATTTCACGCTGGAAGGCGAGCGGGTGCTCGACTGGGCGCGCCGCATCGTCGGCGACAGCCGCGCCATGCGCGAGGAGGTCCACGCCCTCAAGCACGGGCTGACCGGCCGGCTGCGCATCGCCGCGGTCCCGATGGCGCATGCCGTGATCGAACCGCTGACCGCGCTCTATCACGAGCGCCATCCCGACGTTCAATTCAGCATTTTGTCTCACAACGCGCAGCAGATTCTCAGCCTCCTGGAGAATCTCGAGATCGATGCCGGCGTGACCTATCTCGACCACGAACCGAACGGCCGTATCACCGGCATCCCGCTCTATCGTGAGCGCTATTGTCTCTTGACGTCGGCCGACGCGCCGCTTGGCGACCGCGACAAGGTGACGTGGGCGGAAGTCGCGCAAGTTCCGCTCTGCATGCTGACGCCCGACACCAAGATACGCCGGATCATCGAAGATCTGATGCGCGACGCCGGCGGTGAGCTCAAGCCGATGCTCGAATCGAATGCGTTGATTTTGCTCTACACCCATGTCCGCACCGGACGCTGGGCGACCGTGATGCCGGCGCGGCTCGCTGCGACACTCGGCCTCACCGATACGCTGCGCGCGATTCCGATCGTCGAACCGGAGGCAAGCCACACCATCGGCCTGGTGGTGCTGGCCCGCAAACCCATGAAACCCTTGACCGCAGCGCTGGTTGCCGAGGCCCGGCGGCTGGCGCCGTCGCTCGCCGATTGATACAACCTGCGCGCCAGCCCCGCCTTGAACGGTGGGATATAGCCCTTGGCTATGGCAGTATTTGTTTTTTCTATCGGGCGATATGAATCGCGCGATTGATTCTACCGGCGCGGACGGACACTTTGACCGCATAACGCGCCATAAAAGCGCAAATCTTGGGGGAAAACCGATGACGACGACATTCGATCAAGCCATGCCGGCCACGGGCGCCGGCATCCTGGATCGCGAAAGGACCATCGCCACAGCGGGCTTCAATCGATGGTTGGTGCCGCCCGCGGCGCTCTGCATCCATCTCTGCATCGGCATGGCCTACGGCTTTTCGGTGTTTTGGCTGCCGCTGTCGCGGGCGCTCGGGATCACGGCATCGAAGGCCTGTCCCGACATGTCGCTGGCGCAGGAGCTGTTCACGACGACCTGCGACTGGCGCGTCGCCAGCATGGGTTGGATGTTCACGCTATTCTTTGTCGTGCTCGGCGTATCGGCGGCACTCTGGGGCGGCTGGCTCGAGCGGGTCGGACCGCGCAAAGCCGGCGTCGTTGCCGCGGTATGCTGGGCCGGTGGCCTCGTGCTCGGCGCCATCGGTATCTACATCCATCAGCTCTGGCTGATGTGGCTGGGCTCCGGCGTTATCGGCGGCGTCGGCCTCGGGCTAGGCTATATCTCGCCGGTGTCGACCCTGATCAAATGGTTTCCCGATCACCGCGGCATGGCGACAGGTTTTGCCATCGCCGGCTTCGGCGGCGGCGCCATGATCGGCGCACCGCTCGCCAACCTGCTGATGAACTATTTCAAGACGCCGACCGACGTCGGCGCATGGCAAACCTTCCTCGCCATGGCCGCAATCTATTTCTTCTTCATGATGGTCGGTGCGTTCCGCTATCGCCTGCCGCCGGCCGGCTGGCGGCCGGATGGCTGGACGCCGCCCAGCGAAGCGAAGTCGATGATCACCCAGCATCAGGTGCATCTGAAAGACGCGCACAAGACGCCACAGTTCTGGCTGATCTGGTGGGTGCTGTGCCTGAACGTGTCCGCCGGCATCGGCGTCATCGGCATGGCTTCGCCGATGCTGCAGGAGATTTTCGGCGGCAGGCTGATCGGCCATCCCGAGCTCGGCTTCAACGCGCTTGATGCCGCGCAGAAGACGACCATCGCCGGCATCGCGGCGGGCTTCGCCGGTCTGCTGTCGCTGTTCAACATCGGCGGCCGGATTTTCTGGGCGTCGCTGTCCGACTATATCGGGCGCAAGAACACCTACTACACGTTCTTCATCCTCGGCATCGTGCTCTATGCCTCGGCGCCGTACTTCGCCCAGACCGGTAACAAGGCGCTGTTCGTGCTCGCCTTCGGCATCATCCTGTCGATGTACGGCGGCGGCTTCGCCACGGTGCCGGCCTATCTCGCCGACATGTTCGGCACGCAGTTCGTCGGCGCCATTCACGGCCGCCTGCTGACCGCGTGGTCGACCGCCGGCATCATCGGCCCGGTGGTGGTGAACTATATCCGCGAGGCGCAGCTCGCCGCCGGCGTGCCGCGCGACCACCTCTACGACTACACCATGTACATCCTGTGCGGCATGCTGGTGATCGGCCTGATCTGCAATGCTCTGGTCAAGCCGGTGGCGGCCAAGTGGTACATGAGCGCGGAAGAGGTGACCAAGCTGCAAGCCGCGAGTGCGTCCGGCGCCGCGCCTTCGGGCTCATTCGGCATCGGCAAAGGCGGCATCGACCTGCCGGCGACTATTTTCTGGCTGTTCGTCGGCATCCCGCTCGCCTGGGGCGTGTGGCAAACGTTGCAAAGCGCGATCAAGATTTTCTGATAGCGCAAGGCGCAACAACAAGAACGGCGCGGCCTTAACAGCCGCGCCGTTTTCTTTTGTCCCGTAATCCCGCCGGAAGCTACGCCACCTTCTCCTTGAGATGCGGGAACATGGCGTGGAGCGCTTCCTGGTCCATCTCGGTCTTGAACTTGTGGCGATCCTTGAGCGCGGTCGCCTTCTGCGCCGCCGGCCGGGCGCTGATCTCGTCGGTCAGGCGCTTTAAGTTCTTGAACTTGTCCCAGGCGCCCTCGCCGAGCACGTTCGGGAT
>DATHHM010000268.1:0-7334 GCA_035317145.1 Xanthobacteraceae bacterium | reverse complement strand
TCGCAATTAAACGGCCACACATTGCCGCCGCCGCCGGGTCGATTGCCGCCGCGTTTGGCCTCCTCCTCCCATGCGGCATATTCGCCTTTGTGGAAAATGTATTTCGCCTTTGGGAAGGTCGGCACCCAACGGCCGTTGCGCAGCATCGTGTTCCAGCCGGTGTGGTCAATGTGCAGATGGGTGCAGAAGACGTAGTCGATGTCCTCGAAGCGCAAGCCTGCGGCGTGGAAGCCGTCGAGCCATGGCTGTTTCGGAAAATCCATCGGCGGCGGATAGCCCTTGTCCTCGCCGGTGCAGGTGTCGATCAGGATGGTGTGCTTGGGCGTGCGCACCACGTAGGTCTGATAGGTGATGACCATCTTGCCGGACACCGGGTCGAATACTTCCTGGTCGAGCGCCGCGAGATGGCGCTTGCCGACCTCGGCATCGTAAGCCGGGAACATGTCTTCCGGCTTCCGCCACGGCCCGTCGCGTTCGATGATGCTGGTGATGGTGACGTCGCCGATGGTGAGCTGTTTCATAGTGCCCCTGCGCTTATAGCGTTTCGGTTTTCGCTTCCGCCCTGATGCGCCAGCATAACGGACATTGGCGCGTGGCGACTAGGCATTCCAACCGGTGAGGACGCGCGCCGACCCAGCCGGCCGGCCGGCCGGCTAAAAACATGAGATTTACGCGACAAAAACGCGCTTGCCGGTCCAAGGCGATGGGCTAGACTGGCCGCCAAGCCGTCATCCGGTGCGAGATGACTGCAATAATCCAGGGAGGAACGACGATGCGAAAGCTCGATAAGCGCGCCATTATTGCGGCCGGCGCGACTGGCCTTGCGCTGGTGCTGACGGCGCCCGGTTACGCGGCGGACACCATCAAGATCGGCGTCATCGCCGAGGCGCAAGCGGTCGCTGCCTCATCGATCCCGCTGGCCGCCCAGCTCGCCGCCGACGAGATCAATGCCGCGGGTGGCGTCGACGGCAAGAAGATCGAAATCGTGTCCTACGACAATCACTCCTCCGCCGCGGAATCGGTGCGCGCGTTCCAGCGCGCCGTGAACGAGGATCACGTCAACGCGGTGATCGCCAGCTATATCAGCGAGGTCGTGCTGGCCCTCGAGCCATGGACCGGCCGCTTGAAGACCGTGATGGTGACGCCGGGCGCCGCGTCCGACGTCATCACCCAGAACATCGCCAAGGATTACGACAACCTCAAATATACGTTCCACGGCTATCTGACCTCGACCAGCATCGCGGATTCGGTCTGCGCTCCGGCGAAAGACCTTCTGGTCGATCAGTTGCACATGAAGACCGCCGTGGTGATGAGCGAGGACGCGGCGTGGACAACGCCGCTCGACGCCGAATACATCAAATGCCTGCCGACGATCGGCTTGCAGGTGATCGACCATATCCGCGTCTCGCCGGATACCACCGACTTCACGCCGATCTTCAACAAGATCGAAGGCGAAAAGCCCGACGTGATCATCACCGGCATTGCCCACGTCGGCGTACAGCCAACGGTGCAGTGGAAGCAGCAAGAGGTGCCGATCCCGATGTTCGGCATTTCGGCGCAGGCGACCAATTCGAGCTTCTGGAACGATACCAACGGCGCGGTTGAAGGCGTGCTGTATCAAGCCGTGTCGGGGCCCGGCGTCGCGGTGACGCCGAAGACGCTGCCGTTCGTCGCCGCGTTCAAGGCGAAGTACGGCAATTTCCCGTCCTATTGCGGCTATACCGCCTATGACGAGGTCTATTACCTCGCCGAGGCGTTCAAGCGCGCCGGCTCGACCGATTCCGACAAGCTGGTCGATGCGCTGGAGAAGACCGATTACGTCGGCACCATCGGCCGCGTGCAGTTCAAGGGCAAGGACTCGCCCAATCCGCACGCGCTCAAGGTCGGACCCGACACCATCACCGGCCTGATGCTGCAATGGCAGGACGGCAAGCAGACCAATCTGTGGCCGGCCAATGTCGCCAACGGCAAGCTGAAGTTCCCGAAGTTCATCAAGGTCGGCGCGGCCAACTGACGGGTACGATCGACGCTTTCCTAAATTCTCCCCGCCCGCGCCTGCGAGCGGGGAGAATGCTGTTGGGGGTAGATTGCGTGATCGTGGTGTCTGACCGATGCTGTTCTGGCAAATCCTGATCGACGGCTTTGCGATCAGTTCGCTCTATGCGCTCGGCGCCACGGGCTTTGCGCTGATTTTCGGCGTCTCCGGCGTGCTCAATCTGTCCCATGGCGCGCTGATGGTGGCTGCCGTGGTCGCCGCCTGGGCTGCCGGCAACGATTTGCATGTCGGGCCCTATGCGGGCGCCATGATCGGCATTGCCGTCGGCTTCGTCGCTTCCATGATCACCTATTTCCTGATCGTGCGGCCGCTGCAGCAGTCGCGCAAAATTCGCGAGCAGGAAAAGGAGATTTTTATCCTCACCGCGACGCTGTTGTGGGGCATCATGCTCCAGGAGCTGATTGCCTATTTCTACACCAACAATGCGAAAACCGTGGCGCCGATCGTTGAAGGCGTGGTGCGGATCGTCGGCGTGCGCACGCCGGCGAATGAGATTTTCACCGCGGTGGTGTGCTGGCTGGTGATTGGCATATTGTGGCTCCTCGTCAATCGCACCCGCGCCGGCAAGGCGGTGCTGGCGGCGTCGATGAATCCGCGCGGCGTGACCTTGCTGGGCGTTGAGCTGTCGCAGGTCTACATCGCCGTGTGGGCGATCTACGGCGTGCTGGTCGGCGTCGCCGGCGTTTTGCTCGGCATGTTTCTCGGCGTGTCGTCCTATAGCGTCGGGCCGCTGACAGCGAGCGCGTTCTCGATCGTCGTGCTCGGCGGGCTGGGCAGCGTTTCCGGCGCGCTGATCGCGGCCTATGTGGTCGGCTATCTGGAAACGCTTACCGCCTATCTGATCTCGCCGGCCTATCGCACCATTCCGGCCCTGCTTCTCCTCGTCGTCGTGATGTATGTCAGCCCGCGCGGGCTATTGGGGCGCCGCTAGATGGGCAGTCTTTCGACCACGCGCGTTCTGCTGATCGGCCTCATCGCGGTCGCGCTGGCCGCGTTCCTGCCGCTCGGCGTTTCGGGCTACATCCTGGGCCTCCTGACCATCGCCTTTTATTTCGGCGTGTTCGCCATGGCGTGGGATTTGCTGTTCGGCTTTGCCGGCGAAGTCAATTTCGGCCCGACATTTCTGATCGGCACCGGCGCCTATACGGCGGGCATTTTGGACAATCTCTATCAGCCGCCGATCTGGCTCTGCGTCGCCGCCGGCGCGCTTGCGGCGGTCGCGGGCGGCGTGGTGCTGGCGCTGCCGGCATTGCGGGTGCGCGGACCTTATTTCGGGCTCACCACGCTGGTCGCCGTGCTGATGTTGCAGAATTTTGTCGTGGTCGATGCCAGTCTTACCGGCGGCGAGATCGGCCTGACCGTGCCCGACGTCATCACCATCAGCGACGCCAAGAACTACCAGATCGCGCTGTGGTTCATGGCCATAAGCGGCGCCATCCTGTTCGCGCTGTCGCGCTCGCCGGTCGGGCTCATCCTGCAGGCCAGCGGCCAAGACGCGGTGCAGGCCGGCGCGCTCGGCTTCAACGTCACCAAACATAAACTCACAGCCTTCGTCATCAGCGCCTTCTTCTCCGGCCTCGCCGGCGCGCTCCTTGTGTTCTATCTCGGCTCGGCGTCGGTCGGCACCTTCATCGACATCACCGTCGGCGTGCAGATCATCATCGCCGTCGTGATCGGCGGCCGGCGCACCATCCTCGGTGCCGTGCTCGGCTCGATATTCATTATCGCCATGAGCGAAGCGCTCCGCCCGGTCGGCGATCTGGCGAACTTCATCGTCTTCGCCATGGCACTGGTCGTCGTGCTGTTTTTTCCGAATGGATTTTTCGGCCTGCTCACCCGCAGCAAAGAGACTTCGTGAGCATGGCCGAAAAAAATGCGCATCTCGAAGTGCGGGGCCTCACCAAGCGCTTCGGCGGCCTGGTCGCCGTCAAGGACATGACATTTAGCGTCGACGCCGGGAAAATTCTGGGGCTGATCGGCCCGAACGGCTCCGGCAAGTCGACGGTGATGAAGCTGATCATGGGCATCGAGCGGCCCGATGCCGGCTCGGTGCGCATCAACGGCACCGACGTCGCCGGCTGGCCGTCGCACAGGATCGCGCGCATGGGCGCCGGCATCGTGTTTCAGCATTCGCGGCCACTCCATCGTCAGACCGTGCTGGAAAACATCAAACTGGCATTGCTTCCCGACAAGCTCACCCGGCTCTTGGCCGATCCGGAAACCGACACCAAAGCCCGCGCCATCGCCGCGCGCGTCGGCTTGAGCGGCGTGCTCGACCGCCGGCCGGCGACGTTGCCGTTTGCCGACCTGCGCAAGATCGAGATTGCGAAAGCAATCGCGCGGGATCCCCAGGTGCTGCTGATCGACGAGCCGTTCGCCGGGCTGACGTCGAAAGAGACCGCGGCGTTCTCCGATCTGATCTGTGAATTGCGCGACGACGGCCGCGCGGTGCTGCTGGTCGATCACAACGTCAAAAGCGTGGCGCGCCTGGTCGACCGCGTGCTCGCCATGTATGTCGGCGAGCGCATCGCCGAAGGCACCGCCGACGAGGTGATGCGCAACGAGACCGTGCGGCGCGTCTATCTCGGCGGTACCATCGAGACCGCGGCGCGGCCGGAATCCTCGTTCCGCGACACCACGACGCCGTTCCTTGAGGTCAAGAATGTCAGCGTGCATTACGGCAAGGCGCAGGCGCTCGACGATGTGTCGATCCACGTCCATGCCGGCGAGTTCGTCTCGGTGGTCGGACTGAACGGCGCCGGCAAGACCACATTGTTCAATACCATCTCCGGCTTTTTGCCCTATGCGGGCGATATCCGCCGCGAGGGCGCGTCATTGCGCGGGTTCACCGCGGCGACCATCGCGCGCAAGGGCATCGTGCAATGCCCGGAGGGTCGCGAACTGTTCGTCGACATGACGGTGCGCGAAAATCTCGACCTCGGCGGCCAGCATCTGCCGGCGGCGGAGTGCGCCGAACAAATCGCCTGGCTGTTCGACCTGTTCCCGATCTTGCGCGACCGTCAGAAACAGGCGGCCGGCACGCTGTCGGGCGGCGAGCAGCAGATGCTGACCATCGCCCGCGCCTTGATGATGAAACCGAAACTTTTGATCCTCGACGAGCCGACGCTCGGCTTGGCGCCGGTCATCCTCGAGCAATTGTCCAAGGCGCTGGAGCGGCTGCGCCAGACCACCGCGATTACCGTGCTGCTCGGCGAGCAGAACGTCACCTTCGCGCTGCCGCACGCCGACCGCGTCTATGTGCTCGAACACGCCCGCATCGTCTGGGAAGGCGAGCCGGCGCGCTTTGCCGCCGATGTCAGCACCGGTTATCTGTAGGACGCCGACGGCTTGCGATGTTTGGCTGCGGCCGGTTTTGGCAACTGGCCATGGTGTTCGGCGAGATACCAGTAGCAGCCGTGGTTGCAACCGATCTGGCAATTGCCGTTGTCGTATCCCGCCCCCGGCTCTCTTTTCGCGCAGTAGCTTATGCAAAAAGTTCCGCAGTCGATTTGCGCGAATGCGGGGATCGTTCCAAGTGCAAAACTGAAAATGACGCTTATCAGGACCGATCGCATCATGGTGTTCACCCGGCAAGAAATCCGAGATAAAATTTCTTATTTATCGGGAACAGAATACAGTTTTTTATCAGACAAGCCAGCGTGATCGGCAGCGGGCCTTCTATTTCTCCAGCCATGCCGGCACGCGCTTGAGCGCGTCGTTGCGCGCCGCCGGGTTGGTGCCGCCGTGCGCCCGGCCGGAGGGATCGACAGTGTTGACCAGGCCGGTGCGCAACCGGATCGGCGCATTGGCGCGGTCGAACTCGTGATAGGCGCCGGGATAGACCACGATCTCGGCGCGGGCGCTGCGGCCGTGGGCACCGGCGACCATCTGCTGGCAGATTGCGGCCGGGGTCCAATCGTCGGCGCCGCCGATCAGAATGAGGGTGGGCACGCGGGCGCTCCACGCGGTCTCGCGCAAGCGGCGGCAGCTCGGATAGAGCGCGACGGCGGAGCGGAAATCCGCGCCGTCGTCATGGGTTACGGTGGTCGGACGCACCGTCCACAGCGCCGCCACGCCGCCGTTCGACCAGCCGAGCAGCGAAATGTGATCGGCTTTGACGTAGCTCTGGGTTTGCAGCCAGCGCCGCGCCGCATTGGCGTCGGCGACGCGCTCGCGCCGGGCGTGAACCTTGCGGTTGGCTTCGCGGCATTGCGAGCCGAGCCCACGCGAGCCGAACGAATCCGGAAACAGCACGACAAAGCCCTTGCCGACCAACAGATTGGCCCATTCGTTGTAGAGCTGCGCCTGCATCGCCGGACGGCGGATCAGGCCGCCGCAATCGTGCATCGCCACCACGGCAGGAAACGGTCCGTCGCCCTCGGGCCGGTATAGTGTGCCGTGCAGCGTCACGGTGTCGGCGGGGATGTCGACGTGCTCAGGCGCCGCGGCAAGGGCTGCGACGGCGCCGCAGGCTGTGCCGGCAAGCGCGAGGATAAGTTTCCGAAAGCCCATATCTGCCAATGCGAATTCGTGGCCCGAGCCGGCGTCGCCGGGCCGCAGCGTATCATGGAGTGCGCCGCCGGCGCAGGTCTTAAGCGATCAAAAGTAAGAGGGTTTCGTCCGGGCGGCGGAATGATTATGTTGCGCCGGCTGCGGGCCGTTCAAGCTTTGAGTCGGGGGCCGGTCCGGAATTTCCAGCGAGCAATCGGAGGCGCATTTGCTCAATCGTACCGATCGTCCGGCCCCGGTGCCCGGCGAGGCCGACGTCAAATATCTCGACGGCGATTTCCGCGTGGTGCGGCCCGGCGCCTTCGTGCGCTGCGCGGTAACCGGCGTCGCCATTCCGCTCGAGGAATTGCGCTACTGGAGCGTCGATCTGCAGGAAGCCTATGCCACGCCCGAAGCCGTGGCGCAGCGCCAGGGCTCGGGTTACGCGCGAAAGTAAGCCGGGCAAAATCGCCGGCGCGCGACCGTGGCGCGCGCGATTTCACCGACGCCGGCGGACTTCACATCACGCGGTATCGCTCTACGGGGTCGCCTGCTTCGGCACGATGGAGACGAACAAGGACGCCGTGCCCTGAAGCTGATGGGTGGTGTAGAAGTCCAGTTGGCCCACGGGCGCCGGAACGCCAAATCGGTGCAGTGCGGTGATGCCGTAGGTCGTTATGTTGGTCGAATCCGCGCTGCCCAGATTGACGCGTGGGATCAGCACGCTGAATGACGTCGATCCTGAATCGATCGACACGAATATGGGAACGCTGACGACGGCGCCGGCTTC
>DATHHM010000267.1:0-11173 GCA_035317145.1 Xanthobacteraceae bacterium | reverse complement strand
AAATCTCGTCGAGATAGCTCATGTCGCTAGTCGACTTCGTGCCGTACACCGCCGGCAGGCCGACCCACAGCACCGGCACGCCTTTGCTCTTGAGCGCGGCGATCATGTCGTCGATGCGTTTTGCGTAGAGCTCGGCCCATTTGTCGGTGTGAAAGTCGTAACTGCCGGGCGGACCCTGGCGCGGCGGCTCGCTGGCGGCGATCGACGGCTGCTCGCCGTCCGGCTTGGCGGCGTCGGGAGGAGCCGCAGTCGATTTGTCTTGAGCTTGCGGTTGGGCTTGCGGTTGAGCCTGCGCCGCTTGCGCCGCCGGCGAACCGGGCCGCGGCGGCGCCTTGTCGCGGAACGGCAGCCGATCGTTGAGACCGAGCATGATCACGATGGCGCTCGGCTTCTCGTTGACCAGCGCATCCTTGACGACGCCCGACCATTCCAGCGAATCGTTCTTGGCGTCGTAGCGCACAAGGCCCGAGGTCGGCCGGATGTTGCGCACCACGCCGACGTCCGGCGTATCGGACAGCACTTCCTCGAGCCCATAAGCCAGCCAATCGGCCATGGTATCGCCGATCACCATGACGGTGGTGGCCGGCGGCGTATCGAGCTTGCGCGGCGGCGGCGCCTTGAAGGATTCGACCGGCGGCGGCGCCGGCCGATAGAACGGATTGTATTGGTCGCCGCCGCCCCCGCCGGGATTGCCGAAAAGCGGGAACGAGAAAAAGCCGCGCGGCGGCGGCGGGCGGCTCGGGCGCTGGCCGTAAGTGTTGTTCGAGCCGAAGAACTGCGCGCCGGCCGGAACCGGCAACGCGACAACGGCGATCGCGAGCGCGATCGCAAGCTGCCGAACAATCTGCCGATTCCGCATTGCCATAAAACGCTCGTTCAGCCGATCGCGCCCGGGGCCGCCGTTAACCAAGCAGCCCGGCGCTCGCTCCCTTCATTCTAGCGGAAAAATGTCGGTTTGAAGATGGCCCGATTTTCAGCGTGGTTACGGCCGGCGCAGCCGGTCGAGCACGCTCGAAGAGGCAAACCCGTCCGGAACAAGGCCGACCGAGGCTTGAAAATTGCGGATGGCGATGCGGGTGCGCGGGCCAAGCAGCCCGTCGGGGGTGCCTATATCGAAACCGTGGCGGGCGAGCTGCTGTTGCAGCTCATAGCGCTCGTCCATCGTCAGCACGCGCTCGTCGCGCGGCCAGTCCTGCACGAACGGCGCGCCGCCGCGCAGCCGGTCGGCGAGATAGCCGATGGCCAGCGCATAAGCTTCGGCGGGATTGTATTTCATGATGACGCGGAAATTCGGCAGCATCAGGAACGCCGGCCCGCGGGCGCCGGCCGGAATGAGCAGGAAGGCGCGATCGTCGGCATGCGGAAACGGCTTGTTGCCGGCGCGCCGCACGCCGAGATTTTGCCATTCGCGCACCGTCATCTGCTTTGACCGGTCGGCCAAGAGATAATCGAAATTCTGCGGCAAGGCGACTTCGTAGCCCCAGGTCTGGCCGGCGACCCAGCCGTCGGTTTTCAGATTGTTGGCCGTGGACGCGATCACGTCGGGCACCGAGTCGATGACGTCGCGCCGGCCGTCGCCGTCGAAATCGACGGCAAAGCGCTTGAACGTCGTCGGCATGAATTGCGTCGGGCCGAAGGCGCCGGCCCAGGAGCCGACCAGGCGCTCGGGCGCGATATCGCCACGTTGCAAAATGTCGAGCGTGGACAAAAACTCCTCGCGGAAATAATCGCGGCGGCGGCCGACGCAGGCCAAGGTCGCCGTCGAGCGCAGCACCGAGCGGTCGCCGCCCAAGGTGCCGTAGTTCGATTCGACGCCCCAGATCGCCGCGATAATGTAACGGTCGACGCCGTAAGCGCGCTCTTCGGCCGCGAAGGTCGAGGCGTATTGCGTCAACAGTTCGCGGCCGCGCGCGATGCGCTCCTCGCTCACCAGCAAGTCGAGATAGTCCCAGGTCGACTTGGTGAACTCCGGCTGGGCGTCGAGCAGATCCATAATGTGCAAGTCGGGCGTCAGGCCCGCGGTGTAGCGCTCGTAATTTTCACGGCTGACGCCGCGGCGCGCGGCATCGGGCCACAGGTTGGCAATGCAATTGCCGAAATCGGCGGCCGCGGCGCGGATGGCATCCGCAGTCATGCGCGGATCGCCCGAGGCGCCCGCTTGTCCGCTCCAATCCCCCGTTCCGCCGCTGCCGCCCAGCGTTGGAACCGAGCCGCTTGCCGGCGGTTGAAACAGGCGCATCAGAAAGTTGTCCGGCTTGTCTTGCGCGTGGGCCAAATCGGCGCACCCAATCATGAGCAGCGCAGCCACTGCGAGTCGCCGAATAGGCTTGGAAACGACCATGGGGAAAATTCTCGATTGCGGGCCGCCGCAATGGCGCCTTCGTTAAGTTACCGAAACTTTAACGCCGGCTTTGCCCCGGTTCTTGGCCCCGGTTCTTGGCCCCGGTTGCCGGCGGCCACATTCATAGAGCGGCAACAAGATTTGGCTAAACTTTACCGAGGATTGTGCTCAAAGCCGATGCATCGTCTTTTTTTGAACAAGCATTTTGGCAAGAAAGCGATTTCCATGCCTTCCTCGCCTCTCCTGACATCGAACGGCCCCGCATGAAGCCCGTACGCAAGGCGGTTTTTCCCGTGGCCGGCCTCGGCACCCGGTTCCTGCCGGCCACCAAGGCCATGCCAAAAGAAATGCTGCCGGTGGTCGACCGGCCGCTGATCCAGCACGTGGTGGACGAGGCCCGCGAGGCCGGCATCGAGCATTTCATCTTCGTCACCGGCCGCAACAAGGGCGTCATCGAGGACCATTTCGACCGCCAGTTCGAACTGGAGATGACGCTGCTCGAGCGCCAGAAGCACGAGGCGCTGAAATTCCTCACCGAGGAGCTGCCGATCCCGGGCTCGACGAGCTTTACCCGCCAGCAGGAGCCGCTCGGCCTCGGCCACGCAGTGTGGTGCGCGCGCGAACTGGTCGGCCGCGAGCCCTTCGCGCTGTTGCTGCCGGACGTTCTGGTCCAGCACGAGCGCAGCTGCCTGGCGCAGATGATGGATGCGGCGCGCGGCCTCTCGGCGGCTGCCAATATCGTCGCCGTCGAGGAAGTACCGAATGAGCGCGTCGAGCAGTATGGCGTCGTCGGCGTCGGCGAGCGCATCGGCAAGATGTTCGCCATCACCGATATGGTGGAGAAGCCGCCGCGCGACCGGGCGCCGTCGAACCTCATCCTCACCGGCCGCTATATTTTGCAGCCGGAAATCCTCGACTTGCTCGGTACCCAGGAGCGCGGCACCGGCGGCGAAATCCAGCTCACTGACGCCATGATCCAGCTGGCGCGAACGCAGCCATTCTACGGCCTGGAATTCGAAGGCCGCAGTTTCGACTGCGGCTCGAAGATCGGCTTCCTCGCCGCCAACGTGTCCTACGCGCTGGCGCGGCCGGACATCGCGCCGGGCTTCCGCGCCGAGATCAAGAAGATCCTCGGCGAGCTCAACGGCGGTTCTTAACGCGCCTGAGCATCAAGCCTCGCGAACTTGGTCCAAGCCGACGTGACGCGTCAAATCCGCCTCACGGAGTATCCGGTCACGAAGGCGCGCGGGACTGCGTTCGCCCGTCCTCGCCAGGTCGATGATGCGGGACGCTATGACTTCTTTTGCCGAATTGTCGTCCCGCAGGTTCAGCATCTTGCACACATCGTCCAGCGCCAGCGACATGGCGGTAATGTCCTTTTGATCGAACACGCCGTCTTTCACGAAGGGAAGGATGGTTGCCATGATAGGTCCTCTTTCATACCGGCCGTTCACAACGGAACGACAATTCAAAATGGACGCCCAGTGGATCGCTTAACCAATTTTGCGTGCCTTGAAGTTGTTCACTGAGCGATCGAATAAATCGCATCCCCAAATTTCCATCATTTGAAATATCAAAATCCTCGGGAAACCCTACGCCGTCATCTTCATATTCAAATAGCAGCGCCGTCAGTCCGTCCTCAGCGACAGGTTTGCAAGAGACGGAAATCTTGGCCGGCAGGCCGGTCGGGTGCGCGTATTTCAACGAATTGGAAAACAGCTCAGCGGTTATCAGGCCGAGCGGCATCGCCACGTTGAACGGCACTGTTCGATCAAGGGGACAGGAAACCGAGAACGAAGGCGCGGCCGCTGTCGCCAGCGCGCTTCCCAGCCTCTGGCAGATTTCTTGTAGATAGATGTGGAGCTCGATGGCATCCGAATTCGGGTGGGCGATGAGACGATGCAGCTTGGCAACGGTGTCGATGCGATCGGCGATTTCCAAGAGATAAAGTCTCGTTCGCATGTCCTTGATCGGGCCCCGCTCTCACGCGAACAAGCCCGCTGATCACCGCCAAACTATTGGCGATGCGATGATCGGCTTCGTTGCTCGATGCGAAACCGTCAGATGTTTGACGGCCGTTATGCAGCGCGTTTGACATGGCCTGATCCACAATAACCTCACCCCCACAAGTAAATCGACACGTGAATAGTTTCGTAATTTCTGACCCTTGGCCAGTATTATTTTCTGTTCAACTTGCGTGATTAGCATTGGTTGCAATCAATACTGAGAAAGCTCCGGTGTAATACTTGGCTAATGATGCGGAAGCGGCCGTTATTGCCCAACTTGACAACTGCGAGAGGGAGTCGCATTATGAGTAAGTGCAGTAATTTTAGCAATTAACGCAGGAGGCTGCTCATGGGCGCGGACCCACGTGGCGAACGTTTGCAAATTATGCTGACTAAAGAAGAGCTTACAGCTCTCGATACGTGGCGGTTTGCGGGGCGCATGCCGAGCCGGGCTGCTGCGGTGCGCGAATTGCTGCGCCGTGGATTGAGCGCCGAAGGCTTCGCGGTCTCGGATGGCAACACGAAATCCGGCGGCTACGGCGTCATGGCCGGTGAAACCCAGAAAGCCCCGAAGGGCGGCAAGGGCGCGGCGGCCAACAGCGACACCCCGACCGTGCGCAATGGTCGCGGCTGAGCAAGACCTCACGCTGCCGTGACATCGGCGGGTATCTCGGCGACGAGCCTGCTCAGCGCTGCAGGCGCACACCGGCCAGCACCGATGTCGACTGATACGAGGCGCCGCTGAAATTCGACTGCAGCCAGTTTTGCCGCACCTCGGTTTTGAGCCAAATGTCGCGGTTGAGCTTGTAGATCATCCCGACCGACGCGAAGTAGCGATTGTCGAGGCGCCCTTCGCCGACATAGTTGTCCTGCCCATAGCCGACCTGCAGCGTGACGATGAGCCAGCGGCGGAAGGCGTGATCGACCTCGATGGCGACGTCGCGGCTGAGTTCGCCGGAAACGCCGGGCACGGTCGATTCGCTCACCAGCGACGCGGCCGTCAATTTCGCGGAGGTCAGCGATGTCGCCTGCCAGATCAAGGCGCCGTCGGCGATCAGCCCTGAGAGCTTCGGCAAGGTCGGGTCCTGATAGGTGCGGTCGAGATAGCCGATCGCCATGGCGCCGCTCAACGAGCCGAACAGGTCGACCGTGGCGCCGGCCTTCACGCTGGTGCCGAGCGAGCTGCGTTGCTGGCCGCCGCTGTCGAACTGCTGGTCGTAGACGCGGGCATCCTGCTGCAGTTCCACGAACGGCTTGACGCCGGCATCGAGATCGAAGCCGACGCGCGCGATACCGGCATATTGGTTGAGATCGCGGTCGGCATTGCTCGCGGTCTCGCCGTCGGTCAGCGTAGAATTCTGGTACTGCACGTGGTCGAAGGTGCCCTTGAGCGATACGATCAGGCGGTTGAAAGCCTGCACGACGCCGAGCGTGCCGCCCAGCGTAGTATCGATCGGCAGGCTGGCAAGACCGGCCGGAAGGTTGGGGCTGCCGGGATTGTCCGTCGACACCAGCACGCGGTTTTCCAGAATGATCTGGGTGTCGTGGGTGACGTCGATGCGGCCGTCGATTTTCGAATTCAGGTATGGGCGATTGAGCGACGGCACGAAGCTGCCGTTGGTGTAATCGGTGTACGAGCCGACGATGCTGGCGGTGAGCGAGTGCCGCGACCAGTCGGATTGCACCAGCAATTCCGGCGCCACGACGAAATAGGGTGATCCGGCGCCGTGCGGTACGGCGCTCGGATTGCTGGCATAGGCGGCCGACAATTCGACCGCCGGGAAGAATATGAACGAGCCGCCGCGGATGCCGAGCGGCGAATAGGCACCGCCATCGCCGAGCGGCAACAGCCGTTGCGCGCGGGTGCCGAGCGGTAAGGTACTGATCGGCTGCGTTCCTGGCGGCGGCGTCGCGACCGAGGCATCGGCGTCGATCGGCGCCGGCACCGGCACGGTGCCGCCGGCCCGTTTCGCCGCGGTCAACGGATAGACTTCGGGCGGCACGTTGCCGATCGGCACCGGGAGCGGCGGTGGCGGCAGGACGGCACCGGTCCGGCCCGCGGCTTTGGCCGGATAGACCTGCGCTGCCACCGGCTGTGTAGGCGGCGATCCAGCCAAGGGCTGCATCGTCGTGGGTTTGGCGGGCACGCTGAACTGGGTCGTCGGCAGCGGATCGAAAGTGGTCTCGGGCACGACGACACCCGGACCCGGCGCGGCCGCCTTCGCCTTCTTTTTGCTCTTCGGCGTGTTGGTGGAATCGAAGCCAGTATTGCCGGCGCCGAAACCCGACGGGCTGCCGTAAACCGGCGTCGCCCCGACGCGCGACGGCGCCGTGAACTTGCCCGCGGCGGGCGCCTGGTCCTGCGCCACGTCGCCCGGACGGCGAAATTTTGGCGGCTTCGCCGGATTGCCCAGCGGCGACGGCTGCAGCAGCGCAGCGTTGGGATCGGCAATTGCGGCAGCCAACATGCCGCTACTCGGCGTCAGCACGCCGGCGTTGGGAATTTTCTGCTGCTGCGGCGGCGGCGCCTGCGCCCTGCTCGCGACCGGCGCCAAGCTTAAGGCCGCGACGGCGGCAGCGATCAGGGACCGGCGCAACAACACCCTCCCCGCACCGAAGCGTGCGCCCGCTCGTTCCGTTACCTCGGAAGCTGCCAAACCAACCTACCTCCGGCGCCAGCGCGCCAAACGGCAGCCGCCCGGCCGCCGGGTGGCGGTCGAGGGTTAACGGAGTAAAAACGGATATGGTTAACGGGAGGTTAGGCCTCCCATCCTCCCCTGCAGGGGGAGGATCCGGCGCGCAGCGCCGAGGTGGGGCTGTTCGATGGACTTGCCCCCACTGGTCCGCTACGCGGACCTATCTCCCCCCTGCAGGGGGAGATGAAGACTACACCCAGCCCTTGAGCTCGCGCATGGCGAGCTGCCAGATCATCAGCATGCCGGCCTCGCTGTCGTTGAGGCAGGGGATGGCGGTGAAATTTTCGCCGCCGTAGCGCTTGAACACGTGCGCATTCTCGACCGCGATCTCTTCCAGCGTCTCCAGGCAATCGGCGGAAAAGCCCGGCGTCAGCACGACCAGATTTTTCACGCCCTTCTTGGCAAGCGCCTTCACGGTCTTGATCGTATAAGGCTCGAGCCAGCGCGCGCGGCCGAAGCGCGACTGGAACGTCATCATCAGCTTGTCTTCATCGAGGCCGAGCTGCGCGCGTAACAGCTCGGTCGTCCGCACGCATTGTGCCTCGTAGGGATCGCCCTTGAGCACGCATTCTTTCGGCATGCCGTGATAGGAGAGCAGGATCACGTCGGGCTTGAACGGCAGCGCCTTGAGCTCGGCCTTCAGCGACGACGCCAGCACCTCGATGTAATAGGGATCGTCGTAATAGGCCGGCATGATGCGCAGCGCCGGCTGCCGGCGCAATCCCATCAGATAACGGAACACTTCGTCGGCGACCGTCGCCGTGGTCGCCGCGGCATATTGCGGATAAAGCGGCATGATCAGGAGGCGGTCGCAGCCGCGCGCGATCAGCGCTTCGAGCCGCGAGGCGATCGACGGATTGGCGTAGCGCATCGCCCAGTCGACGATAACGTGTTTGCCGAGCGGTTGCAGGATGCCGGCGAGCTTTTCGGCCTGCGAGCGCGTGATGGTCTTGAACGGCGATTCGTTCTTGTCGTTGTTCCAGATTCGCTTGTAGTCGCGCGCTTTGCGCCGCGAGCGGATCGGCAGGATGACGCCGTTGAGGATGAGCTTCCAGAATAGCCCGCGCTTCTCGATCACGCGCGGATCGGTGAGGAATTGTTTGAGATAGCGGCGCACCGCCTTGGCATCGGGCGCATCGGGCGTGCCGAGATTGACCAGGAGCACGCCGATGCCGCGCTCCACTTTTTCGGGCGCTACGGGAGTTTCAGGCGCTGCGGTGGTATTTGCCGCCGGCGCGGAACTTTCGGTAACGGGCGGCGTCGCGGCGGAAGTTTCCGCGCGCACGTTTGCGGCCGGTTCCTCGCGCGTCAATTCGGGCAGTGCAGGTTTCGCACTCGTTTCGCCGGTGGTTTCCGGAACTGTCTGCACGTCGCTCATAGTACCAGAATACTCCATCGCGGGCCCGCTGGCGAATTCGCCAAGGGGTCTCACTTCGGCCCCATTGCGCTGACGGTAGATAGGGCGCGGTCTTCGTCTTTGCCGCCCAACGAGGAACACATCATGGTTCGTAGCGTATCGCTTGTTTTCGCCTTTTTTCTATTGTCCGGCGCGGCATTCGCGCAAACTCCATATCCTCAACAAGACACCCCCGAAGATCGCGCCTGCCGCTTCGACGCGCGGCGCTTTTGCAAGGACGATATTCCGGATCAATTCAAAGTCGGCTCGTGCTTGCAGGCGCACAAGGACAA
Source organism: Xanthobacteraceae bacterium (assembly GCA_035317145.1). Lineage (GTDB taxonomy): Bacteria > Pseudomonadota > Alphaproteobacteria > Rhizobiales > Xanthobacteraceae > BOG-931. Next base: position 2,441 of record DATHHM010000267.1, on the reverse strand, counting down.
GCTCAATCACGCCTGCAAGACCGTGCTGGACGGTCACGGCATGTGATTGATTGCCGCGCGCTTAATCTGTCGCTAGCGCGAGATCGCCGGCGCCGTTGAGCCGGTCGAACATCATCAAATTCTCGAACGTGCGGGCCTTCGTCCCGTCGGGAAATTGCGTGCCGAGGCAATCGGCGAACTTGGCCCACAATTCGTCGCGCGACAGCGGCCGCTGGTGGCTGCCCTTGGCGAACTCAACCGGCCCGCTTTTGTGGGTCGCGCCGTCGGTCGTGGTGATCTCGACGGCGTCGGCGGGCGCGAAATTGGAGCCCGCCTTGGTGGCCGCGGTGCCCTCGAGCGAAACCCGCGGAAAGATCGCCTGCACCTCGGGCCGGCGCACAAAATCGTCGGTCAGTTCGCGCAAACCCACGTTGCGGGCGCACAATGCCGCCGCCATGGCGAATTGCATGGAGAATTTCGCTTCGAGCCCGGTTTGCGGGCGGCTGTTGCGCAGCATCAGCATCTGCGTCTTGCCGGTCGAGACATGAATGCGCTCGACTTTGCCGGGCGTGAGGTCGAAACGCGCCACCAGATCGAGCGCGGCATCGATCGAGCGGTGGGTCGCGTAGCAGATCGGATAGCGCTTGATGCTCAACCCATGGCCGACGATGTGCCACTCTTTTTGCGCGGCGTCGAAGGGGCGATCGAGCTCGGCCTTGCCGTCCACCGACAGCGCCATGAGCAAGCCCGCCGGGTGCTCCAGCGCATCGAGCGACGCCGTCAGTCCGGCTTGCGCCAGGCGCGCGGCAATGACGCCGGATTGCGCGGCGCGGCCGACCTGGAAGGATTTTGTCATGGTGCCGAAATTGGCCACCAGGCCGCCGGCCATCGACGCCGCGATCGCCATGGCGGTCGCCGCAAGCGTCGCATCGAGACCGCGCAATTTTGCGCAGGCCGCCGCCGCCGCGACCGGTCCAAACACGGCCGACGGATGCCAGCCCTTGCGATGCAGCGGCGTCGGCTCGCGCGCCAACAGCTCGGCCCACACTTCGTAGCCCGCCACATAAGCCGTCAACATTTCGGCACCGCTCGATCCGCTGGCTTCGCCTTGGGCGAGAATCGCGGGCACGAGCACGGCGCTCGGGTGGCCGTCGAGCGACACGTCGTCGTAGTCCAGCACATGCGCGGCAATGCCATTGATCAATGCCGCGGTCTCGGGGCTGCGCCGGGCGCCTGAGGGAATGAGCGACGCGAGCGCCGCGCCACTGCTATGGCCCAGTTCGCGATCGACCAGCGCAATCTCGGGATCGCGGCTGCCTGCGATCAAAACACCGAAGCAGTCCGCAATGCCGGTGCGGGCGATGGCACAGCCTTCCGCCGGGATCTTGCGCAAGCTGAGATCGGCGACGAAACGGCCGAGGTCTTGGGTGAGAGAGCTCATGGGCTTCTCCATTACGCGATCGAGCAGGCTAACTCTGCAGCGTATTATTACTCCGCCGCCTTGAGCATTGCCGGCGCGCCGGCGCGGAATTGCTCGAGCAAGGCCGCTTCGTCGGCCTTGGCGGCAGTCAGATGCTGCTGCTTGACGTGACCAAAACCGCGGATTTTTTCCGGGATTACGGCAAGCCCGACCGCGATGTGATGATTGTCCGGCGTCAATCCCGCCAGCACCTCATCGAGCATCGCCTCGTAGTCGCCGATCAGCTTACGTTCGGTACGCCTTTCCAGCGAACGTCCGAACGGATCGAACGGCGTCCCGCGCAAACCTTTGAGCTTCGCCAGCAGCCGGAACGCCGGCAATATCCAAGGACCGAAGCTCATCTTGCGCGGCAATCCGGTGGTCTTGTCGCGGCGCGCCAACAGCGGCGGTGCCAGATGAAACTCGAAGCGCAGATTGTCGCCGTCGAATTCGGTCTCGACCTGCTTGAGGAACGCGCCGTCGGTGTAAAGCCGCGCCACTTCGTATTCGTCCTTGTAGGCCATCAGCTTGAACAGATAGCGCGCCACCGCCTCGGTCAGCTCACAGTGGCCCGGCGCGCGCGCGGCCTCGGTCGCCTTGACCTCGCCGACCAGGGCCCGATAGCGCGCCGCGTAAGCTACGTTCTGATACGCGGTCAAGAATTTCACCCGCCGCTCGACCGTTTCCTCGAAGGATTCGGAGAGCCGCCGCGCGTCGCTGGCGATGGCGGTCGCGGGCTTTGCCAACTTCTCGACGGCAGCGCGATCGACCACGGCGCGGCGGCCCCAATGGAACGCGGCCCGGTTCATGGCGACTGCTTCGCCGTTGAGCGCGATGGCTTGCTCGATCGCCGCGGCCGACAACGGGATGGCGCCGAGCCGAGCGGTCGAGAGCACTTTCTTGTTGCCGACCACCACCATATCGCCGCCGAGCACGAGATCGCACTCATTCGCCGCGACGCGGATGGCATGAATATCCTCGGGCTTTCTCGCGATGCGGATGT
>DATHHM010000266.1:0-2599 GCA_035317145.1 Xanthobacteraceae bacterium | reverse complement strand
CGACGCTGCACGATCGTTTCATGCTCCCGCATTTCCTGTGGGAAGACTTTTTGAACGTGCTCACCGAGCTGAAACAGTCCGGTTACGATTTTTCGCCGGACTGGTACGCGGCACAGCTCGAGTTTCGATTTCCGGTGTTCGGCCGGGTCCACCATGGCGGCGTGGCGCTGGAAGTGCGTCAGGCGCTGGAGCCTTGGCACGTCCTGGGTGAAGAAGGCACGGCCGGCGGCACCGTGCGCTACGTCGATTCGTCGGTGGAGCGGTTGCAGGTCAAGGCCAGCGGCTTTGTCGAAGGTCGCCACGTCGTCACCTGCAACGGCCGGCGGATGCCGATGACGGAAACCGGCCGTTCGGGCGAGGCGGTCGCGGCCGTCCGCTTCAAGGCATGGCAGCCGGCCTCGGGGCTGCATCCGACCATTCCGGTCCATGCGCCGCTGACGTTTGACTTGATTGATACCTGGAACGGCCGGTCGCTGGGCGGCTGCGTCTATCACGTCGCCCATCCCGGCGGCCGCAGCTACGACACCAAGCCGGTCAATTCCTACGAAGCCGAGGCGCGGCGGTTGGCTCGGTTTCAGGATCACGGCCACACCCCCGGCAAGATCGATCCGCCGAGCGAGGAACGCACGCTTGAATTTCCTTTGACCCTCGACTTGAGGACGCCGCTCCTGCATTGAGAATATGGCGTTGGGGCAGGAGAGTCGGGATGGCGGGAGACGCCGGCCAAGGAAGCGGTCACGGAAGCAGCCAGGCCAGCAAGCCCCGTCCGGGCCATCGGCGGGTGGCGCATTGGACGCGCGGCTATGCCCGTCTGCCGGGAATTCCCGATGAATACATGGCGCAGGACGGGACGCCGCGCGCGGTCTGGACCCGGTTCTTCGATGCCTTCGCCGAGCTGAGCCCAGGCGACATCGAACGCCGTTTCGGATCGGCCGACCGGCATCTGCGGGAAGCCGGGGTGACCCATCGCGCGCCCGGGGAAACCGCCGAGCGGCTTTGGCCGTTGAGCCATCTGCCGCTCCTGATCGACGAGGCCGATTGGCAGCAATTGACCGCCGGCATCGCACAGCGCGCGGAATTGCTGGAACTGGTGTTGAGCGACCTCTATGGCGAGGGCCGGCTGATTGCCGAAAACGCGGTTCCAGCGGCTGCCATTGCCGGCAGCACCGAATATCTGCGCGCGGTCTGCGGCATTAAACCGCCAGGCGGGCGATATCTGAATATGTATGCCGCGGATGTCGGCCGCGGGCCCGATGGGCGCTGGTGGGTGCTGGGCGACCGGACCCAGTCACCATCGGGCGCAGGCTACGCGCTGGAAAACCGGCTGGTGCTGTCGCGGGCGTTTACGACGCTCTATAAATCGATGAACGTCGAACGGGTGGCGCCGTTCTTCGAGGCCTTCCGCGATGCCTTGCGCGCCAGTGCCGATCGCGACGAACCGCGCATCGGGCTGCTGACGCCAGGCATCTTCAGTGAAACCTATTTCGAGCACGCCACGCTGGCGCGCTACCTCGGATTTCTGCTGGTCGAGGGCGACGATCTCGCCGTCAGCGGCGACCGCATTCATATCCGCACCGTTGCCGGGTTGAAGCGGCTCGACGTCTTGCTGCGCCGGGTCGATTCCAATTCGCTCGATCCACTCGAGCTCGACGCTTCCTCGCAGCTCGGCGTGCCCGGCCTGATCGACGTGCTCCGGAAAAACGGCGTCGTCGTCGCCAACATGCCGGGGTCGGGCGTGATGGAGGCGCGGGCGCCGTTGGGCTTTCTGCCCAGCCTGAGCCGACGTTTCTTCGGCGAGGATTTGAAGATGCCGCACATCGCGACCTGGTGGTGCGGCCAGAAATCCGCCCGCGAGGAAGTGTTGTCGCGGCTCGACGAGGTAGCCATCGAGGGCGCCTACGGCCGGGGCGTTCCCGGTTTCGGCAGAGGACCCGTGCTCGCCAGCGAGTTGTCGGCAAGCGAGCGCGAACGGCTCAAGTCGGCGATCAACGATCGCGGCATCGACTATGTCGGCCAGGAACTGGTTCGGCTGTCGACGACACCGGTGTGGGACCAGGGGCGCATCACGCCGCGGCCATTTGTGCTGCGGGTGTTCGCCGCGGCAACTCCCGGCGGCTGGACCATCATGCCCGGCGGCTTTTGCCGGATCGCCGACCAACCCGATGCCCGCGCCGTGTCGATGGGCGACGGCGCGCGGGCGGCAGACGTCTGGGTGGTTTCCGACAAGGCGGTTTCGACGGCAACGTTGCTGCCGACGGGGGATAGCGTGCGGATCCGCCGTATCGCCGGCTGGGTGCCGAGCCGTGCCGCCGACAACCTGTTCTGGCTCGGCCGCTATCTTGAGCGCGCCGAGGCGACGCTGCGGCTGCTGCGGGCGCTCGGGACGCAGCGCGAACCCGGCAAGGGGTCGTCAACCGCGCTTCACTCGGTTGAGCAAATCCAGCGGCTTCTGGTGACGTGGGGCGCGACGTCGCAGGCGACGCGGGCGCAGCCGGCGAAGGTCGCAGCCGAGGCGTTGCAAAGCCGGGAAAAATTCGGCTCCGCTTTGTCGCTGCTGCGGGCAGCACAGCGAACCGCGACATCCCTGCGGGAGCGCCTT
>DATHHM010000265.1:0-4170 GCA_035317145.1 Xanthobacteraceae bacterium | reverse complement strand
GGCCGGGCCGAAAAACGGCGCGCAGGCCACGGCCACGGTGGCGGTCGACCCCCTGGGAAGCATCTCCGTTCACGTTGCGTCGGTCCCGCAAGGCCAGGGGCATCGGACCGTGCTGGCGCAAGTGGTGGCCGACGTTTTTGGGCTCACGCCTGCAGAGGTCAGGGTCAATACCGAGATCGATACCGCGAAGGACGCCTGGTCGATCGCATCAGGCAATTATGCAAGCCGCTTCGCCGCGGCGGTCGCCGGGACCGCGAAGCTCGCGGCTGAACGCATCGCGGTCCGTCTGGCGCGGGTCGCTGCGAGCCAGTTCAATACCGATGCGGACGATATCGTATTCGAAAACGGCACCGTGCATTCGCGGCGAAACCCGGACAACAAGATTGCGTTCTCGCGACTGGCCGGGCTGAGCCATTGGTCGCCCGGCACCTTGCCCGACGACATCCAGCAGACGATTCGCGAAACCGTGTTCTGGACGCCGCCTGAGCTCACGGCGCCGGACGAGGAGGACCGGGTCAACTCGTCGCTTTGCTACGGATTCATTTTCGATTTCTGCGGTGTGGAAATCGATCGCACGACGCTGATGACGCGTATCGACCGCTACGTGACGATGCACGATTGCGGCACGATCCTGCATCCGGGAATGGTTGATGGCCAAATCCGCGGCGGGTTCGCGCAGGCTTTGGGCGCGGCCCTCTATGAAGAATACGCCTATGCAGCGGACGGCAGCTTCCTGACCGGCACTTTCGCCGACTACCTGCTGCCGACCACGGTCGAAGTTCCGGATCCCGTCATCCTTCACATGGAGACGCCGTCGCCGTTCACGCCGCTCGGATCGAAAGGCGTCGGGGAGGGCAACTGCATGTCGACGCCGGTCTGCATCGCCAACGCGGTCGCCGATGCGCTCGGCATGAAGGATGTCGAGCTTCCGCTCGTCCCCGCCAAGCTGGCCGATATCGTCCGCGGCGCTGAGCCCGCGCCTCCTGCGGGGCGTCGCGCCGGCACGCCGAGAACGCCCAAGGGCGACCGCCAGCTTCGCGGCGAAGGCCGCGCGACGGTGGCTGCATCACCCGAGGCGGTCTGGGCCATGCTGCTCGATCCGGCGACGCTTCAGGCGGTCATCCCGGGCTGCCACGCCGTGGAAAAGATTTCCGACACCCATTTCCGCGCCGATGTCACCATCGGGGTCGGGCCGGTCAAGGGCCGCTATCGGGCGGAAGTGACGCTCTCCGACCTCGACGCGCCGCGGGCGGTGACACTGGGCGGCTCCGCCGAGGGGGCCCTTGGATTCGGCAACGGCGAAGGCCGCATCACGTTGACGCCGGAGAATGCCGGCACGGTGGTGCGTTATGAATACGACGCCGCCATCGGGGGCAAGGTCGCGAGCATTGGCGGCCGTCTGCTGGACGGTGCGGCGCGCGTCATCATCGGACAGTTCTTCTCGGCGCTGGCCCGTCAGGCCGGCGGCGCGCCGGCGCAGGCCCGGCCGTCACTGATGCGCAAGCTGCGCGCCTTGTTCGGGAGGCGGTCATGAAGCCCGCTCCGTTCGACTATGTGCGCGCGGAAACAGTTGAGGAAGTCCTCGCGGTCCTGGCCTCGGAAGGAAGCGACGCCCAGATCATCGCGGGCGGCCAGTCGCTGATGCCGATGCTGAACACGCGCCTGGCGAAGCCGAAGGTCCTGATCGACATCATGCGGCTGACGGAGCTGGACCGGATCGACGCCGCGTCCGGAGCCGTGACGATCGGCGCCGGAGTGAGACAGCGGGCGCTGCTGGGCTGGCCTGCGCTTGCCGAGAAACTCAGGCTTGTCGCACTCGCTCTGCCATGGACCGGGCACGTTCAGACACGCAGCCGCGGCACCATTTGCGGTTCGATCGCCCATGCGGATCCCAGCGCGGAAATGCCGCTTGCACTGCTGGCGCTGGGCGGCGAGGTGCACCTGCGAACCGCCAGGAAGCGCCGAAAACTCGCGGCCGGTGAGTTCTTCACCGGCATGATGTCCACGGCGCGTGCCGCCGACGAAATGATCGAAGCGGTTTCATTTCCGTATCTAGGCGGCGCGCGATGCGCGTTCCGTGAAGTCGCGCGGCGTCACGGCGACTTTGCGATCGTCGCCTGCGCGGCCGTCGCCAGCAAGCAGGGCGTCCGTCTCGCCGTCGGCGGCGTGGCTGATATGGCCGCGGTGCGCGACTGGCCGCGTCTGGATGGCAGCGCGCTCGACGACGCGCTCAATTCCTTCGCCCATGAACTGGAGGCGCGGGACGATGTCCATGCCACCGCACGCTATCGCCGCGATCTCGTTCGGCTGATCGGTCGCGACCTTGTCCGGGAGGTGCTGCAATGACGCGCCTGCAGTCCGGCGAGCGGCACCGTATCAGGTTCAAGTTGAATGGCGCGGCCGCCCACGGCGAAGCCGAGCCTCGCATGCTGTTGACGGATTTTCTGCGTCAGCAGATCGGCGCCACCGGCACTCACGTCGGATGCGAGCACGGTGTTTGCGGTGCCTGCACCGTGACCGTGGACGGAATGATCGCCCGTGCTTGCCTCACGCTCGCGGTGCAGGTCGACGGCAGCGACGTCCGCACGGTGGAAGGTCTGGCGCCCGCTCCCGATCGGCTCGGCATTCTGCAGGAGGCCTTCAGGCGTCATCACGCGTTGCAATGTGGCTTCTGTACCGCGGGGATTCTGATGTCGCTCGATCATTATCTTCGTGAGCGGCCTGATCCCACCGAAGCAGAGATACGCGATCTCCTGAGCGGCCATCTGTGCCGGTGCACCGGTTACACTCCGATCATCCACGCCGCTCTCGATGCCGCAGGCCGGTTGGCAAACCATCATCATGCAGAGAAGACGGATGTTTGATCTCGGTACCAGTTTCGTCGCCAGCGTGGCACGCGATCCCGGCGCTGTGGCAATCGTGGACGCCGAGCTGCGGCTGACCTACGCGCAATGGTATGCGCGGATATCTTCCGTGGTCGCCGCATTCGACGACCTCGGGTTGAGGCCCGGTGACCACATCGTCACCGCGCTGCAAAACCGATGGGAAGCAGCGACAATTCACTGGGCGTGCCAGTTGGCCGGGATCGTCATCACGCCGGTCAATTGGCGCGCGAAATCCGACGAGCTCGATTTCTGCATCGAGAACTCCGAATCCAGGGCTCTCGTCTACGAAAGCGTTTCCGCACGCGCGGTCGCCGGCGCCAGGCTCGCGGGCAATTTGCGCCGCATCGTTGTCGGCGAGGGCGTTGCGACCGACGACCAAGCCATTCGTTTTGCGCGAATGACCGATGCGCCCGCGCCGGAAGCCGCGCCGCGCGTCGGCCCTGAGGCGTGGTCGATCATGCTCTATACGTCGGGGACGACGTCGAAGCCGAAAGGCGTGCCTCGCCGTCACCGCGCGGAACGGGCCGCCGGCGTCGCCCATGTGGCGCAAAACCTGTACGGCCGCGACGAGCGGACCCTTGGCGTGATGCCGCTCTATCACACCATGGGCGTGCGCTCCCTGATCTCGATGTCGCTGATCGGCGGCGCCTTTGTCTGTCTGCCACGTTACGATCCGCGGCAGGCCCTCGCGATCATCGCGACGGAAAAAATCACCAACCTTTATCTGGTTCCGACGCTTTACCACGATCTGGTTCACCACCCGGACTTCGAAGCGACCAATACCTCCAGCGTCCGAAAGCTCGGCTTTGCCGGTGCGCCGATGACCGACGGCCTGCTGCAGAAACTGAACTCCACATTCAAGCCGGATCTGTTCGTCAATCACTACGGCAGCTCCGAAATCTACACCTTCACGATCAATCAGAACGCGGTCGCAAAGCCGGGTTCGGCCGGCAAAGCCGGCATCAACCAGTTCGTCAGGGTGGTCAAGCTTGCCGCACGTTCGGCATCGGAGCTGGCGTCGACCGGAGAGGAGGGCGAGGTCATCGCGCTGCTGGCGGGCGACGAATCATTCGAAGGCTATTGGCGGCGTCCGGATGCCGACGCCAAGTCGCTGCGCGAGGGCTGGTATTTCACCGGCGACACCGGCTTCGTGGACCAGGACGGCGACCTGTTCGTCACCGGCCGCACCGACGACATGATCATCACCGGCGGCGAGAACGTATCGCCGGTGGAGATCGAAAGCTGTCTGTCGCTGCATCCGGCGGTGTCGGAGGTAGCGGTCGTC
>DATHHM010000264.1:0-4066 GCA_035317145.1 Xanthobacteraceae bacterium | reverse complement strand
CCGGAAATGAGTTTCAGCGCGCGCGCCATATCTCGCTCGCGATTAATGCCGGGAAAGACGATGACGGCGGATTTCATCCGGTCACCTCGATGCGGTAATTCTCGATCACGGTATTGGCGAGCAGTTTTTCGGCCGCGTTCTTGAGCGCCGTCTCGGCGCCGGCGCGGTCGGCGCCTTCGATCTCGATGTCAAAAACCTTGCCCTGCCGCACGCTTGCGACCCCGCTCACACCGAGCGATTTCAGGGCGCCTTCGATGGCCTTGCCCTGCGGGTCGAGGATTCCCGACTTCAAAGTGACGGTGACGCGGGCTTTCATTTTGGCAGCGTTTTCGGCAGGGGTTTTTGTGGTCGCTTCGCCTATTCCATATGTAGGAATCGCCGCGGCTGCAACCAACCCGCGCGCCTAATGCACCGGCGCCGTGGCGTCTTCCAACAGCCGGCCGTAGCCGGGTACACGGCCGCTTTCTCCAACCAGCCGCATCGCTGCCCAGAACGCCGCCGTGGCCGACGACACCACCGGAATGTGGTGGCGATCTTCGAGGGGTTTGGCCACTTCGAGCGTGCGCAAGCCGCCGCAGGAGATCAAAATACCTTCGGCGCTCTTGGCGTGGGCGACGGCGCTGTCGCTCAACGCAATAATGTCGGCTTCGCTCTTTTTGCTGGGGCCGCCGAACTCGAGAAGATCGAAGCATTCCAGCGACAGCGCCTCGATGCCGGCCGCCGCGAGCAGTTCCTTCAGGCGCCGGTTGACGACGTCGCTGTAGGCGGTGGCGACAGCGACGCGCTTGGCGCCGACCTCGCGTAGGCCATCGATGATGGACTGGCTCATGGTGCTCACCGGCAGTCCGGTGCGCGCACGCAATTCTTCGAGCAGCCGGTCGTGGGCTTGCGGCCCCTTATAGAAGGTCAGCGAGGTGCCGATCACCATGATGGCGTCGACGTTCTGCGTGGCCAGATATTCGGCCGCCGGCAGGATGCCGTTCCAGGCCGGCTCGTAGCCTTCCGGCGTGAGGTTGCGCACGCCGACGCCGCGCGGAATGAAGCGCACGCCCGGATACATGATCGGGCCTTCGAACGGCACCTCGTCGGTGGCGAACGGAACGACGAGGCCGATGGTGATGTCTTTGCGCATGGTGTTTGTTGCGCGGCGCCGATGCTTAACCCTTGACCAGCACCGGCCCAGTACCCTGCGGCCGCTCGCCTTCGCTCATGATACCGAGGCGCTTCGCCACTTCGGTATAGGCTTCGAGCAGCCCGCCGAGGTCGCGGCGGAAGCGGTCCTTGTCGAGCTTCTCGTTCGACTTGATGTCCCACAGCCGGCACGAGTCAGGCGAGATCTCGTCGGCGACCACGATGCGCATCAGGTCGTTTTCCCACAGCCGGCCGGTTTCCATCTTGAAATCGACCAGACGGATGCCGACGCCGAGGAACAGGCCGGAGAGGAAATCGTTGACGCGGATGGCGAGCGACATGATGTCGTCGATCTCCTGCGGCGTCGCCCAGCCGAACGCGGTAATGTGCTCTTCCGACACCAAAGGGTCGTTGAGCTGATCGTTCTTATAATAGAACTCGATGATCGAGCGCGGCAGCTGCGTGCCTTCCTCGATGCCGAGCCGCTGCGCCAGGGAGCCCGCGGCGATATTGCGCACGCAGATTTCCAGCGGAATGATCTCGACCTCGCGGATCAACTGCTCGCGCATGTTGAGCCGGCGGATGAAATGGGTCGGCACGCCGATATCGTTCAAATGCTGGAAGACGTATTCGGAGATGCGGTTGTTGAGGACGCCCTTGCCCTCGATCACCTCGTGCTTCTTGGCATTGAAGGCGGTCGCGTCGTCCTTGAAGTGCTGGATCAGGGTTCCAGGCTCGGGACCCTCATAGAGGATTTTCGCCTTGCCTTCGTAGATGCGGCGTCGGCGGCTCATGGGAGTGTACCGTGGCTTTGTAAAATCCATGGAATGCCGTGGCTCCAATTACAGTGCTAGGTCCGCGGCGGCGGAAGTGGGCGGCACGACTCAACACTGCGGCCCGTCCGTGACACAAAAGCTAGCCGAAGGTGCCGCGGAGTACAATCGGCATAGACCCGCACGGCCCGCGCCGCAATGACCATGTTTGCGCTTCAACCCGGTTGCCTTGACGGGGTACCCCCGATATGCAAGGCGGCACGTGATTTGTGGTGTTCCATCAACATCGAGGCCAAAGTTCGAGGCAAGGCATGACCGAATTCGACAAGCGCGAAGAGGCCTTCGAGCAGCGCTTCGCGCACGACGAGGAACTGAAATTCAAGGCCACCGCGCGGCGCAATAAGCTCTTAGGGCTGTGGGCCGCGGAAAAGCTCGGACTGACCGGCGCCGAAGCCGACAGCTACGCACTATCCGTCGTCATGGTCGAGCTCGAAGACAGCGGCGACCACGACGTGGCCGGCAAAATCCGCAAGGATTTCGCCGCCAAGGGCGTCGCGCAGTCCGATCATCAGATCGCCCGCACCATGACCGAGCTGATGGCCAAGGCCGTCGCCGACATTCAAGCAGGAAAGTAGCGCACATCATGGCTATCCCCGCATTCACTTTGGCCAAAAAGCTCCACGCCGGCGAAACGGTCTATTCCGGCTGGTGTGGCCTGCCCTACCCGCTCGTCGCCGAGACGCTGGCGCGCGACGGCTTTGCCGCGGTGACGATCGAAAGCCAGCACGGCCTGTGGGACGTCGGCGGCATCCTCAATGGCATCGCCGCGGTCCGCCAGGGCGGCGGCGCGCCGATCGTGCGCGTGCCGCTCAACGATTTCGCCCTGGTGAGCCGCGCGCTCGATTTCGGCGCCGAAGGCATCATCGCGCCGATGATCAATACGGCGGCCGATGCGCGCGCCTTTGCGTCGGCGGCAAAGTTTCCGCCGATCGGCGAGCGCAGCTGGGGTCCGCACCGCGCCATGACGCTCGGCGGCGTGTCCGACATGGGGACCTATCTGCGCGAGGCCAACGATAACATCATCACGCTCGCCATGATCGAGACCCGAACGTCGCTGCAAAATTTCGAAGCGATCATCACCACGCCCGGCATCGACGGCTTCTTCCTCGGCCCGTCGGACCTGTCGATCGCGCTGTCGGACGGCAAGACCGTCGATCCGCTGTCGAAGGAGGTCGAAGGCCATCTCGACACCCTGATCGCCGGCGCGCAGAAGGCGAAAAAGATTCCCGGCGCCTATTGTCACTCCGCCGAACGCGCCGCAGCGCTGGCCAAGCGCGGCGTCAGATTCCTTGCGGTGTCGAGCGACCTGTCGATGCTGCGCGCCGGCGCGGCGGCGGCGCTGAAGGTGCTCAAGGGCTGACCGGCGGCGTAGCTTTGGCGCGGCGCCGCACCGGCGCCCTCACGCCCGGCAGCATCCGCAATAGCGTACGGTCTTCGAACAAATAGTGGTGCACGAGGGCTGCCGCGGCATGAACACCCGCGAGCAGCAACAGCGCGTCGGCGAGATATTCGTGCACTTTGAGAAGGCTCTTCGCCATCGGCCGATCGACGGGCCATGGCGAGTTCAAGTCCCAGATGCCGAACAGCGGCAGCGCATGGCCGCGCTTGAGCTGCACGAGAATTCCCATGAACGGCACCGCCACCAATAGCCCGTAAAGCACGTAGTGCGTCAGCGCCGCGATCGCTTGCTGCAGCCAGCCGAAACGCGTCGGCTCGGGTGGTGGCGGCGGATTGGCCATGCGCCAAGCCAGACGCGCGATCAAAAGCACAATGACACACTGCCCAAGTGTCATGTGGGCGGTGAAAGCGGCCGTGCGAACGGCGCCTTTGGGCAGGTCGTCGTGGAACGTCCCAAGCAGCCAACCGCAGATCACGAACAATGCCGTGAGCCAATGCAGGATTTGTGGAACGGCGCCGTACTGCGCCTTCGAACTCGTCAATTGCATTTTACCGACCGTGCCCGCTGACGCGCCCGCGCAGCGAAGCCACGCCACTTTAGAACTGAAACAATTCAGCTCTGGCCGATGGCGTTTTCGATCCGCGCGAGCGCCGCTGCCATATCAGACTCCACATCGCGGTCAAATATTCCCAGCACAATGTAG
>DATHHM010000263.1:0-2637 GCA_035317145.1 Xanthobacteraceae bacterium | reverse complement strand
TGATCGCGGCAAGCCCGTTGCCGAACAGATATTTCGGGCTGCTGCTCGGCGATTGCTTCTCGTCCTCGATGACGAAGCGGGCGTTCGGCGGCACCTTGTAATCGGGGCGGATCGCGGTGAGCAGCGCCTCCATCTTGCCGCGGTGACTTTCATGCAGCGTCATGAATTTGATCGACTCGGGCAGCGTCGCGATGGCGGCAAGCGCAAACACCACCGGCACGATGCCGCCGATCTCGAACAGGATCTGCCAGCCATATTGCGGCACCAGCGCCGCGGCGGCGAAGCCGGCCAGCGCGCCGCCGAGCGGCACCAGCCCGACGGCGATGATCGCCAGCGTGGCGCGCATGGTGCGCGGCGCCGATTCGGCGTTGATGGCAACGAGGTTCGGGATCACGCCGCCGATGCCCAGCCCGGCGAGAAAGCGCAGCACGGACAATTCGGTGAGATTGGTCGAATAGGCGGCGATGAAGGTGAAGATGCCGAACAAGAGGTTACAGAGGATCAGTGCGGTCTTGCGGCCGTAGCGGTCGCCGATCCAGCCGAAGATTTGCGAGCCGAACAGCACGCCGAAATTGCTGGCGCTGAGCACCCATTTGAGGTCGGCGGGCGCGACGTGCCATTCCTTGATCAGGCTCGGCGCCGCAAAGGCGATGGCGCCGATATCGTAGCCGTCGATCATCGCCAGCATCACGGACCAGATGATGAGCTTGATCTGGAACGCGCCCAGCCCGTGCTGGTCCAAAAAATGCGAGACTTGAACTTCCGCTTCGCCGGCCATCGTTTCCCCCCGTAAGATTTTTTACTTGCAGCGGAGCCTATGGCACTCGCGGCGCCAAGGAAAGTGACATTGCGACGTGGTGGGCCAACGCCCGTGTGTCCGTCACCCTGAGGTGCGAGCGAAGCGAGCCTCGAAGGGCGACGGCAACCAAGTCGGCTATAGCCGACTTGGCCATCAACATGCCGAAATCGGGCAAGCCCGATTTCGGTTGGCGCCTCGGCCGTATCCTTCGAGGGCCGCTTCGCGGCCACCTCAGGATAACGGGAAAAGCTCAGTGCGATTTTATTCCGCTTCCAGCGGCTGGCCCGCTTTCTCGCGTAGCGCGCGGAACACTGCCTCGGCCGTCAGCGGCAATTCCATCAGCCGCACGCCGACCGCGTCGTCGAGCGCGTTGGCGATGGCCGGCGACAGCGGCAAGGTCGCCGATTCGCCGACGCCTTTGGCGCCGAACGGCGCATTGTGCTGATAGGCGTCGATTGCCTCGTTCACCATCACCGGCGGCACGTCGGCAATGCCGGGAATCTTGTAGTCGGCCAGCGACGCATTGGTGATCTGGCCGTTGTCGAGATGGATCTTCTCGAACAGCGTGAAGCCGAGCTGCATCAGCGCGGCGCCGGAAATCTGCGTCTCGACGATGCGCGGATTGACCAGCGTGCCGCAGTCGACCGCATTGATGAGTTTTTGGACACGCACCCTTCCGGTCTCGGTGTCGACTTCGACTTCGGCGCCGGTGCACGCCACCATCCAGAATGGCGTGATCTCGGGCGACAGCCCGGTCTCGTGATCCGGCGCGACATAATCAGGCTTGTAGCTGCCGCTGCCGACGATATTGCCGGCCTTCATGCCGTATTTTTTGACGAACAGGCCGGAGACCGGCGTGTTGCTGCCTTCCGGCTCGCCGACCTCGCGCCGCAGCGCGTCGATCTTGCTGCGCGCATCTTCGGCGGCGAGCTTCACGGCGTGTCCCATATGGAACAGCGAACGCGAGCCCAGCGTGCCCATGTCGTAGGGCGTGATGTCGGTGTCGCGGGCGACGACCCGCACCGATTCCGCCGGCACGTTGAGCACCTCGCCGACGATCTGCGCCATGCCAGTGTCGGAGCCTTGCCCCATATCGACCGTCGAAATGTAGAGCGTCGGGCTGCCGTCGGCGCCGACATTGACGATGGCGACCGAGGTGGTCGGCGACACGCAGGCTTTCAGCGCAAAGGCGAGCCCGCGGCCGCGCTTCAAGGTGCCGCTGCCGCGATCGAATTTTTCCTTCCAGCGCAGCCGCTCGGCGACGTGGTCGAGGATTGCCTCGAGCGGCGCGTCCTTGAGGATGGTGCCGGTCGCCTGCGGCTGGCCGTTGTGCAACACATTCTTGCGGCGGAACTCGACCGCATCGATGTCGAGCGCCCGCGCCATCATGTCGGTGTGGCTCTCGTGGGCGAAGACGAGCTGCGGCATGCCAAAACCGCGCAGCGCGCCGGCCGGCGTCATGTTGGTGTACATCGCGTACGAGTCGATCCACATATTGTCGATGTCGTAGGGACCGCCGGCGGTGAATCCCGATTTGTGGGTGACGCGCGGGCCAATGTCGGCGTAAGCGCCGCCGTTCCAGAACACCTCGCATTTGCGCGCCGTGATGCGGCCGTCTTTGTCGACGCCGCTTTTGATGCGAACCGTCGCCGGATGTTTGGTGATCTGATAAAACTGCTCCTCCATGGTGAGCGCGATCTTGACCGGGCGGCGCGCGATCATCGAGCACGCCGTCACCAGCGCCTCGAGCTTGATGTAGAGCTTTGAGCCGTATCCGCCGCCGAGGAACGGCACCTTGATGCGCACGCGGTTTTCCGGCCAGCCGAGCAGCCGCGCGA
>DATHHM010000262.1:0-2766 GCA_035317145.1 Xanthobacteraceae bacterium | reverse complement strand
CAACAAGGCGAGTTCGACGAGGCGGAGCGGTTTTACACCGCGGTCCTGCATATTGATTCCGATCATTTCGACGCGCTGCACGGTCTCGGCCTGATCAATTACCGGCGTGGGCGCTTGGATGCGGCGCTGGCGCTGATCCAGGCGGCGCTGCAGGCCGACCTCGATCGCGCTGACGGATTTTCAAGCCTCGGTCTCGTCTTCCACGCGCTCAAGCAATTCGAGCGCGCGCTCAAGAGCTATGACGAAGGCCTGCGCCTTGCGCCGGGCGACATCGAGATTCTCAGCCGGCGCGGCGTGGCGCTGCTCGAGCTTGGCCGTTCGCGCGAGGCGCTGGACAATTTCGAGCGCGTGCTCACCGCCGATCCCGATCATCTCGATGCGCTCGGCAACCGCGGCAATGCGCTGATCAAGCTCAATCGTCCCAATGATGCGCTGTCGAGCTACGACAAGGCGCTGACCATCGCGCCCGACAACGCGCAACTCCTCACCAACCGCGCCGCCGCACTGCGCCGGCTCGACCGCCCACACGAGGCTGTGATGAGTGCGCGCCGCGCGCTCGTCAGCCGGCCGGATTTCGCCCAGGCCAAATTCGTCGAGGGCGTCGCCCGATTGACGCTGGGCGATTTTTCCGGCTGGCGCGGTTACGAAGCGCGCTGGGGCGTCGGCTTTCTGGCGTCGCACCGGCGTAACTTTACCGCGCCGCTTTGGCTCGGCGAGTCATCGCTCGACGGCAAAACCATTCTGCTGCATGCCGAGCAAGGATACGGCGATACGCTTCAGTTCGTGCGCTACGCGCCGCTTTTCGCCGGCCGCGGCGCCAATGTCGTTCTCGAACTCCAGCCTGAGCTCGCCCGGCTGTTGGCGCCGCTGCCGGGCGTCGCCGCGGTGGTCGCTCGCGGCAAACCTTTGCCCGCTTTCGATTGTCATTGCCCACTCATGAGCTTGCCGCTGGCTTTCGCCACGGAGCTGGCAACGATCCCGGCACAAATTCCCTATGTCGCACCGGCGGATCAAGACGTCGCCGAGTGGAGCGAGCGCCTGCCGCGCCGCCGCCCACTCATCGGCCTGGTGTGGTCCGGCGAACGCTCGCACGACAACGACCGCAATCGCTCGCTGCGGCTCGAGACACTGCTGCCGTTGCTGCAAATGCCGGACGTGACCTTCGTCAGCTTGCAGCACGAAGTGCGCGACGAAGACGCCAGCCTCCTTCAAGAACAATCGGCCGTCGTTCACATCGGCGATCGGTTGCGCGACTTCGCCGATACCGCCGCTGTCATCTCGTCGCTGGACGCCGTGATCTCGGCGGATACAGCAGTCGCGCACCTTGCCGGCGCCATGGGCAAACCGCTTTTGCTGTTGCTGCCGTTCGGCGCCGACTTCCGTTGGCTGCGCGAGCGCGACGACAGCCCGTGGTATCCGACCGCGCGGCTGTTTCGCCAGCCGGAATTCGGCGATTGGGCCGGCGTGATCGAAGCGCTGCGGCGCGAAGTGATGCGCGCGGATTTCTCCCCACGAGTGCACAAACTGTCGGCGTGACGCTGACGGCCAAAAAGACTCGCGGCCTCCGGCGGGGAGCTGCCGGAGGCCGCGCCGTAACGCGGCTTTGGTCGCGCTAGCTCGACCTAAGCCGCGGGGAGCTCAGGGATCAGGGATCAGAAATCAGGTATCAAGTATCAGCAGAGTCTTTCTTGATACCTGATCCCTGCTTTCTGATCCCTGACTCCGTCAGAACGGTAAGATCACGTCCATCACCTGTTGTCCGTAAGGCGGTTGCTGGAAGTCGGTGATCTGGCCGCGGCCCCCATAGGCGACGCGCGCCTCGGCGATCTTCGGCAGTTCGATGGTGTTGTCGCTGTCGATGTCTTCCGGACGCACCACGCCGGCGACGATCAGCTCGCGAATCTCGAAGTTCACCCGGATCTCCTGCTTGCCCTCGATCACCAGGTTGCCGTTCGGCAGCATTTGCGTCACCACCGCGGCCATATTGGTCAGCAACGATTCCTGCCGGTTGATGGTGCCCTTGCCGTCGGTTGAGGACTCGCCGTTGGTAGTCAACAGCGCGCCCGGCAGCACCGCCTTGGCCGGATTGACGATGGTGTTGGCGCCGATGAAATTGGTGATCGCGGAATCTTCCGTGGTGCTGCGGCTGCGCTGGGTCTCGTTCTCGAATTGCGCGGTGTCGTTGATGTTGACCTTCACGGTCAAAATGTCGCCGACTTGATGGGCGCGTTGGTCCTTGAAGAACGCGCGCGAGCCGTTGCGCCACAACGAGTTCGGATTGTAGGTCGCCGGCTGCGGTGTCGGCATCGGCATCTGCACCGGCTTGTAGCCGGGCTTGGTGGTTGGATTGTCCATCGCCGACAGCGGCGGCTGCTCGCCGATCGCCTTGAGGCGGTCGATCGACGAGCAGGCGGAGTTGATCACAGCCACGGTCGACAGCAGTGCACAACGCAGCAACACAACGCGTTTCGACATCGGACTACCTCAAGCTCTACTCACTCGGCCCTATCATTCGGATTGGACGGGCTTCGGTGCGTTATCGACGACGCGGGTGGTCACGGGGTTGACGGTGACGCGGCCCGGCGCGGAAATCACGCCCTGCACGGTGCGTTTTGACTCGACGTTGAGCACACCGATCGTATCGCCGAGTGCGCCGGCTTCCTGCGCCTGGCCGCGCAAGGTCAGCACGATCCCGGGAGCCTGATAGACGATGGTCACGGTGTCGTTGCGCGCCACGATCTCGGGCTTCATCAGATCGGCCATGTG
>DATHHM010000261.1:0-27981 GCA_035317145.1 Xanthobacteraceae bacterium | reverse complement strand
GCACGTCGTCGTCAAAACCGCGCAAAATATTTTCGCCGCGATAGACCAGCGTCACATGCGCCCCGAGACCGGCAAAAATGCCGGCGAATTCGACCGCGATATAGCCGCCGCCCTGGATCACCACGCGGCGCGGCAACTCCGGCAGATGGAACGCCTCGTTGGACGAGATGGCGTGCTCGATGCCGGGAATCTTATCGCCAAAACTCGGCGCGCCGCCGGTCGAGATCAAAACATGCGCCGCCCTGACGCGATCGCCGTCCGTCACTTGCACGGTGTGGGCATCGACCAGCGTGGCGCGGTTCTTGACGACTTTGACGCCGGATTTTGCCAGGAGCGAGCCATAGGCCGCCTCCAGCCGCGCGATCTCCTTGTCCTTGTTGGCGATCAGCGTCGCCCAGTCGAACGTGGCGTGCGGCACGGTCCAGCCGAAGCCGGCGGCATCCTCGAATTCGCCGTGGAAGCGCGCGGCATAGACCAGAAGCTTTTTCGGCACGCAGCCGCGGATCACGCAGGTGCCGCCGAGGCGATATTCCTCCGCCAGCATCACGCGGGCGCCGTGCTGCGCGGCAATGCGCGCGGCGCGCACGCCGCCCGAGCCGCCGCCAATGACGAACAGGTCGACGTCGAAATCCGACATGCTACATATCGTGTCCGCGCTTCTTCATTTCGGCGCGTATCTTGCTCATGACTTCGATGGAAAGACTGTCGCCCCAGCTGCCGGCATAGGCCATGCTTTCGTCGAGCGCCTTCGGCTCCTCGACCAGCATTTTCTGACCGACCGGCGATTGGTAGAAGGCCAAGATCTGCTTGAGTTCCGGCTCGGTGAAATGGCTCGCGTAAAAGCGCGCGGTCGCGTCCACGATCTCTTGCCCGCGCGGCTGATAGTCCTTCTCGATTTGGACGGCGATGTCGTTGATGTCCTTGGCCCACATCATGTTGGTCTGCATGACCGACTCTTTGGTCTTCTGGACCACGCCGCGGACCAGCGGGGCGAACATGGCTT
Source organism: Xanthobacteraceae bacterium (assembly GCA_035317145.1). Taxonomy (GTDB): domain Bacteria; phylum Pseudomonadota; class Alphaproteobacteria; order Rhizobiales; family Xanthobacteraceae; genus BOG-931. The sequence continues at coordinate 26,978 of DATHHM010000261.1, read as the reverse complement.
TCACGCCCTTGATCTCGACGATCTGCTTGGCGAGCGCAAGCTGAGCTGGCGAGACTTGCGGCGGCTGGGCCACTCCTTGGGACTTCGCCGTCCCAACGAGACCGATCGCGGCCAGCGCGATCAGCGCAGCCAAACCTGCTTTCCGCAACCTGACGTGACGCAGTGAAAGACGGGCAATCATAGGCGCACTCCCTCCGTGCTTTAAAGATTAGGGCCGCTCGATCAGGCGCACCCCGTCTGGACCGGCGACAATAGCAGTCCCCGCCAGACCGATGAACAAGCCGTGTTCCATGACCCCCGGGACCGCAGAAAGCCGCGCCGCCAGGGTTTTGGGGTCGGCAATTCGTTGCAACTGGGCGTCCAGCAGCCAGTGCCCGCCATCCGTGACGAAAGCATGGCCGTTTGCCGTTTTGCGGATGGGCGCCGGACCCGGGCAGCCGGCCGCGGCGGTCGCGGCCTCGACCGCGCGCCGGGTCGCAGCCGCGCCAAAGGGCGCGATCTCGATCGGCAGCGGGAAGCGGCCGAGCATGGCGACCCATTTCGACTGGTCGGCGATCACCAGCATCCTGCCGGAAGCCGCAGCGACGATCTTCTCGCGCAACAGCGCGCCGCCGCCGCCCTTGATCAGGGTCAAATCCGACGCGATCTCGTCGGCGCCATCGATGGTCAAATCGAGCTCGGGCGTCTCGTCGAGCGTAGTCAGCGCTATGCCGAGCCGCTCGGCCTGGGCGCGGGTTGCCTCCGAGGTGGGGACGGCCACCACGTCGAGGCCGCCGCGCACGCGCTCGCCGAGCAAGTCGACGAAGTGCTTCGCGGTCGAGCCGGTGCCGAGCCCAAGCCGCATGCCCGGCCGCACGAATTCGACGGCGCGGGCGGCAGCGGCACGCTTTTGAGCCTCGACGTCCATGAGGTGACGGGCCTCCGGCCCCAGCAAAAACGCCATCCAGCGTGCCGGTATCTAGCCGCGTTCCGCCCCCGATCCTAGAGCCTTGATCCTCAAGCCTTGCGCGGCGGCCGATGGCCGGTTAGGCGAAGCGCCATGCTCACCATCGTCTTCGATCTCGACGGCACGCTGATCGATACCGCGCCGGACCTCATCGACACGCTCAACCTGATCCTGGCGCGCGAAGGCCTCCCCGCCATGCCGTTCGACGCGGCCCGCCGGCTGATCGGCGGCGGCTCGCGCGGCATGCTCGAGCGGGCGCTTATCGAAGATGGACGCCCCGCCACCAAGGCGGAGATGGACCGGCTGTTCGCCGCCTATATCGAGCACTATGCCGAACACATCGCCGACCGCTCGCGGCCGTTCCCGCAGTTGGAGGCGACGCTCGACCGGCTGTCTGCCGATGGCCACCGTCTGGCGGTGTGCACCAACAAGCTCGAATGGCTATCGCGGCGGCTCCTAACGACGCTGAAGCTGACGCCGTATTTCGTCGCGATCTGCGGCCAAGACACGTTCGGCGTGATGAAGCCGCATCCGGAAATTTTGTACAAAACCATCCTGCGCGCCGGCGGCGAGCCGGCAGACGCGATCATGATCGGCGATTCCGGCACCGACGTGCGCACCGCGCGTGCCGCCCAAGTGCCGGTGATCGCGGTCGACTTCGGCTACAGCGAAGTGCCGATCGCAACCTTGCAGCCGGACCGCATCATCAGTTCGTACGGCGAATTGCCGGCAGCGATTGCGGGTGTCGTGGCGGAGCGGCCGCAGGCCGGCGCTGATTAACCTTAATGAATCGACCACGGCCGGCGTCCACGACACCGCGTCGGCGGCTTGGTGGCGCGCGCTTAAATGTCTCTAATTCCTTGTTTTATCGGCCAGCTGCGGCAAGCGCCAAATGTTGGAACCGCGTCGCCCGCGGCCGCCGCGCTTCGGCAACGCGATTTTGCGCTGCGTCAATTGGTCTTTACCAAAACGGCCGACCGGCCTAGGTTTGAATGAGGACGGGTGGATTCATGTTGCGCGTACGCCTTATCGTCACAGCGAGCGTTGTCGCTTTGGCCACCGCACTGGCAGGGTGCTCGAGTTCCCTGCCCGACTGGATGTCGTTCAAGTCGTCACCGCCGCCGCCGACCGCCTTGCAGTTCGAATCCGATCCGCCGGGCGCCGATGTGCGCACGGCGCAAGGTCAAACCTGCCTGACACCCTGCTCGCTCACGGTGCCGCCGGAAAACCAATCGGTGTCGTTCGCCAAGAACGGCTACCTGCCGCAGACGGTCCAGGTCACCGTCCGGATGCCGGAACATTCCGTGTTCGAAAACCCGCCGCCGGATATTCAACCCAATCCGGTCGCCGTGGTGCTGCAACCGGCCCCGCCGCCGCACAGGCTGGCGCCTAAACCGAAGCCGCATCGGACCGCGGCGCGGGCCGGTGCGCCGCCGCCCCGGCCGCAGCAGCAGCCTGCTGGTGGGTCGCCGTTCCCACCGCCACCGCCGCAGCGCTAGCGACAGCGCAGCTTGTGGTAGCGCCTCCGGGGGCAAGATATCCTGGACCGTCAGGGCTTTATCCGGCACAATTATTCATTATCTAAAGCTGGTGGAATACCGGCATTGGTAGTGGGAGAAATGCCGCAGCGACGCGTGCCGATGGGCCGCGTGGAAGCGCACCGAATGACGATGAACGGTACAGAGGCGCGGAAGTTTGACGGTGCCGCCGGGCGGCCGTCGCTGGTCGATCCGTTCGGCCGCGACATCACGTATTTGCGCGTCTCGGTCACCGACCGCTGCGATTTCCGCTGCGTCTACTGCATGTCCGAGAACATGGCCTTCCTGCCCAAGGCCGACGTTTTGACGCTGGAAGAGCTCGACCGGCTGTGCTCGGCCTTCATCGCGCGCGGCGTCCGCAAGCTTCGCCTCACCGGCGGCGAGCCGCTGGTCCGGCGCGGCATCATGACCCTCGTCAACTCGCTGTCGCGTCACCTACACTCCGGCGCTCTCGACGAACTGACGCTGACCACCAACGGCTCGCAACTGGCCAAATACGCCGCCGAGATCAAGGCCGCCGGCGTGCGGCGTCTCAACGTCTCGCTCGATACGCTCGATCCGGAGAAATTCCGCGCCATCACGCGCTGGGGTTCCCTGGATCAGGTGCTGGCCGGCATCGACGCGGCGCTTGCCGCAGGCCTGAAGATCAAGATCAACGCGGTCGCGCTCAAAGGCGTCAACGACGACGAATTCCCAAACCTGATCGAATGGGCGCACGGCCGCGGCATGGATTTGACGCTGATCGAAGTGATGCCGCTCGGCGAGATCGGCGAAGGCCGGCTTGAGCAATATCTGCCGCTCTCGATCGCGCGCGCGCGGCTTTCGGAACGCTTTTCACTCGCCGATATCGACTACCGCACCGGCGGGCCGGCGCGCTATGTCCGTGTCGCCGAGACCGGCGGGCTCCTCGGCTTCATCACGCCGATGACGCACAATTTCTGCGAATCGTGCAATCGCGTGCGCGTCACCTGCACCGGCACGCTCTATATGTGCCTCGGCCAGGAGGACGCCGCCGATCTGCGCAAGCCGCTACGCGCCTCCGAAAGCGACGATTTGTTGTTTGCCGCAATGGACGAGGCAATTTCGCGCAAGCCCAAGGGCCACGACTTCGTCATCGATCGCCGGCACCGACGGCCGGCGCTGGCGCGCCACATGAGCGTGACCGGCGGCTGATTTATATTGGTATTCTGGCAGTCGCTTACTGGGCCGCTTTTTTGGCAATGAGCGGGCTCAAATGGGCGAGCAGATCCGCTTCGGCGACCGGCTTCTCCAGGAAGGTCGCGCCTTCGACCGACGGCACCGGGCCAAATCCGAACGATCCGGACAGCACGATAACGGGCACCCCCTGCTGGCGCAGCCGCGTAATCAAGCCGGACGACTCTTCGCCGCCCCGCAGATGGAAGTCGACCAGCGCGACGTCGGGCCGGTGCGCGGCGAACAAGCTCTCGGCCTCGGCGGTGTTTACCGCCGGCCCGTCCACGCGCGCTCCGCACAGCTCAAGCAGCATCTTCACCGCTTGGCCGACATCGCGTGAGTCTTCGACCAATAGGATATCGAGCCCCTTCAGCTCGTCGGCTGATCCGGCGCCCGCTTCCTGATGATCGATCGTCGCACCCATCGGTAGTCCGTCGGAACGGGATTTCCCACCTAGGATCGATTACTAAAGGCGAAATTCGGGCAAGCAAGCAAAGACACACAACGCCATAACGATTCCGGCTGGGTGTGACTTTTCTGCATCAAGCGGGCTTGGGCTCGGCCTCGCCCAGCCTATCCGGCAGATTTCAGTGCAGCTCCAGGCCGAGCCGGCTGGAATTGGCGCTTACGCAGCGCCGCAGCGGCTGGTAGGCCCGCTCGGCGGCAGCGTAGATGCCGAGTCCTTCGGCCAGCGCCCGTTCGGCGGCGTCATGGGCGGCGGAGAAGGTAACGATTTTTTCAGAGATCATACGCTCGGCTTCGACCCCCGCATTCGGTGCGCCGCAAGCAAACAGCATCAGCCGCGCCGAGATCACGCCTTGCGCCTCGCAGCTGAAGCGAACGGCCTCGATCCAATTGGCCCAGAAATCGACCATGGCGGCCTCCAATCGATGCCTCGTCAAGTCTAGAAACCCAGAAAGTCCGGAAAACCGGGGTTTTGGCGAGGCACGATCGGAGGAGGATGGCGCAAATTTTCTAAAATTGGCGCGGGGCATTCCCTAAAATTGTATCGATAAGTGGTAGCCCGGATTGAGCGTAGCGAAATCCGGGAGCGGCGATGGAACGGCCAATCACTCCCCGGGTTTCGCTGCGCTCAAACCGGGCTACCGGCTACAAGCCAGCACCGTCGCCGCCGCTTGAAATTCGGCGAGACGGAATTCCCGGCGCGCCATCGCCATCTCGTCGCGGCCCCATTGCGCCGTGTTCCAATCCTCATCGACATGCGCCGCCTGCCAGGCGGCGTCGGCTGAAAGCGCGCCGCGCGCCATGGCGAGCGCGAGCAGCGCCGAGCCGGTGAGTGTCGTCACGACGTGCACGGCGCCGAGCGGCCACGGTTCGAGCGGGATGGCGGCGCGCGCAGCGGCAAGCGAGGCTTCCGGCTGCGCCACATAGACGACCCCCTCGCCCAGCTTGAAATCGGCGCCGAGCGCCTGCCGCGCCCAGTCGAGGATCGGATCCCAATGGCGCGCCTGGCGCTCGACCAGCCCCGGCGGCGAGCCGGCGCGGTAAAACAAGAGATCGGACGCCAGATACTTGGCGATCTCGTCCGCGACCGGCTGCGGCGTATCGGCGACGCCGTCGATGATCGCGTTGGCAAGGCGCGTCAGCGGCATCTTGGCCGGATCGATGACGTCCTTTTGGGCTTGCCATTCCGCGGCGATGGCCTCGGCGAGCGCGTGCGTCGGCGCCGCCAGCACCCGGCGCGCCGGCGTGCGCACCGGTTTGTCGTCGAGTCGCACGGCATAGCCCTCCGCCACCGCCGCGGTGGCCGCCGTCGCGTAGAAACGGCGCGACAGCGCGGTCCGCATGCTGCGGCGTGTCGCCTCAATGGGATCGTCAGGCGGCGTATTCTCGAACAGTTCGCGCATAGGCCGTCAAACCATGACAGGGGCCAATGCACAAGTCGAGGTGTGACACAATTTAGTCCATATTCTCAATGAGTTAGATCGCAGATAGGAGCATCTTTCGCGGCGCTATCCAGGGACCGTGCAGGAGCGCCATTCAGTCGCGCTTGTTAAGGATCGGAAGCCACAAAACCTTGTTATAACAAGCAGAAGCGGTAGTAATCCGCACCCCCCTCGACTAGTATCCCGCGCCGGAATCGACTACGGGGCGGTCGAAGAGGGCCTGATCCACGCAGCAGCGTGCTTACCGCCTGTAAGAGCGGGTGCTGCGGGCAAGAGGAATAGATGAAACCAACCGACATTTCGGTCCCGGATTACTTCCACAAAGTCGTGGATTGCCAATGGGCCTGCCCGGCGCACACGCCGGTGCCCGAATACATTCGTCTGATCGCCGCGGGCCGCTACAGCGACGCCTACATGATCAACTGGGACTCCAACGTATTCCCGGGGATTTTAGGCCGCACCTGCGATCGGCCCTGCGAACCGGCCTGCCGCCGCGGCCGTGTTGAGAAAGAACCGGTGGCGATCTGCCGGCTCAAGCGCGTCGCCGCCGACTTCAAGGACGACATCAAAGACCGCCTGCCCAAGGCGCCCAAGATCAAGAACGGCAAGCGCATCGCGCTCGTGGGCGGCGGCCCGGCCTCGCTCGCGGTAGCGCGGGACTTGGCCCCGATGGGCTACCAATGCGTCGTGTTCGACCAGGATCCGAAATCCGGCGGCATGATGCGCACGCAAATTCCGAAATTCCGTCTGCCGGAAAGCGTCATCGACGAGGAATGCAATTACATCCTCGATATCGGCATCGAGTTCATCGGCTCAAAGCGCATCGACAGCCTGAAGGCGCTGCTGGCGGAAGATTTTGACGCCGTCTTCGTCGGCTGCGGCGCGCCGCGCGGCCGCGATCTCGATATCCCGGGCCGCAAGGAAGCGGTCAAGAACATCCATATCGGCATCGACTGGCTGTCCAGCGTCTCGTTCGGTCACATCGACAAGATCGGCAAGCGCGTCATTGTGCTTGGCGGCGGCAATACCGCGATGGATTGCTGCCGCTCCTCGCGCCGGCTCGGCGGTGAGGACGTCAAGGTGATCGTTCGCTCCGGCTTCGAGGAAATGAAGGCGTCCCCCTGGGAAAAGGAGGACGCCATGCACGAGGATATTCCGATCTTCAATTTCCTGGTGCCGAAGGAATTCACCCACGACAACGGCAAGCTGACCGGCGTCGTGTTCGAGAAGGTCAAGGCGGTGCGCGACGCCAAAGGCCGCCGCGATCTCGTTCCGACCGGCGAGCCGGATGAACATTTTCCCTGCGACGACGTACTGGTCGCCGTCGGGCAGGAGAATTCCTTCCCCTGGATCGAGCGCGATTGCGGCATCGAGTTCGACAAGTGGAATATGCCGAAGGTCGATCCCACGACCATGGCCTCGACCAATCCAAAAGTGTTCTTCGGCGGCGACGCCGCGTTCGGACCGAAGAACATCATCTGGGCGGTGGCGCACGGCCACGAGGCCGCGATCTCGATCGACCGCTTCTGCCGCGGCGAGGATGTCAATGTCCGCCCGCCGCCGCAGATCGCGGTGTCGAGCCAGAAGATGGGCATCCACGAGTGGTCCTACGACAACGAGATCGCGCCCGATAAGCGCTATAAGGTGCCGCATCGCGAGAAGGTGGTGGCGCTGCGCGACATCAAGGCCGAAGTCGAGCTTGGCTACGATCTCGAACTGGCGCTGAAGGAATCCGAGCGCTGCCTCAATTGCGATATCCAGACCGTCTTCACCGGCCAGCTCTGCATCGAGTGCGACGCCTGCGTCGACATCTGCCCGATGGACTGCATCACCTTCACCGCCAACGGCGAAGAAGCCGACCTGCGCGCGCGGTTGCAGGCGCCGGCCAAGAACCTCACTCAAGACCTTTATGTCGCCAACAACCTGAAAACCGGCCGCGTCATGGTGAAGGACGAGGACGTCTGCCTGCACTGCGGGCTATGTGCCGAGCGCTGTCCCACCGGCGCCTGGGACATGCAGAAATATCTCATCGACATGACTCACGCGGAACAAGCATGCCAGCAACGAACCCAATCAGCAGCGTAAACGACTTCGTCGTCCGTTTCGCCAACGTCAACGGCTCGGGTTCGGCCAGCGCCAACGAGCTGTTCGCCCGTGCCATCCTGCGCATGGGCGTGCCGGTGTCGCCGCGCAATATCTTTCCATCGAACATCCAGGGCCTGCCGACCTGGTACGAGGTGCGCGTCTCCGAAGCCGGCCATCTCGGCGCCCGGGGCGGCACCGACATGATGGTGGCGATGAACCCGCAGACCTGGGACAAGGATGTGGCGTCCATCGAGCCCGGCGGTTATCTGCTCTACGATTCGACCAAGCCGATGCCGAAGTCGAAATTCCGCGACGACATTTCGGTCATCGGCGTGCCGCTCACCGCCATCACCAACTCGACCTATACGGATCCGCGCCAGCGCCAGCTGTTCAAGAACATCATCTATCTCGGCGCACTCTCCGCGCTCCTCGACATCGACCCGAAGGTCATCGAAGGTCTCATCGCTGAGCAGTACAAGGGCAAGGAAAAGCTTCTGTCCTCGAACGTGCATGCGCTGCATCTCGGCCGCGACTATGCGCTGACCAACCTGAAATGCCCGATCGGACTGCGGGTGCAGAAGGCCGACAAGGTCGGCGACCGCATTTTTATCGAAGGCAATTCAGCGGCGGCGCTGGGCGCGGTCTATGGCGGGGCGACGGTCTGCGCCTGGTATCCGATCACGCCGTCTTCTTCCTTGGCCGACGCCTTCACCAGCCATTGCAAGCGGCTGCGCCACGACCCGGAAACCAAGAAGGCGAAATACGCCATCGTCCAGGGCGAGGACGAGCTAGCCTCGATCGGCATCGTCATCGGCGCCGCCTGGAATGGCGCCCGTGCCTTCACCGCGACCTCCGGCCCCGGCATCTCGCTGATGCAGGAGTTCATCGGGCTATCCTATTTCGCCGAAATCCCCGCCGTGATCATGGACGTGCAGCGCGCCGGCCCCTCAACCGGCATGCCGACGCGCACCCAGCAATGCGACATCATCAGCGCGGCTTACGCTTCCCACGGCGACACCAAGCACGTGCTGCTGTTCCCCGAGGATCCGGCGGAAGCCTTCGAGATGGCGGCGCAGGCGTTCGATCTCGCCGACCGGCTGCAAACCACGATCTTCCTCATGCTCGATCTCGACATCGGCATGAATCACCGGCTGTCCCGGCCGCTGAAGTGGGACGACGCAAAGCTTTACGACCGCGGCAAGATCATGACCGCCGCCATGCTCGACGATGGCCGCGATTTCGGCCGCTATCTCGACGTCGACGGCGACGGCATCCCGTTCCGTACCTATCCGGGCACCCACGCGACCAAGGGATCGTTCTTCACCCGCGGCACGTCGCGCGACCGTTACGCGCGCTACACCGAGGAAGGCCCGGCGTACCAGGACAACATGCAGCGGCTGTTGCGCAAGTTCGAGACCGCCAAGGATTTGGTGCCGCGCCCGCTGCAGGCTAATGCCGGCAAGCCGACGAAATACGGCGTGATCTATTTCGGCTCGACCTCGCCGGCCATGGACGAGGCGATCGGCGTGCTCGAAGCGCGCGGCCACCAACTCGATCGGCTGCGGCTGCGCGCCTTTCCGTTCCATTCCAGCGTGCCGAGTTTTATCGCCGAGCACGACTTCATCTATGTCGTCGAGCAGAACCGTGACAGCCAGCTGCGCTCGCTGATCGTCAACGAGCTCAGCATCGATCCGGTGCGGCTGGTTCCGATCGTGCATTACGACGGCACGCCGATCACGGCGCGCTTCATCGCCAAGGCCATCGGCGATCACTTGGATCAGCTTAAAGTCACTCCGTTGAGGAAAGTCGTGTCGTGATCGGACTACGGAAGACAGACGACGGACGACAGATGAAGGACAAGATTCCTTCTGTCGTCCGTCGTCTGTCCTCTGTCGTCATATCGCAGACGGAACAACCAAGATTGGCGCTTCCATGACCTACGTCGTCAAGCCGAAATTCCACCATCCCGATCTGCCGAAGAACGATCTCGGCTATACGCACCGCGACTACGAGGGCAAGGTCTCGACGCTGTGCGCCGGCTGCGGCCACGATTCGATCACCAGCGCCATCATCGAGGCCTGCTTCAAGCTCTCCATCGAGCCGCACCGGGTGGCAAAGATTTCCGGCATCGGCTGCTCGTCGAAGACGCCGGATTATTTCCTCGGCAATTCGCACGGCTTCAATTCGGTGCACGGCCGCATGCCGTCGGTGCTGACCGGCGCCAACCTCGCCAATCGCGACCTGATCTATCTCGGCGTGTCCGGCGACGGCGACTCGGCCTCGATCGGTTTTGGCCAGTTCGCCCATTCGATCCGCCGCGGCGTGAACATGACCTACATCGTCGAGAACAACGGCGTGTACGGCCTGACCAAAGGTCAGTTCTCGGCGACCGCCGACCGCGGCTCGAAATCCAAGCGCGGCGTGACCAATAACGACAGCGCCATCGACCTCGTCGGCATCGCGCTGCAACTCGGCGCCAGCTTCGTGGCGCGCAGTTTTTCGGGCGACAAGACCCAGCTGGTGCCGCTGATCGAAGCGGCGATCAAGCACAACGGCGCCTCCTTCATCGACGTGATCTCGCCTTGCGTCGCCTTCAACAATCACACCGGCTCGACCAAGAGCTTTGATTACGTGCGCGAGCACAACGAGGCGGTGAACCGGCTCGACGTCATCTCCGGCCGCGCGCCGATCACGGTCGACTATGCGCCCGGCACGGTGCAGGTGGTCGAGCAGCACGACGGCACCAAGCTGGCACTGCGCAAGGTCGATGCCGATTACGACGTGCACGACCGGCTGGCGGCGATGGCGTTCCTGCAGAAGCACGCCGCCAAAGGCCAGGTGGTGACCGGGCTGCTCTATGTCGACGCGGAAGCCGAGGATCTGCACAGCCACCTCAACACCGTGGCTGCGCCGCTCAATACGCTCGGCGAGAAGGAGCTGTGTCCGGGCACCGCGGCGCTGGAGAAGATCAACGCCGGCTTGCGTTGAGCGCTAAAGTTTTTTGATCGCCTCGATCATCTCGCGCGGCGGCTCCATCTGGATCGCCAGCGGCTTGCCGGTCTCCAATAGACTCTTCAGGCTCGACAGGATCGCTGGCCAGCCCATGCGGCCGCCGGACAGGATCGCCTCCGGAATATTCCAAGAATGGGATTCCGTCATGATCAGGCGCACCGCGTCGCCGGCTTGCGCGATCTCGTAGGTGACGACGCATTCGGGCAGCTTGCGGAATTCCTCGGGCCACTCGACCTGCCAAGTGACCGACAGCTTGCGCGGCGGATCCCAGGCGATGACCTTGCCTCGCACATTGACGCGGCCATCAGGCAGTTTCAGCGCGAACGCGCCGCCGAGCTTGGGCTCAAGCTCGATATCGCGATCCCAAAAGTATTTTCGGGTGAATTCCGACGAGGTCAGCGCCTGCCACACCGTCTCGGGCGTGGCGGCGATATAGGTCACGTAGACCGTTCGCGGCTTGAACTCGGGCATGACACTCCAGCTTATTTCTTGTCGTAGTCGCCGCGCCAGAACGGCGGCAATTCCTTGCCGGTTTCCAGCAGGCTCTTGAGCGACGACAAGATCGAGGGCCAGCCGGCCTGGACCTTCGGGAACACCTGGCTGCCCGCTTCGAAATCGTCATGGGTCATGGTCAACTTCACCTGGCTGTTGATCTCCTCGAGATCGAAGGCGACGCGTGACGGCTTTTCGTTCTCCAGGCCGTCATGTTCCGGGTGAAAGCTGTACGACAGCCGGTGCGGCGGATCGTATTCCAACACCGTGCCGGTGTCCCAACGCCTACCGTCCTTCACCAGCGCAAACTCGGCGCCGACCTTCCAGTCCGACGTCACCTCGTAGCCGAACCAATAGCGCGCGGATTGCTTGGGGTCGGTGAGTGCCTTGAACACCTTGTCCGGGGTCGAGGCGATATAGATCACATAAACGAATTTCGGCTTGTCACTCATCACCCGTCTCCAACGCTTGCTTCATGTCGCTCAGCGCCTGCAGGCGTGAGCGTTCGAATTTCCCGATCCAGCGCTCGGCGATCTCATGGATCGGCACCGGATTAAGGTAGTGCAGCTTCTCGCGGCCGCGGCGCACGGTCGCGACCAGGTTGGCCTCTTCCAGCAAGGCCAGATGCTTGCTCACCGCCTGCCGCGTCATAGCGAGACGCGCGCAAAGCTCGCCGAGCGTTTGGCCGTTCTCCGCGCGCAACCGGTCGAGCAGTTCCCGCCTGCTCGCGTCGGCCAGCGCCTTGAACACCGCATCCATGACGACAATATGCAACCATTTGGTTGCCTGTCAAGCCGAATGAATGGGCAAGCCATCGTCCAGCTCTCGCCGGTCATCGCTTGGCGAGAGGCTTTGCCGCCCGATGCGATGTCACGCGCCGCGTGCGGGACGAGCCCGCCGCGGCATGATGAATGGCTGCGTTGGAATCCGGTGCCGCCGTCGCATAACGATAGGGGCTGTCGCCGCCCATCTCGAAATCGCGAGCTTGCGCGACGACGTTGACGGCCATCGCGAGTGCAATACCGAATATCAGGCTTAGACCACCACTCACGTTTCTGGCGCTTCCTCAATCGGATCGTAGCGCTTGGCGTCATGCCCGAGCAGGTTCCAGGATTGCTGCATATGCGGCGGCAGTGGCGCGGTGACGTCGATCGCGCCGCCACGCGGATGCGGCACCGCGATGCGGCGCGCCAGCAGATGCAGCTTGTTCTGCATGCCGCCGGGCAGCTCCCAATTTTCGCGCGCAAAATATTTCGGGTCGCCGACGATCGGGTGCCCGATATGGTCCATATGCGCGCGCAATTGGTGGGTGCGGCCGGTGACAGGTTTGAGCGAAATCCACGACAATAGCGGCCCCGACGTGTCCACCACCGCGTAATACGTCACCGCGTGACTGGCGCCCTTGTCGCCATGCTGTGCGATGCGCATGAACGATTCGTCGTCGCGCTCCTCCTTGGCGAGAAAGGTCGAGATGCGGCCTTGCGGCACCTTGGGAACGCCGGCGACCAGCGCCCAATACACTTTCCGTGCCGAGCGGGAGCGGAATGTTTTCGCCAAGGCCGACGCGGCGAACCGCGTCTTGGCGACAAGGAGGCAGCCAGCGGTGTCCTTGTCGAGCCGGTGCACCAGCCGCGGCCGCTGGCCGTGGGCATCGCGCAACACTTCCAGCATGCCGTCGAGATGCCGCGTGGTGCCGGAGCCGCCCTGCACCGCAAGCCCCATCGGCTTGTTGAACACCAGCACGTCGGCGTCTTCGTAAAGGGTGATCGATTTCAGGAACTCGCGGGTCTTCTCGTCGGCCTCGTCACCGGGCGTCCGCGGTTTCGGCTGATCGAGCCGCAGCGGCGGGATGCGCACGGTTTGTCCCGCCTCCAGCCGGTTCTTCGGCTCGGTGCGCTTGCCGTTGACCCGCACCTCGCCTTTGCGGATGACGCGCTGGATGTGGGAAAAGCTCAACCCCGGAAACCGCGCCTCGAAAAACCGGTCGACCCGCATGCCGGCTTCGTCGGCGGTCACGGCGACGTTCTGAACGCTCGTCGGCAGCGAAGCCGGCGCAATTTTCTGTTCTCCGTCATCCGCGGGCGCGCGTTGCGGGCGCGCCTCGGGGGATGAGCGGCCAACTGATTTCGGGCCATGCCCGAATTCGGCTTTACCCGGTTTCGGTTTCCGAAATGCCGGGTCGGCAGTGGCCAGCTTCGCGCGCCGCTCCGCCCGTGCCTCAGGGTGACGTTGAGCAAAACGCTTGCTATGCCGCGAGCCGGCTTTTTGCCGTCCGCCGCCCGGCTGGCGTGGTCCGCGGGAGCCTCTCACGTCGTGCCTCCTACAGCGACAGATTGCGCCAACCGTTCGATTTCGCCCACAACTGGATGCGGCGTCCAAGGAAATACAAAACGTGATTTAGGCATAAACATGATCCTGTTGCCAAATTCCGTGTCGCCGCGAACGTGAATGGTGGCCGGGCGGATATTGATCAAACGATTCTCCGTAACGCGGTCGATCAGGTTAACGGGTATCGCTATCTCTCTCAGATAATTGGACACGTAGAGATTGCGGCCGTCTGTTCGAAGTCGCTTCAGAGGCACGCATATCCGCACCGTCACAATGGATCCTAAGCACCAAGCTACAAGAAACGACGACTTTACTTCGACAGGCGGGCCAGAGCTCATCCACATAAAAACTGTACCCAGGCCAAAACCGGAAATCCAAACAATCGAGAAAATGACCTTGTAAAAGAATGTCAGTCGCGATGAGAGTGTTACCGGGGTCGTCATGCCTTCGCCGATCCCTTAAGAACGCTCGCGCCGCAGCTTTGCCCAGTATTCGAGGCGCTTGCGGATTTCGCGTTCAAAACCGCGGTCTGGCGGATCGTAGAATTGCCGTCGGCCGAGCGACTCGGGGAAATAGTCCTGGCCTGAGAATGCTTCCTCGCTGTCGTGGTCGTATTCGTAGCCCGAGCCATAGCCTTCGGTCTTCATCAACTTGGTCGGCGCGTTGAGGATATGCTTGGGCGGCAACAGCGAGCCCGCTTCCTTCGCCGTGCGCATCGCCGCGCCGAACGCCATATAGGTGGCGTTCGATTTGGGGGCGGTGGCGATGTAGATCACCGCTTCGGCGATGGCGAGTTCGCCTTCGGGCGAGCCGAGAAAATCGTAGGCGTCCTTGGCCGCATTGGCGATGACCAGCGCCTGCGGATCGGCAAGGCCGATATCCTCGACCGCCATGCGCACGACGCGGCGCGCCAGATAGAGCGGGTCCTCGCCGGCATCGAGCATGCGGCAGAGATAATACAGCGCCGCGTCGGCATCGGAGCCGCGCACCGATTTGTGCAGCGCGCTGATGAGATTGTAGTGGCCGTCCTGTTTCTTGTCGTAGATCGGCGCGCGCCGCTGCACCACTTCCTGCAGCGCCGCGGCATCGAACGTCTCGCCGCCGCGCGCCGCGCGCCAGACTTCCTCGGCAAGCGTCAACGCCGCGCGGCCGTCGCCGTCGGCCATGCGGAGCAACGAGGCGCGGGCCTCGTCGTCGAGCGGCAGTTTTTTGGCCTCGATCTCCTCGGCGCGCGCCAAGAGCTTTTCGATGGCCGCGGCATCGAGCGGCTTGAACACCAGAACCCGGGCGCGGGACAACAGCGGCGCGATCAGCTCGAACGACGGGTTTTCCGTGGTCGCGCCGACTAGCACGATGGTGCCGTCCTCGACCACCGGCAGGAAGCTATCCTGCTGGGCGCGATTGAAGCGGTGGATCTCGTCGACGAACAGCAACGTGCCCTGCCCGGTCTCGCGGCGCAACCGCGCGGCGTCGAACACCTTCTTGAGGTCGGCGACGCCGGAGAAGATCGCCGATATCTGCTCGAAATAAAGGTCGGTCGCCCGCGCCAACAGCCGCGCCACCGTGGTCTTGCCGGTGCCGGGCGGCCCCCAAAAAATCAGCGAGCCGAGCGAGCGCGTCTCCAGCATGCGGGTGAGCGCGCCGTCGGGCCCGAGCAGATGGTCCTGGCCGACCACGTCGGCGAGCTTGTCGGGGCGCAGCTTGTCGGCAAGCGGCCGCGGCGCATCGCGGTCGAGACCGCTTGCGGCGAACAGACTTGGGCCCTTGGCTTTGGGACGCGAGGGCATTTGTTTATTGTCCTTCCCTCACCTTTAAACGCGTAGGCTTATCCGCTGAACGTCACCGATATCTGCTGGCCGCCGCGCATGATGGTCACGCGCCATTGCCGGCTGCTGGTACCGGTGACGCGCTCGAGATCGGCCGACTTGACGATCTTCTGGTTGTTCACCGAGACGACGATGTCACCCTTCTGGAAGCCGACCGATTGCGCCGCCGAGCCGTCGGCAACGGCGGTGATGACGACGCCTTCGGTCTGCGGATCGAGCCGCAGCTCATCGGCCAAAGCCGGCGACAGGTTCGCCACCGTGGCGCCGAGGAACGGCGACTGGCCCTTGATCTGAACTTCGTTGCGCGGCGTGTCGGGCAGGCTCTGCAACGCCACCGCCACGACCGTGTCTTTGCCCTGACGCAAAAGACCGACCTTCGCGGTGCCGCCGAGCGGTTTGGTGGCGAAGCGGTAGTCGAAGGCGTTGGGATCTTCGATCTCCACGCCGTCGACGGTGACGATCAGGTCGCCGGTCTTGATGCCGGCCTTGGCGGCGGGGCCGTCGGCGGCGACGTTGGCGACCAACGCGCCGCTTGGACGCTTGAGCCCGAGGCTTTCGGCGATCTCCGGCGTGACCTCCTGGAGTTTCGCACCGAGCCATGGCCGCTTCACCAGGCCGCTGCCGCCCTCCGCCGAAGCGACTACGACCCGCACCATGTTGGCGGGAATGGCAAAGCCGATGCCCTGCGAACCGCCGGAGCGCGAATAGATTGCCGAATTGATACCGACCAGGCGGCCGTTCATATCAACCAGCGCGCCGCCGGAATTGCCGGGATTGATGGCGGCGTCGGTCTGGATGAAGAACTGATAATCGGTGATGCCGACTTGCGTGCGTGCCAGCGCCGAGACGATGCCGTGGGTCACGGTCTGACCGACGCCGAAGGGATTGCCGATGGCGAGCACGACGTCGCCCACTTCCAGCGTGTCGGAATTGGCGAATTCCAATGTCGGAAAGCGCTCGCTCGAGCCCTTGATGCGCAGTACGGCGAGGTCGCTGCGCTGGTCCTTCAACACGATGTCGGCTGCAAATTCGCGCTTGTCGGCAAGCGCGATCTTCACGTCGCTGGCGCCCTCGATGACGTGGTAATTGGTGACGATAAGGCCTGTGGCATCGACCAGGACGCCGGAGCCGAGCGAGCGCTGCACCATCTCCCGCGGCATGCCGCCGCCGCCGAAGAACTGGCGGAAGAACGGATCGGCCATGAACGGGTTCTGGTTCTCGACCACGTGGCTGGCATAGACGTTGACCACCGCCGGCGCCACGCGCTGCACCACCGGAGCATAGGACAGCTGGAGCTGAGCCGACGAAGCCGGCACCTGGCGCTGCTGGGCGTTGGCGGGCGCCAGCAGTACCGCAACGAGGACAATAGCCGGGACAGCGGAAATAGGCAGGCGCAGCATGCAAAAACCCCGATTCAATGCGGTTTCATATAGGCACCAAACCGCGGCTTTACCAGGGATCGGGGGATCAGGCATCAGGCATCAATGATCAGGAAGAGGGATCAGGAAAAGGCATAAGGAAGCTGGTATCAGGCGCCGGCAAAATCATCCTGATTACTGATCCCTGATCCCCTACTCCTTCGCCGGCAGCGTGCGCACCCAGGCGATGACGGCGTCGAGATCGGCGTCGGTCATATGGGCGTAGTACTGGTAGCCCATCGGACCTTTCAGCTTGTTGCCGTCCTTGTCGATGCCCTGGGTGATGGCGCGCTTGACCTCGGCGTCGGTCCAATTGCCGATGCCCTTGGTCTTGCTCGATGTGATGTTGCGCGAGATCGATACGCCCCAGGGGCCGGGGAAATCGCGGCCGCCCTTGCCGAGCGAATTGCCGAAATCGACCGGCCCGTTCACCATCGGCGTGTGGCACTCCATGCAATGGCCGATGGTCGCCAGGTAGAAGCCGCGCTTGACCTGGTCGTTGAGGTCGGCAGCCGGCATCGGCTTTTCCGCGCCGGGGAAAATCTGGCGCGGTATTGCGATCTTGTAGATCGGGTCGGGTACCTTGTTCTTGACCGGCGCGACGGTATGCAAATAGGCGACGATCGCATCGAGATCGCTGGGCTGTAGGATGCCGTAAAAGCCCGTCGGCATCACAACCGCGAGCGGCGTCCCGTGCGGCATCACGCCATCAAGCAGAGCTTTCTTGAGATCGGCATCGCTCCACGCGCCGATGCCGGTCTCCTTGTCGGGTGTGATGTTCGGCGCGGTGACGTCGAACGGCGGCTCGTTAAAGCGCAGGCCGCCGGAAAAATCCTTGCCCGCAACGGCGTCCGGCGGACCTTTGGGCGAATGGCAATTGCCGCAGGTCATGATGGTGTTGACCAGATATGAGCCGCGCTCGACCGGCGTGTCGGCGCAAGCCGCGCCGACGAATGCCAGCGTAGCAAAAGAGAATGTTGCAAGCCGTATCATGATGCCCTCCCCGATTCCCGCGCTTACATTATTGCGCCGTGCGCCGGCCGCCAACCA
The DNA here is from genome assembly GCA_035317145.1 of Xanthobacteraceae bacterium. Classification (GTDB taxonomy): domain Bacteria; phylum Pseudomonadota; class Alphaproteobacteria; order Rhizobiales; family Xanthobacteraceae; genus BOG-931. The sequence goes on along the minus strand of DATHHM010000261.1, from coordinate 9,182 downwards.
AACCTGCGTTGTGCGCGCAAATGTCTCGTCTTGCGGATACGGCACTCAAACAAAAAGGGCAGCGTGGCTGCCCTCCATGACGACCGTATTACGCAAGGTCTACGCCGCGGCTGGCGCGGTTTCTTCGGCCCGCGCTTGAACGGGACCGGAATCCTTGCCCTTGGCCTCGACGTCGCGGTCGACGAACTCGATCACCGCGACCGGCGCGGAATCGCCATAGCGGAAACCGGCCTTCATGACACGGGTATAGCCGCCGTCGCGGTCCTTGTAGCGCGGGCCGATCACCTCGAACAGTTTCTTGACCATGGTGAGGTCGCGCATCTGCGCGATCGCCTGGCGGCGCGCATGCAGATCGCCGCGCTTGCCGAGCGTGACCAGCTTCTCGACGATCGGGCGCAAATCCTTCGCCTTGGGCAGCGTCGTCGTGATCTGCTCGTGCTTGATCAGCGACGCGCACAGGTTCGCCAGCATCGCTTTGCGATGATCCGAGCGGCGGCTGAACTTGCGATGGGTCTTGGCGTGACGCACGGACGTCTCCTTCGGAGACAGGGATCAGGGGTCAGGTATCAGGGATCAAGAACAAACATGATCCCTGATTTCTGACTGCTGATACCTGCTCAGTAATGATCCTCAAAGCGCTTGGCGAGCTCTTCGATATTCTCCGGCGGCCAGCCGGGGACTTCCATGCCGAGATGCAGACCCATCTGCACCAGCACTTCCTTGATCTCGTTGAGCGACTTCCTGCCGAAATTCGGCGTCCGCAACATCTCGGCCTCGGTCTTCTGCACGAGATCGCCGATATAGACGATGTTGTCGTTCTTCAGGCAGTTCGCAGAACGCACCGACAGTTCGAGCTCGTCGACCTTCTTGAGGAACGCCGGGTTGAAGGCGAGATCCGGGATGGTCTCGCGCGCAGTCTCGCGCTTGGGCTCCTCGAAATTGACGAACACGTTGAGCTGGTCCTGCAGGATGCGCGCCGCATAGGCGAGCGAGTCCTCGGGGGTCACGGCGCCGTTGGTTTCGATCGTCAGCGTCAGCTTGTCGTAGTCGAGGATCTGGCCTTCGCGCGTGTTCTCCACCTTGTAGGAAACCTTGCGCACCGGCGAATACAGGCTGTCGACCGGGATGAGCCCGATCGGCGCGTCCTCGGGCCGGTTGCGCTCGGCCGGCACGTAGCCCTTGCCGGTGTTGACGGTGAATTCCATACGGATCTCGGCGCCCTCGTCGAGCGTGCAAAGGACGAGATCGGGGTTGAGCACCACGACATCGCCGACGGTCTGAATGTCGCTTGCCGTCACCGTGCCCGGGCCCTGCTTCTTCACCACCATGCGCTTGGGGCCGTCGCCCTGCATCTTGATGGCGATGTCCTTGATGTTGAGCACGATGTCGGTCACGTCCTCGCGCACGCCGGCGATCGAGGAGAACTCGTGCAGCACGCCGTCGATATGCACCGATTGCACGGCGGCGCCTTGCAACGACGACAACAGAATGCGCCGCAACGCGTTGCCGAGCGTCACACCGAAACCGCGTTCGAGCGGCTCGGCGATCATGGTCGCCGAACGGCGCATATCGCCGCCCGGGCTGACCTGCAGCTTGCTGGGCCTGATCAGTTCCTGCCAATTCTTCTGAATCGTCACGTTGTCACCCATCGCGTTGAGCGGCGCAATCATTTCGCGCACCCCACTCCGCTCCGTGGGGCCATAATTGGTGTCATGTTCGAGCGGATGTTCCACATGTTCCATAAACCGGATGTCCTATACGCGCCGCCGCTTGCGCGGACGGCAGCCATTGTGCGGGATCGGCGTCACGTCGCGGATCGACGTGATGGTGAAGCCCGCGGCCTGCAACGAACGCAGCGCCGATTCACGCCCAGAGCCTGGACCGGCGACTTCGACTTCGAGCGTGCGCATGCCGTGCTCCTGCGCCTTCTTGGCGGCGTCTTCGGCGGCAACCTGCGCCGCATACGGCGTCGATTTGCGCGAGCCCTTGAAACCCATGGTGCCCGACGACGACCAGGCGATGGTGTTGCCTTGCACGTCGGTAATGGTGATCATGGTGTTATTGAACGACGCATTCACATGCGCCACGCCCGAGGCGATGTTTTTGCGTTCGCGTCGGCGGACGCGCGTAGCTTCTTTACCCATTCTGAACCCTTCTGCGGATCGGCACCGGCCGCTCCGGCGCCGTCACATTTTCCTGTTTGACGCGCTGTCCTGTTCGACGTTCTGTTCGACGCGCTATTTCTTCTTTCCGGCAATGGCCTTGGCCGGACCTTTTCGGGTGCGTGCGTTGGTGTGGGTGCGCTGGCCGCGCACCGGCAGGCTGCGGCGATGACGCAGGCCGCGGTAGCATCCGAGATCCATCAGCCGCTTGATGTTCATCGCCACTTCGCGCCGCAGGTCGCCCTCGACCATGTAGTCGCGGTCGATCACCTCGCGCAGCTGAAGCACTTCCTGGTCGGTCAGCTGCGACACCCGGCGCGACTCGGGCATCGATACTTTGTCCAGGATCTCCTTAGCCTTGGCGCCACCGATGCCATAGATGTATTGCAGCGCAATCACGATGCGCTTGTTGGTCGGTAAGTTGACACCAGCAATACGGGCCAAGTCAGTTACTCCTTGTGCTCGCCGGTGCACGGACCATCCGTGGCACCCGGCCGCGTCCCCTCGGTTCCAACAATGTCACCTGAGAAGGCCACAAACGTAAAAAGCCAACGCCTGCCTGCCGTTGCGGCTTGGCATCGTTGCTAAATCTCCGCCTGGATATTTGACGCTTATTAATGGATTCCCTGCGCTTTCGTCAACCTCGGCTAGCGAATTCGTGTACGGACCGGCTCACGGGCGGGCGGTTTCCCCACTTTTCGGTTTTCGCGCCGGGCTTTTGTGCGCCGCAGCGGTTTTGCGCGGGTTCGAAGCTCGTTTAGAGGATTTCTTTCCTAGACGAGCGGCAACCTTCGGCTTCCGCGGCGTCGCGGTCGCCCTCTTGGCGCCGTTACGGGCAGGCTTCGGCTTTAAGGCCGACGACTCGGACGGCAACGCCTTGTCGATTGCCGCGGTGACGTCCGCAATCGGCGCCATGCCGTTAACCGTACGCAGCATATTTTTCTTGCGGTAATAGGCCGCGAGCGGCGCGGTCAGTTGGCGGTAGGCCACGAGCCGTTGCCGCAGCACTTCGGGGTTATCGTCGGAGCGCAACGGCTCGCCGCGCGCCTTCATCTCGGCGACGCGGTTTTCGATGCGCTGGAGCAGCGCGGCCTCGTCGACGCGCAGCTCGATCACCGCGTCGAGCGCGATGCCGCGTTCTTTCAGCATGCGGTCGAGCGCCTGCGCCTGCGGCACGGTGCGCGGAAAGCCGTCGAGGATGAAACCCTTGCGCGCATCGGGCTGTTCGATGCGCTCGGCGACGATGCTGACCACGATGTCATCGGGACACAGCCCGCCGCGCTCCATGATGTCTTTGACCTTGCGGCCAACCGGCGTCGCGGCTTTGACTGCCGCGCGCAGCATGTCTCCGGTGGAAAGCTGAACCAGTCCGTATTTGGCGACGAGACGCAGCGCTTGCGTTCCCTTGCCAGCCCCCGGCGGGCCGAGCAGGATCAGTCTCATCTACGGCGCCCCCTCAGTTTCGACCGCTTGATCAGGCCTTCGTATTGGTGCGCCAGCAGGTAGCCCTGCACTTGCGCCACCGTATCCATGGTCACGCTGACGACGATCAACAGCGACGTGCCGCCGAAATAGAACGGCACGTTGGCGTACGAGATCAGCATCTCGGGGAACAGGCAAACGATCGCCAGATAGGCCGCGCCGATCGCCGTGATCCGCGACAGCACATAGTCGATATATTCGGCGGTGCGCTCGCCGGGCCGGATGCCGGGGATGAAGCCGCCATGTTTCTTCAGGTTATCGGCGGTCTCGGTCGGGTTGAACACGATCGCCGTATAGAAGAAGGCGAAGAACACGATCAGGCCGACATAGAGCGCCAGAAACAGCGGCCGCCCATGGGCGAGTTGGGTGGTGATGATGGTGAGCCAGCCCGGCCCCTGCCCGGCCGTGAAATTGGCGATGGTCGTCGGCAACAGCAATAGCGACGAGGCGAAGATCGGCGGAATGACGCCCGACGTATTGAGCTTGAGCGGCAGGTGCGAGGACTGGCCCTCGAACATGCGGTTGCCGACCTGGCGTTTGGGATACTGGATCAACAGCCGGCGCTGCGCCCGCTCCATGAACACGATGAAGGTGATGACGGCGACCACCATCACCAGCACGATGAGGATGAGCCCGGTCGAGAGCGCGCCTTGCCGGCCGAGCTCGAGCGTACCGGCAATGGCCGACGGCAGCTGCGCGACGATGCCCGACATGATGATCAGCGAGGTGCCGTTGCCGATGCCGCGCTGGGTGATCTGCTCGCCGAGCCACATCAGGAACATGGTGCCGCCAGTGAGCGTGATCACCGTCGAGATGCGAAAGAACATCCCCGGCGACGCGACGACAGTGGCCGCCCCTTCAAGGCCGACCGCGATGCCATAGGCCTGCACGGCCGCCAGCAGCACCGTGAGATAGCGAGTGTACTGGTTGATGACCTTGCGGCCCGCCTCGCCCTCTTTCTTGAGCTGTTCGAGGGTCGGCGACACCGTCGTCATCAGCTGGATGATGATCGAGGCCGAGATGTAGGGCATGATGTTGAGCGCGAAGATCGCCATGCGGTGGATGCCGCCGCCGGCGAACATATTGAACATGCCCAAAATGCCGCCGGACTGCTGCTGGAAAATCTGATCCCAGGCGGTCGGGTCGATGCCGGGCAACGGGATGTAGGTGCCGAGGCGATAAACCAAGAGCGCGCCGAGCGTGAACCAGATGCGCTTCTTCAGCTCTTCGGCCTTGGCCAGGGCGCCGAAGTTGAGATTGGCTGCGAGTTGTTCTGCTGCAGAGACCATCCGCCAATGCTCCGTGGGCAAGATCCTTTTGGACCCCGCCTATATAGGCGCTAGGCCGCCTGTTCGCTCGTATCTGCCTTGGGCGCGAGGATTTCGACCGAACCACCGGCCTTCTCCACCGCGGCGACCGCCGACTTGGACGCGCCGAACACCGCCAATGTCACCTTGGCCTTGAGCTCGCCGTCGCCAAGAAGCCGCACGCCGTCTTTCGCCCGGCGCAAAAGGCCGGCCTTGACCAGCGCCGCGGCGTCGATCTTGGCCGTGGCATCGAGCGTGCCGGCGTCGATCGCCGCCTGTAGCTTGCCGAGGTTCACCTCGTTGAGCTTGCGGGCGAATTTGACGTTCTTGAAACCGCGCTTGGGCAGCCGCCGATGCAGCGGCATTTGGCCGCCCTCAAAACCTTTGATGCGCACGCCGGAGCGCGCGGTCTGGCCCTTGCCGCCGCGGCCGCCGGTCTTGCCTTTGCCGGAGCCGATGCCGCGGCCGATGCGTTTGCGCGTCTGGCGGGCGCCCGGACGGCCGGAAAGTTCGTGCAGCTTCATGGTCGCTATTTCTCCACGACTTCGACGAGATGCGCCACCTTGGCGATCATGCCGCGCGTCGCCGGCGTATCGACGAGCTCGGCGACACGGCCGATCTTGTTGAGCTTCAAACCCACCAGCGTTTCACGCTGCCGATGATGACGGCGCGATGCGCTGCCGGTCTGCCGCACCTTGACGGTCTTGCCTGATGGTTTCCCGGTATTCATCGCCTGCTCCAAAACTTCAATCGGTTGCCGGTTCGGCATCGCCCTCGCGGCGGCGCGCCTGCAGGGCCGAGACCTTGATGTTGCGGCGGGCGGCGACCGAGCGCGGCGAATCCTGGCGCTTGAGCGCATCGAACGTGGCGCGCACCACGTTGTACGGGTTCGAGGTGCCGATCGATTTCGCCACCACGTCCTGCATGCCGAGCGTCTCGAACACGGCGCGCATCGGACCGCCGGCGATGATGCCGGTGCCGGGCGGTGCCGCGCGCAGATAGACCTTGCCGGCGCCGTGACGGCCGGCGACGTCGTGATGCAGCGTGCGGCCCTCGCGCAACGGCACCCGCGTCAGCCCGCGCTTGGCGGCCTCGGTCGCCTTGCGGATCGCTTCCGGCACCTCGCGCGCCTTGCCGTGGCCAAAGCCGACCCGGCCCTTCTGATCGCCAACCACCACCAGCGCGGCAAAGCCGAAGCGCCGTCCGCCCTTCACCACTTTGGCGACGCGGTTGATGTGGACGAGCTTGTCGGTGAATTCGCTGTCGCGTTCTTCGCGTCGATGGGGGTCACGTGCCATAAGTTTGTGCCATGTTATCGATCCAACTCGTTCGCTTTCGGGTGTTTCAGAAGTTCAGTCCGCCTTCGCGTGCCGCCTCGGCCAAAGCTTTCACCCGGCCGTGATAGAGGTAGCCGCCGCGGTCGAATACCACGTCCTTGACGCCCTTTTCCTTGGCGCGTTCCGCGATCAGCTTGCCGACCGACTTGGCCGCGTCGACGCTGGCGCCGGTCTTCAATCCTTCGCGCGCCGTCTTCTCGATCGACGAAGCCGACACGAGCGTGACGCCCTCCTCGTCGTCGATCACCTGGGCATAGATGTGCTTGGATGAGCGAAACACGGTGAGCCGTTTGCGCTCGCCCGCCGCACGACGCAGCGTGCCGCGGACGCGGCCCTTGCGGCGTAAAATTCTGTCGCTGAGCTTGGTCATCAGGCCGCTCCGTTACTTCTTCTTGCCTTCCTTGCGGAAGATGCGTTCGCCGGCATATTTGATGCCCTTGCCCTTGTACGGCTCCGGCGGACGATAGTCGCGAATCTCGGCGGCAACCTGGCCGACCTTCTGCCGGTCCATGCCGGAGATCACGATCTCCACCGGCCGCGGCGTCGCAATCGTGATGCCTTCGGGGATCGCATAGACGATATCGTGGCTATAGCCGAGCGCGATCTGCAGGTTCTTGCCCTGTATCGAGGCGCGATAGCCGACGCCGTTGATCTCGAGCCGCTGCTCAAAACCCTTGGTGACGCCGGCGATCAGATTGGCGATCAGCGTGCGCGACGTGCCCCATTGCGAGCGGGCGCGCTTGGATTGCGAACGCGGATCGACCTGGATCTGGCCGTCGTCGAGCTTGACCGATACGTCGTCGTGCAGCACCACCTGCAACGCGCCCTTCGGGCCTTTGATCTTGACCGTCTGGCCTTCCACATTGGCGGTGATGCCGGAAGGGACGACGACTGGTTTTTTGCCGATACGGGACATCAGAACACCGTGCAGAGGATTTCCCCGCCGACATTGGCGTCGCGGGCGTCGTGGTCGGCCATGACGCCTTTCGGCGTCGAGACGATGGCGACGCCGAGGCCGTTATTGATGCGCGGCAGGTTCTTCACCGAGGTATAGACCCGGCGGCCGGGCTTCGAGATGCGCTCGATCTCGCGGATCACCGGCTCGCCGTCGAAATATTTCAGCTCGATGTCGAGCTCGGAGCGGCCTTCGCGCTCGGTCACCGAGTAGCCCCGGATATAGCCTTCGGCCTTGAGCACTTCGAGCACGCTCTCGCGCAATTTCGAGCCCGGGCAGCTGACTTTGCCCTTGTTGCGCATCTGCGCATTGCGGATGCGGGTCAAGAGATCGCCGAGCGGATCGTTCATTGCCATCGTTGCGACCCTCCTTACCAGCTCGACTTCACGAGACCCGGGATCAGGCCTTTGGAGCCGAGATCCCGCAACGCGATGCGCGACAGTTTATGCTTGCGATAATAGCCGCGCGGCCGGCCGGTCATCTCGCAGCGGTTGCGGATGCGGGTGGCCGACGAATTGCGCGGCATTTCGGCAAGCTTCAGCGTGGCGGCAAAGCGCTCCTCGACCGGCTTCGACCTGTCGCGCGCGATCTCCTTGAGCCGCGAGCGCCGGCCGGCAAACTTTTTCGTCATCCGGCGGCGCCGGTTGTTCTTTTCGATCGAACTCTTCTTCGCCATCTAGTGCTCCTCACGGTTCCGCGTCTGAGACTCGCCGAGCCTCACTGCCGGAACGGAAAATTGAATGCCGTCAGCAGCGCGCGCGCTTCGTCGTCGTTGCGCGCGGTGGTGCAGACGGTGATGTCCATGCCCCAGATATCGGTCGCCTTGTCGTAGTCGATTTCCGGAAACACGATGTGCTCCTTGATGCCGAGCGTGTAGTTGCCGCGGCCGTCAAAACTCTTCGGATTGAGGCCGCGGAAATCGCGCACCCGCGGCAACGCGATATTGATCAGCCGGTCGATGAATTCGTACATGCGCGCCTTGCGCAACGTCACCTTGCAGCCGATGGCCTGGCCGGCGCGCAGCTTGTAGGTGGCGATCGACTTGCGCGCCTTGGTGACCACCGGCTTCTGACCGGCGATCAGACCGAGATCGGTAGCGGCGCCATCGACCTTCTTGCGGTCGGCGACGCCTTCGCCGATGCCCATATTGATGACGACCTTGTCCAGCACCGGCACCTCAAAGCGGTTCTTGTAACCGAACTGCTCGGCGAGCTTGCTGCGGATCGCCTCCTCGAATTGCACTTTCAGCCGCGCCGGCACGCGTGGCTCGGCCTCGCGCGGCTTTTTGTCGGCCTTTTCGGCCTTGCCGGCGGCCTTGTCCTGCTTGGCGGCCTTGTCCTGCTTGGCCGCCTTCTTCTCCGCCTTGGCAGCAGTTTCCGGATCCAGCGGCCGCTGCCTCTCCGGCTTTTTTGCCTGTTTGTCTTCGGTATCAGCCATCGATCTCGACTCCCGAGCGCTTGGCGACGCGCACTTTCTTGCGGTCGTCGTCCTTGCCGACATATTTGAAGCCGACCCGGGTCGGCTTGCCGTCCTTAGGATCTGCCAGCGCGATGTTCGACAGGTGGATCGGCGCTTCCTTGGAAATGATGCCGCCTTCCTGCGAGGCGCTCTGCTTCTGATGGCGCTTGACCATGTTGACGCCGCGCACCAGCGCGCGGCCGTCGGCGCGGCGCATCTCGATGACCTCGCCGGTCCGGCCCCTGTCGCGGCCGGCGATCACGATCACCGTGTCGCCCTTTTTGATCTTTGCCGCCATTACAGCACCTCAGGGGCAAGCGAGATGATCTTCATGTGATTCTTGGCGCGGAGTTCCCGCGGCACGGGTCCGAAGATGCGGGTGCCGACCGGCTCGTTCTGCGGCGTCATCAGCACCGCGGCGTTGCGGTCGAAGCGGATGATCGAGCCGTCGGCGCGCTTGATGTCCTTGGAAATGCGCACG
>DATHHM010000260.1:0-2697 GCA_035317145.1 Xanthobacteraceae bacterium | reverse complement strand
AGCTTCCCTCGGCAGCTCCACCGACGACATCGAGCATGAGCGCCGGGTGGCGATCTACGACCTGATCGAAGAGAACAGTTTCCGCCCCGCGGATCACGACGGCGGGCCTTATGCGCTGCATCTCGGCATGCGCGGCGACCGCCTGGTGTTCGACATTCGCCTGACCGACGGCACGCCGGTGATCGCCCACATGCTGTCGCTGGCGCCGTTCCGCCGCATCGTCAAAGACTACTTCACGGTCTGCGACAGCTATTACTCGGCGATCCGCACCGCGACGCCGGATCGCATCGAAGCGCTCGACATGGGCCGCCGGGGCCTGCACGACGAGGGCTCACGCATCGTGATGGAACGGCTCAAGCGCAAGGTCGACGTCGATTTCGGCACTGCGCGGCGGCTGTTCACATTGATCACGGTGCTGCACTGGAAGGGCTGAGCGGTTCGATGGCGGTGGCGCGACCGCTCGCGGTGTTGTTCGCCTGCGGGCTCAATTCCGTGCGCTCGCCGATTGCGGCGGGTTTGTTCGGGCAGATGTTCGGCCGCTCGACCTATGTCGGTTCGGCAGGCGTGCGCAAAGGCGAGCTCGATCCGTTCGCCGTCGCCGTCATGGCGGAAATCGGCATCGACATTGCGCGGCACAAGCCGGTCACCTTCGAGGAGCTCGACGAATGGGAAGGTCTCAACTTCGATCTCATCGTCACCTTGGCGCCGGAAGCGCATCATCGGGCGCTGGAGCTGACCCGCACCAGCGGCGTCGAAGTCGAATATTGGCCGACCGCGGACCCATCCGCCGTCGAAGGCAGCCGCGCGCAACGGCTCGATGCCTATCGCGAGGTGCGCGACCAGCTCTTGGCGCGGATCCGCGAGCGTTTCGCCGGGCCGCGGACCGGCAATGAATAAAGCTCCGCCGCGTTACGGCAGTTGTGGAATGGCCTGTCATCCGCTAGGTTTCCGCGCCAATTTTGGCCGGGATTTCGATCATGGTCGCGGTCAAATGCTAGCATCTCGGTCCGCGAATGGCCAAAGAAGAACCGCTGGAATTTCCCGGTGTGGTGACGGAGCTGCTGCCGAACGCCACCTTCCGCGTCAAGCTCGAGAACGAGCACGAAATCATCGCCCATGCGGCGGGCCGCATGCGCAAGAACCGTATCCGCGTCCTGGCCGGCGACAAGGTGCTGGTGGAAATGACACCCTACGACCTGGCCAAAGGTCGCATCACCTATCGCTTCAAGTGATATCGTCGCCGAAACTTCCTCACGACAAGAGCGCCCAGCCGTGATCGGCCGTCCGAAATTCGTGCTCGCTTCCGGCTCGCCCCGCCGGCTTACGCTTATCAACCAGGCCGGCATCGAGCCCGATGCGTTGCGCCCGGCCGATATCGACGAGACGCCGAAGCGCGGCGAGCTGCCGCGCGCCTGCGCCACGCGGCTCGCGCGCAACAAGGCCGAAGCGGCGTTGAACATGGTGCGCATCGACGAGGAGCTCAAAGGCTCCTACATCCTCGCCGCCGACACCGTGGTCGCCGTCGGCCGGCGCATTTTGCCGAAGGCGGAGCTGCTCGACGAAGCGGCGCAATGCCTGCGGCTTTTGTCCGGCCGAAATCACCGCGTCCATACCTCGGTGTGCCTGATCACGCCGAAGGAGACGTTCCGGCAGCGCCACGTCGAGACGCGGGTGCGCTTCAAGCGGCTCTCGGACCAGGACATCGAATCCTACCTCGCCTCCGGCGAATGGCGCGGCAAGGCCGGCGGCTATGCGGCGCAGGGCATCGCCGGAACCTTTCTGGTCAAGATCGTCGGCTCCTATTCCAACATCGTCGGCCTGCCGCTCTACGAGACCATAACGCTGCTCGGCGGCGAGGGTTTTCCGATCCATTTCGGCTGGTTGAACGCGGTGTGAGCTTGGCGGGGCCGCGGGCGCAGCCCATATTGTCGCCATGACAGACGCCAAAGTCCGCAAGGCCTGCCCGATCTGCGGCAAACCCACCGATGAGCGGGTCAAGCCGTTCTGCTCGAAACGCTGCGCCGATGTCGATCTGCACCGCTGGCTGGTCGGCAGCTATGCGATCCCGGTGACGGAGGACGAGGAAGAAGACGAGCGGCGCGACGACAGCGGGGACGCGCCGAATTGATCCAAGCCTTGAATCGATCCAAGCCTTGAAATGACCCAAGACCTATTCTGGACAGCCGAAATTCGAGCCTCTATAAGACGGCGCTCTCGCGGAGAGCGCCTAAAGTGTGCCCAGGTAGCTCAGTTGGTAGAGCACTGCACTGAAAATGCAGGTGTCGGTGGTTCAAATCCGCCCCTGGGCACCATCAATGCTGCACCACGGTTTGGGGTTCGGTCGCGCCCGTTCGACGGGCGTTCACGCTGTCGCGCGAACACGAGGATAGCCGGGATGCTTCCCTCCAGCTTGATCGTGACCTCGCCGCGCTACACCCCGGAAAGACGACGATGCCCGCGAGTCCCCCACTCGCGTGTCAGTCCGTTTCGCTGACGATTGGTGACCGCAGCGCGGGCACCTATACTTGTCCGATGTGCGGACGCTTCACCCATCGTTACACCTGGGCCGACATCCATAGGCTGTACCGGCTCACATCGCCGGCATCGAACGTGCAGCCGAGCTACAACGTCTGCCCTACCGACACCGTCAATGTCGTCACGTCCTCCCAGGACATCCGCATTCTTCAGCCCATGCGC
>DATHHM010000259.1:0-9361 GCA_035317145.1 Xanthobacteraceae bacterium | reverse complement strand
TCGTGGTCTGGGTGCAGGCCGCCGCCGAGGTCAGCACCGCGAAGATCAACAGCTTGCCGATGCCGGAGCCGAGCACGTCGGTCGCCAGCGGGGCGAGGAAATCGTCGCCGTTGAATTTTTCGAGCCCGGGCTCGGCAAAGGCCACCGCGGCGACGGCGACAATCACGTAGAGGCCGACCAGCAGGACGGTCGAGAGGATGGCGGCGCGTGCCGGCGCGGTGCGCGGATCCACGGTCTCTTCGTTCACCGTGGCGCCGGTGTCCCAGCCCCAATAGATGAATACCGCGACCAGCATGGCCTGGGTGAAATCGCTCGCGTTGTCGACGGTGAACGGATCGAACCAGCTGAGCGCGATGCGCGTGCCGTCGGCGTGGCCCGAATAGACTTTCTCCAATGCGACCGCGGCGAAGATGAGGAGGATGACGACCTCGGCGGCCAGCAAAACTTTTTGCGTGTGCGCAGAGAGCTCGATGCCGCGGTAGCAGATTGCGGTCATCGCCACGATAAAGACGACACCGATCGCGGTCACCGCGAACACCGAGGGCTGATCGAAGCCGAACAGGTGGCACGAATAAGTGCCGGCGATCTGGGCGAGGCCCGGCATGACCAGAATATCGGTGGCGAGAATGACCCAGCCGCCCATCCAGCCGGCATACGGCCCGATGGCGCGCGTCGCCCAGGAGAACGTGGTGCCGCAATCGGGATCGGCGCGGTTGAGATGATAATAGGCAACCGCGATGAACAGCATCGGCACGAAAGCTGTGATCAGGATCGCCGGCACGCCGAACTTTGCCGCAGCTACCAGCGCTGGCAGCGCGGCGGCGAGCGAGTACGCGGGCGCGGTCGACGCCACACCGATCACGACGTTCGACGCGAACGATATGGCGTCCTTCTTCAGCGCGTGCGTCATGTCGAAGCGAAACGTCCCCTCAGCCCTTGGCAAGGGCGGTTGGCACATTATAGTCGCCGGACTTACCGGACTGGCAAGCCGTCACAATAAGCGCAAGCCGGCGCACAACCATCGGGGTGGGGACAATGACCCAAAAGCTTTTCACCACTGCGGCCGCGTGTTTTTCACTCACAGGCCTTGTGCTCGCGTGTCTCGCGCCAACCACGCCGGCTGAGGCGGCCGATTTCGTCATGAAAATGGGCTGCGCCACCATGAACGAGGGGCAGCATCAGTTCCTCAAGTTCTACAAGGAAGAAGTCGAGAAAGCCTCCAGCGGCCGCATCGAGGTGCAGGTCTATCCGGCGAGCCAGCTCGGCCCGATCCCGCGCGAGATCGAAGGCGTGCAGCTCGGCAACATCCAGGGCTATGCCGGCCCAGTCGATTTCTTCGTCGGCATCGATTCGCGCTTTGGGGTGTTCTCTGCGCCGATGCTGTTTTCCAGCGACGTCAACGCGGCGGCCACCATCCACGATCCGGCGATCGAAAAAGCAATGCTCGATCTGGTGACGCCGAAGCGCATGGTCGGCATCGCCACTTTGGGGCTCGGTGCTTCCAATTACGGCGCCAAGAAAGCGATCCTGACGCTGGCCGATTTTTCGGGCAAGAAGCTGCGCATCAACGGCACCGAGCTCGAACGGCAGAAGATGGCAAAGCTCGGCGCCACCGGCGTCGGCATGCCGCTGTCCGAAGTGGTGCCGGCACTCGACCAGGGCACCATCGACGGCACCATCTCGGGGCTTTCGGTGTTCGTCGCGTTTAAGATGAACGATCTGCTCAAGACCATCACGGTCACCAACGACACCTTCATCAACTCGATCGTCGTCGTCAGCAAGGCGTGGCTCGATACCTTGCCGCCCGACCTGCAAAAGATCGTCGTCGAGTCCGGCGCGCCGGTGCAAGCCAAGACGCAGGCGTGGGAGTTCGACTTCAACAAGCAGTTGGAGCAGCAATGGGCAGCCCTCGGCGGCACCGTGTACAAGTTCTCCGGCGACGACCTCGCCAAGATGAAGACGCTGCTTGGCCCTGTCGCCGACGAGGCGACCAAGGACCAGCCGGCGGTGCACGACATGCTGCAAATGGTGCGCGCCGCGGCGGCGAAGAATTAGGTGATCCGTCATCCTGAGGTGGCCGCGAAGCGGCCCTCGAAGGATACGGCCGAGGCGCCGGGGCCGTCGCCCTTCGAGGCCCGGCGCTGCGCGCCGAGCACCTCAGGGTGACGGGAGCGGTGCATGAGCGCGAAGGAAACTCTTAGACGCAGCGCTCATGCGCTGATGACAGTGCTGCGCCTCGTCGCAGGCGCCATGCTGGTGGCAAGCGTCGCCATCAATTTTGCCAATATCATCGGCCGCTATTTCCTCTCGGTATCGATCCCGTGGGCCGAGGAGATGATGCTGTTCCTGATGATCGGCGCGGTGTTCCTCGGCATCGGGCCGGTCGGCTGGCTCGGCCGTCATATCCGCATGGACGTTATCGTCTCGCTGTTGCCGCCGCGGGCGCGCAATTTCTTCGAGATTTTCTCCGACCTGGTCACCGTCGCGACCTGCGTCATGCTGGCGATCTTTGCCTGGCCGGTGATGACCATGCTGGCCGAGCTCGATCAAAGAAGCGAGACGGCGAATTTCCCGATGGTCATTCCGCAGGCCGTGGTGCCGCTCGGGCTTGTGCTGATGGCGCTGCTCATCGGCGTGCGGCTCTTCGTGCACGGCGTGCGCCACGACGACGTGATCTCGAGCCGCGAAGTCGAGCGCTGAAAATGGCGGCGGCGTTCGTTTATTTCATCCTGCCGGCCATCCTGCTGATCTTGGGCCTGCCGATTTTCGTCGTGCTGATCCTGACCTCGACGGCCGCGATCCTGTTCGTCGCGCATGTGCCGGCGCAGGCGATCCAGACCTACATGTTCGGCAGCCTCGACAATTTTCCACTGCTGGCCGTGCCGTTCTTCGTCTTGGCCGGCGAGATCATGGGCCGCGGCGGCATCGCCAACCGCGTCGTCACTTGGGTGGTCTCCATCGTCGGCGGCGTGCGCGGCTCGCTCGCCGTGACCACGGTGGCGTCGTCGGAATTGTTCGGCGCCATGGCGCATACCACCGTCGGCACCGTGGTCGCCATCGGGCGGCTGCTTTTTCCGTCGCTGACCAAGCACGGCTACACCGAGCGCTTCGCCGTGGCGCTGATCACCTCGTCGGGCGCGGTCGCGGTGATCATCCCGCCGTCGATCTCGATGATCCTTTACGCCATGACGGCGCAGGTCTCGGCGATAAAGCTGTTCACCGCCGGCATTCTGCCGAGCCTTTTAATCGGCATCGTCGACGCGATCTACGTGCTGATCTACGCGCGTATAAAAATGGTGCCGCTGTCGTCGCCGGCACGCTGGAAGAACATTTGGGCCTCGACCAAGGACGCGAGCTGGGCGATCGGCACCATCGTGGTGATCTTCGGCGGCATCTATGGCGGCGTGTTCACGCCGACCGAGGCCGCCGGCGTCGCCGTGGTCTATTCGCTGTTCGTCGCCATGGTGATCTATCGCGAGATCGATCTCGCCGGGCTGTGGCAGGTGATCGTCAGCTCGATCTATCTGATCGCGCAGATTTTGATCATCGTCACCGGCGCCGGCGTCTATTCCTGGCTGATGACCACGAGCGGCATTCCGGGGAGTCTGATCGGCGCCATCACCGCCATGCAGCTGCCGCACTGGCAGACGCTATTGTTCGTCAATGCCGGCCTGCTGGTCGCCGGCAGCTTCCTCGAGCCGCCGGCCGCGATCCTCATCCTCACGCCGCTCCTCCTCCCCGTCGTCGAAGCCGCCGGCGTCAATGCGCTGCACTTCGGCATCATCATGGCGGTGAACCTGAGCATCGGGCTCTATCTGCCGCCGTTCGGCCTCAACCTGTTCGCCGCCCGCGCCATCTTCAACGTGCCGATGGCCATGATCTACCGCGGCGTGCTGCCGTTCGTGGTGGTGAACTTTTTGGCGCTGTTGGTGATCACCTACGTGCCGGCGATCTCGATGGTGCTGATCGGCGGAGCGCGTTAGCGGCCGTTACGCCTGCGCCGCGCGCACATCGTCCGCGAAGCTGACGATCCGCTCCCGGATGGCCTTGGTCTGGGCCGCGAGCTCGACCGCCGAATGCCGCAGCCCAACTGTTGCATGAGAGGTTTGATCGGCCATGGCTTCGATGTCGCCGATAGAAGCGGCGACATTGCCGACGCCGATGGCCGCCGCGTCGACATTGTGTGCGATCTCTCGCGTTGCCGAGGCCTGCTGCTCGATCGCGCCTGCGACCTGTGCGGACAGCAGGTCCAATTCGCGAACCATGGTCAGGATCGCCTCGATGGCCGCCGCCGAGCGTTCCGTCGTGCTTTGAATGCCCGCGGTCTTCCTGGCGATATCCTCGGTCGCCCTGGCGGTCTCCGCGGCAAGAGCCTTCACCTCCTGGGCCACGATCGCGAATCCCTTGCCGGCCGCTCCGGCGCGCGCCGCTTCGATGGTCGCATTCAAGGCGAGCAGATTGGTCTGGGCCGCAATGCGGTTGATGAGGCCGGTCATGTCGCCGATTTCGCTGGCCGCGGTCGTCAGCTCGGCAATTGTCTGATGCGCGGTATCGGCGCGGCTGACCGTGTCGCTGGCAAGCCGCGAGGATTGCGTCACGGTCGCGCTGATCTCGGAAATGGTCTTGGCCAATTCCTTGCCGGCTTCGGTGACGGTCGCGACCTTGGCCGTCGTTTCCCCCGAGGCCGACGACGCTGTTGCGACCTGAGTCTTGGCGCGGTCGGCGGTGGCGCCGAGCGAATCGGCACTTTGCTCGAGCTCGAAGGCCGCGTCGTTGAGGACATTGATCGAACTCGCCATCTCGGCTTTGAAGGTCGCTAGAAGCCTGCCCATCACGTCGGCGCGCTTGTTGGTGGCAACGAGGTCGTCCTGGCGCTGGCCGCCGATCCGTTGCAGTTCCGCGGCCGCCTCTTCGGCGCGTTGCCGCGCCTGCGCCGCTGTCGCGAAAGCCTCGCGAATCGTATGGCCGATGAACGTCAACATCGCCACCTCGATGACGACAACGACGGCATGAACGCTGACCCGCCATGGGTTGTCGCCGCCCGGATAGATGGCATCCGGCAAAATGAAGTTGAGGCTCAGGTGATGCAGGCTCACCAGGCCGGCCGCCAGCGCCAGCACGCGCCAGTCACAGAACCCCGACAGCATCGCCAGAACCGCGAAATAGTAGAAATGCATTTCGACCTGCCACGGATGGCCGCTGAATGCGAGCACCAACAGCGAGGTCTGGCCGACCAGCGTAATGGCAATGCCAAAGGCTATCGTCGTGATCGACCGTCCGGCGTAAGTCAGCGCGATGGGGATGACCGCGAGAAGTGCGCAGGCAAGCGCATTCGTCGCGACGTTGCGCCCCAGCACGGCGCAGATCGCGGCCAGCACCGGCACGTGCACGATACCGAGCCACGTCAATACCTTTGCGACTGTCAGTTGGAACGATCGCAGATCGCTCATAGCGCATCAGCCTTTTTCAGAAGCGAGGCGGGCAGACAGCCCGCAAGAACTTGTGGGTCGACCGCGAGGAGCGCCGAACCGGCGAGCACGTTTTCAACGTAATCCGGCGCTTCCGGTATGACGATTGCAATAAAATCAAAGCCGCCAAACCGCACAAATCGCGCGCCGGCGCTGACTGCTCGAACCATTGTCTGATCTGCCGTCGTCCATGGCGCATAGATCACTGCGACTCCGGCGCCGGGGTTGGCCGGTAGCAAGCCAATGCGCAAAATTGCGCCGAAACTCCCGACAGCCAGGATTGCGATCAGCCACAGATCGAGCCAACGAAATGCAACCAACGTCGGCAAACGACGAAGCGCGATTTTCATATGCAGATCGTTTTTTAAGCCGCCCCGGCTGAACAATACGGAGTACTACCAATAAATTCTTAACGATCTTTCCCACGCATACTCTTGATTGTGTTTGCGCGAAACCGTGCGGTCAGCGCGAAAATTCGGCGGTGCCGGCCGGCGTTGGATTTTAGAAAATCGACTGCGACGCTTCGCCATCATGCTCCGGCGCGCGGCTTGAATTGCTCTACCATGAAATCGACGAAGACACGGACCTTCGGCGACAGGTGCCGGGCCTGCGGATAGACCACCCAGATCGGCTGCGGCGCCGGTGCGAACTTGTCCAGGATGGAAACAAGCTGGCCGCGGGCGATCGGCTCGTCGATGAAAAAATCCTGCAGTTGCGCCAGGCCGCGGCCGGCGCAGGCGGCGTCGCAGACGGCGACACCGTCGCTGAGGCTGATATTGCCCTTCGGGTTGATCGCAGTTTCAACGCCGCCTCGGCTGAAGCGCCATGCCCGGGCTTGCCTCGTCTCGCGGAAAGTGAACGCCAGGCAATTGTGCCGGCCCAGATCCTCGACGCGCTTCGGCCGGCCGAATTTGGCGAAATAGGCCGGGGCGCCGACGACGCTGAGCTTGGCGCTAGAGAGCCGCCGGGCAATCAGGCTGGAATCCTGCAAGACGCCGAAGCGGACGCTGGCGTCGATGCCCTCGTCGATGAAATCGACATTGCGATCGTTGAAGGTCATGCGCACACTGATATCGGGATAGCGCGCCTGGAACGCGCCCAAGAGCGGCGCCACTTTGAGGCGACCGAACACCACCGGCACGTCGATGTGCAGATTGCCGGACGGCCCGAGCTGGGCGTTCTTGAGCACCAGCTCGGCCTCCTCCAGCTCAGCCAAGGCCGCCCGGCAACGCTCGAAATAGGCGGCGCCGTGCTCGGTCAGGCTGACCCGGCGCGTGGTGCGGGCCAAGAGCGGCGTGCCGATCTCGTTCTCGAGCCGGCTGATGGCGTTGCTGACGCCGGATTGAGTGATGCCGAGCTCGGTGGCGGCGCGCACGAAGGAGAGGCGCTCGGCCACGTTGACGAAGATCGCAAGCGCGCGCAGGTCCGGCATGGTCTTATCCATCACAGATAGTGATGAATAACATTACCACAGGGCTGATTATTCGGAAACGCCCGAAGCTTTAAATCCACTCTCGGGCGCACCGTGCGCCCGAAAGGAGAAGCCACCATGACCATCCGGACCATGCCCGCACCGAGCGCGGCGACGCCGGCTCCGCGGCGCACTTCCCGCTCCTTCGCCGATCCGGCCCTCTTGATCGCGGCGGGGCTCTACGTCGCTGTGGCGATCGCGGAAGCCGCCTTCATCGCGCGCGCCTTGCCAAGCCTTTTAGATACAAGCCTTCCAGATATCGGGGCGTTTTACGTCGTCGCGCCCTGATATCGATGCGGCAGGCAAAGAAACAACAACAACAGGAGACTGCCATGACGGCAGCACAAATCAGCCAACAAGCGCGCTTGCATGCGCACGAAGGCCGCCGCCTTGCGGCGCTGCTCGATCTCATCAGCACCTGGCGCCGCCGCGCCTACGAGCGGCAGATGCTGGCAGGCATGAGCGACCCGTTGCTGCGCGACATCGGCATCACGCGATGCGACGCCATGAATGAGGCGAGCAAGCCGTTCTGGCGCGCCTGAAGCGATCCGGCGTTATTGCCAGTCAGTTGCTGGCGATGTTCGGCCGCACTTGCAGCTTCTCGATCACCGGGATCAAGGCATCGAGAAAAAGGTCGGCGCCCTTGACGTAGCCGGCGGGCGTGAAATGCACATGGTCCGGCGTCATCAGCGGCGGCGAAGCCGCGACCAGCTGGTGCGCGGCGCACTGGTTGGGATTGATCGTCGCCCAGTTCCAATAGACAAAACCGTGGCGCTCGGCGATCTTGCGTTCGATGTCGCGCACCAGGTCGAGATGCGCGATGGTGTGCCAGTCGCAATCCGCTGGCTCCGTGTACAAGGCACCGTCGCTCGGCGGCGCCGGATGGCAGGCAGCATCGGCCGGGCCTTTGCCCAAACAATGCGGCGGCCGCTCGGCGCCGTCGGGTGGCCCGACCAGCACGATTTGGGCGTTCGGCAGCGCCGCCTTGATCCGCGCGATCGCCTTCTCGTAACTGCGCTCGTAGCGCCCCGCGTCGAGATTGGGTTTCGAGGCCTCGTTGGTGCCGAACACCAACACGACGATTTGCGGATCGAGGCGGCGCAAGGCGTCCGCCATCAGTTTCTCGTCGAATTTGTTGACGAGATCGATGGTGGCGCCGGGATAGCCGATATTGTTGTACGAGACGCCGGATTGCTTCTGGTAGATGCCGATGCTGGCGATGCTGACGACACCGGCGCCGCGGCTGCGGATTTCGATCTGGCGGACGCGGTCGCTCGGCGCGCCGTCCGGCCGCAGCCGCAACACCACCGGCTCGACGGCAGTGCCGTTGAGATCGGCGCTGCTTTTGATCGCGCCGTCGAGGCTGATGTCGATCGAACCGCCGCCGGGCTGGCGCAGCGCCTCGATCTCGATCGAGTCGAACGGCACCGGCGTATCGGAAGCAAACGTCAGCGCTTCGCCGGACGCG
Source organism: Xanthobacteraceae bacterium (assembly GCA_035317145.1). GTDB lineage: Bacteria > Pseudomonadota > Alphaproteobacteria > Rhizobiales > Xanthobacteraceae > BOG-931. The sequence continues at coordinate 954 of DATHHM010000259.1, read as the reverse complement.
CTCGCCACCGCATTGAAGCCCGACAGCCAGAACTCGGCGATATTGTCGGAGCGCTGAATCGCGTGATAGGTCCAACCCGGCGACGCGGTGACTTTCATGGCGCCGGAGCGCACGCCGATATGCGGCTTGCCGGCGTCGAGATAGCCGACGCCGCCGTTGCCGTAACGCGCTTGCAGCTTTTGCCGCAGCTCGGCGGTGAAATAATCCGCTGCCGTGTGGCTGTCGCCGATCTGCAGGATGACGAGGCCGCGTTGGCCTTGGGCTTTTGGAGCGGAATTTCCGGGCGCGCTGGTGCTCGACTTCAGCGGCACCGTACTGACGTCCACGACAGGCTGCGGGGTCGTTGCGGCGGGCGCGGCGGCACCGCTGTCCGCGGCCGGCGGCGGCACGCTGGCAACGTGCGTCGGGGGCGTCGGGGGCGCCTGCGGCACAGGCTCGGCCGCTGACGGAATGCGCGCATCGTCACGGCTGTCCTGCGGCGGGTGGGTCGTTTCCGGCGCCACCTGCTCGACCACCGTGATCAAGCCGCGCGGCCGCGGCACCGCCGGCGAACGCAGCACCGCGATCAGCACGCCAGCGACCACGACAACGCAAGCGCCGCCGGCCAGCATGGCGGCGAACGACAAGCGGTCCCGTTGCGTACGAGCCATCAATCCGATCCAAAAAATTACGGCCTGCAAATCTGCGGCCGTCTTCGCACGCGATTACAATACCACGCGCCGCGGTAACGCTCGGCGTTACGCTAATTCTGACTCCGGGTCCACACCAGCGGCTCCGACGGCGTGCCGGGAACGTGGATTTCCATGACCAGGCGATGGTCGACGCGTGCCGGCGCCGGCCGCGGCAAAAGCGAAGCCGTTGTGAGGTTTGTGTCGTTCGATTTTTGGGCGTTATCCGGCTTTTGGGCGTCGCTCGGCTTTTGCGGCGCGCTGGCGACGGCCGTGGTCGGCGTGT
>DATHHM010000258.1:0-6231 GCA_035317145.1 Xanthobacteraceae bacterium | reverse complement strand
CGCCGCCTGCCGGCTGCTCTTCCTTCACGGCGATCTCGTAGCCGGGCTTTGCCGGCACCACCGGCGTGAAGATGGCGCCGGAGGCGATATGGACGGCAAGCAACAGCAGGCAGGTTCCCAGCACGGCACCGAGAATTTTGTTTATTTCGAACGAATTCATCGCTGAAAGGCTCCGCGGGGGAGAGGTGGGCGGTGCACAAATAGCCGGTTTGCGGCGCAGCTTGCAACCCGTATAACCACCGCGGGCTCATACAAATGGCCGATATCCTCATCCTGATCCCCGCCCGCATGGCCTCGACCAGATTGCCGGGCAAGCCGCTCGCCGAAATCGCAGGCGTGCCGATGATTGTGCACGTGCTACGACGGGCGCAGGCCGCCGGCATCGGCCCGGTTGTGGTCGCGACCGATTCCCACGAGATCTTCGCGGCGGTGGACAAGTCGGGCGGCCGCGCCGTCATGACCCGGGCCGATCATCTGTCCGGCTCCGACCGGATTTTCGAGGCGCTCGGCAAGGTGGATCCGGGCGGTGGCGCCAAGATCGTCGTCAACGTGCAGGGCGACCTGCCGACGCTCAAACCCGCCGATATCGCCGCCTCGCTCAAGCCGCTCGCCGACGCCGCCGTGGATATCGCGACGCTTGCCGCCGAGATCACCAAGGCCGGCGAGCGCACCAATCCCAACGTGGTCAAGGTCGTCGGCACGCCGGCCGGCCCGGCGCGGCTGCGCGCGCTCTATTTTACCCGCGCCACGGCGCCCTCAGGCGACGGGCCGCTCTATCACCATATCGGGCTCTATGCGTTCCGCCGTGCCGCGCTCGAGCGCTTCGTCAAGCTGCCGCCGTCACCGCTTGAGCAGCGCGAAAAGCTCGAACAGTTGCGCGCGTTGGAAGCCGGCATGCGCATCGACGTTGAGATTGTCGACACCGTGCCGCTCGGCGTCGACACGCCCGAGGATTTGGAAACCGCGCGGGCCATGCTAGAGCGGAGGACGGACGACGGATGACGATGTCAGACGACGGACGACGGACGACGGATATACAGCCAACCGTTCTTCTTTTTCTGTCCTCTGTCGTCCGTCGTCCCTGTAAAAACCATGAGCAAGCGAAAAAAAATCTCATTCCAGGGCGAGCCGGGCGCCAACTCGCACATTGCCTGCAACGAGGCCTATTCCGGCTACGAGCCGCTGCCGTGTCCTACTTTTGAGGACGCCTTCGCCGCGGTGCGCACGGGCCGCGCCGCGCTGGCGATGATCCCGATCGACAATTCGGTGGCCGGCCGCGTCGCCGACATCCATCACCTGATGCCGGAGTCCGGCTTGCATATCGTCGCCGAATATTTCCTGCCGGTGCAGCATCAATTGATGGCGCCGCGCGGCGCGACGCTGAAAACCATCAAGACGGTCGAGAGCCACGTCCACGCGCTCGGCCAATGCCGCAACATCATCCGCACGCTCCGCATCAAGGCGGTGGTCGCCGCCGACACCGCGGGCGCCGCGCGCGAAGTGGCCGAGGCCGGCGATGTGACGCGCGCGGCACTGGCGACGAATTTGGCGGCGAAAATCTACGGCCTGCAAATTATCAAGAAGAACGTCGCCGACGCCAAGCACAACACCACCCGCTTCGTGGTGCTGGCGAAGAAGCCGAAATGGCCGAGCCGCGCGCAGAAACGCGTGGTGACGACTTTTGTCTTCCAGGTGCGCAATATTCCGGCGGCGCTCTACAAGGCGCTCGGCGGCTTCGCCACCAACGGCATCAACATGACCAAGCTCGAAAGCTACATGGTCGGCGGCAGTTTTTCCGCCACCCAATTCTATGCCGACGTGCAGGGTCATCCGAAGGACCGCGCGGTCGAACTGGCGCTCGAAGAGCTGGAATTCGTCTCGCAGCCGAAGACACTAAGAATTCTCGGCGTCTATCCCGAGCATCGATTCCGCGAGACTCTCAAATAGGAATTTAGGCGATGAGCAACGAAGAAGCAGCAAAAGTCCGGCGCACGTTGCAAATGCGATTTACCTTGCCGAGCGGGGATTCAGCCCAGCTCATCGCCATGATCAAGGCCGCCGCGCCGTTCTACCAGATGTTCGGCAATGCCCAGGTGCGGCTCCTGCAGAACGTCGACGACCCGGCCAAGCTCATTCAGGAAATCGAATACGAGGCGCACGAAGACTGGGAGCTCAACCGGCAACGCATCGCCGGTGATCTCAGAATGCAGACGTTCCTGCAGACCTGGCGGGTGATGTTCCCCGGCGCGCTGGAGATCGACGTTTTTCAGGAAGTGTAATTTTCCGCCCCCGCGATAGCGGGGGAAGGGGGACCACTGGAGCTCGCGTAGCGAGCGAACCGTGGTGGAGGGGGCGCCTGACTCCCGGCTTCGTTGTCGCTTCAAGAACAATCGAAACCTCGACGCCGAGACATCCTTAAATCGTTTGTGGCGCGTCGAATCCCGCGCCCCCTCCACCACGCTTCGCGTGGTCCCCCTCCCCCGCTATCGCGGGGGCGGATGCAAGCGCCGTTAACCAACGGTTAACCATATTTGCGCACTTTGTTAACCAATCAGAATCACGAAGACTACGGAGGCCCACGTGTCGAGCGTCGTCCGCCAGCGCCAATCGCTCATGTTTCGCGCGCGCTCCTATACGGGCTTCGTCATCATGCCGCGGCCGCCGATCGTGGAATGGCTGGCGGACCTCGATGCCTCTCTTGAGCAGTCCAAGGGTTTTTTTGCCGGCCATCCGATCGTGGTCGATTTGTCGTCAGTGACCTTGAGCGTGAACGCGATCACGCAACTGCTCGCCAGTCTGGAGGAGCGCAATATCCGCATCCTCGGCATCGAAGGCCTCGATCCCGCCGCCACGGCGCCGGGACTGCCGCCGATCCTGCGCGGCGGCCGCAATACCCAGTCGGTCGAGCTGTTGCCGGACGTCGAGCCCATCGCCGTCACGCCAGCCGCGCCGAAACCGCAACAGCCGTCCTTGTTGGTCGAGGATCCGGTGCGCTCGGGGCAAACCGTGGTCTTCATCGACGGCGACGTCACCGTGCTGGGCTCGGTCGGCTCTGGCGCCGAGATCGTCGCCGGCGGATCGATTCACATCTACGGCACGTTACGCGGCCGCGCCATGGCGGGCGCCACCGGCAATGCGCGCGCCCGCATCTTCTGTCATCGCGTCGAGGCCGAGCTGTTGGCAATCGATTCCTTCTACAAGACCGCCGAAGACATCGACGAGAGCCTGCGCCGCGGCCCGGCCCAGGCCTGGCTTGAGGGCAATACGCTGAGGATTTCGGCGCTTAATTAGAAAAACGAAAGGCAGTCAAAAATGGCTCACGTCGTAGTCGTGACATCAGGCAAGGGCGGCGTCGGCAAGACCACCTCGACGGCTGCAATGGGCGCGGCGCTTGCCCAACACGGCGAAAAAGTCGTTGTCATCGATTTCGACGTCGGCTTGCGCAATCTCGACCTGGTGTTGGGGGCCGAGCGCCGCGTGGTGTTCGACCTGATCAATGTCATCACCGGCGTGGCGAAACTCTCGCAGGCGCTGATCCGCGACAAGCGCGTGGAGAATTTGCACCTGTTGCCGGCATCGCAGACCCGCGACAAGGACGCGCTGACCGACGAGGGCGTCGCCAAGGTCATCGACGAATTGCGGGGCAAATTCGACTGGATCATTTGCGACAGCCCGGCCGGCATCGAGCGCGGGGCGACGCTGGCGATGCGGCACGCCGATGCGGCGATCATCGTCACCAATCCGGAAGTCTCTTCGGTGCGCGATTCCGACCGCATCATCGGCTTGCTCGATTCCAAGACGGTCAAGGCGGAAAACGGCGAAAGAGTCGAGAAGCATTTGCTCATCACCCGCTACCATCCGTCGCGCGCCGCGCGCGGCGAGATGATGACCATCGAGGACGTGCTCGAAATCCTCTCGACGCCGCTGCTCGGCATCATCCCGGAAAGCGAGGAAGTGTTGCGCGCGTCGAATATCGGCTCGCCGGTGACGCTGAGCAACGCGCTCTCCGCGCCGGCCCGCGCCTATTTCGATGCCGCCCGCCGGCTGCGCGGCGAGGTCGTCCCGATGATCGTTCCCAGCGAGAACAAAGGCATCTTCAACAAGCTGTTCGGACGGAAAGCAGCATGACCCTCTTCAATATATTCCGACGCGGCGGCAGCGCGCCCATTGCGCGCGAACGCCTGCAAATCCTGCTCGCCCACGAGCGCGGGACGCGCAACCAGCCCGACCTGCTCGGCATTCTGCGCGAGGAAATCCTTGCCGTGATCAGCCGGCACGTGCCGTTCGAGCCCGACAAGGTGCAGATCAAGCTCGACCGCGGCAAATCGGTGTCGACGCTCGAAGTCGATATCGAAATTCCGAACGGTTTTGGCGCGGCGCTGGCGAAGGCGTCGTAGCGCTGTTTATCAGCCTAAGTAGCGGGCGCAGGACATCGCGATTCATTAATGTGGTAGGCTGAGCTCGGCGGGTGAGAGGCAGCCAATCGTGAGGCGTCGCGCGTTCTTAACATTTCTAGGCAGCGGGGCCATTGCCTGGCCGCTTACGGCGCGTGCGCAAGTCACCTCCGCCAATCAAAATATCCGGCTTGTGGTCGGGTTCAGCGCTGGTGGCGCGACTGACATCGCCGCGCGAGTGCTCGCCGGTAGCCTCAGCCAAAGACTCGGCCAGCAGGTTTTCGTGGAAAACCGCACCGGCGCCGGTGGCACATTGGCAACCCAAGAGGTCGCCGGTGCCGCGCCCGACGGCACGACGCTCTTGGTGGCGCCGTTCGCCAATGCGACAAACGAAACCTTGTTCAAGGATTTTCGCTACAAATACGACGACTATTTCACCGCGGTCGCGCCGGTTGCACAAACCAACAACGTGCTCGTCGTGCATCCATCGCTGGACGTTCACAGCGTCGCCGATCTCATTGCTTTGGCAAAATCGCGGCCGCCAGGCGAAATCCTGGCGGCGTCCTCGGGCGTCGGCACCGCGACCCACCTCGCCAACGAACTCTTCAACATGACGGCTGGCGTCAAGCTGACCTCGGTGCAGTACCGCGGCGGCGGCGAGGTGGTGAAAGATCTGGTGTCCGGGCAATTAAAGGTGATGTTCGCGCCAATTCCGACGGTGCGGCCGTTCATTCAAAACGGCGCCTTGTTGGCCATTGCGACGACAGGGTTGCAGCGCGACAAGCTGTTGCCTGATGTGCCGACGGTCGCCGAATCGGGTCTGCCCGGCTTCGAGATACTGCTGTGGCTCGGCCTCGTCGCCCCGAAGGCCACGCCGCGGCCGGTGATCGAGCGGCTGGCGGGTGCCACGTCGTACGCGCTGTCGACGCCGGACGTGAAGAGTGCCTTGGCTGCCCAGGGTTTCGATGCGCTCTCCGGCACGCCGGAGGACTTTGCCTCGTTCTATCGCAGCGAGGTCGATAAATGGCGTAAGGTCATCGTCGCGACCGGCATGTCGCTGTAATCATCACGAGCTTTGCTCAAGGGCAAGACTTTCTCAAGGACAAGATTTTCTCAAGGATAAGACATTGATCGTTGACAGTGTATCGCAGCGCGATCGCGTCGAGATGCATAACGCAAACGCGTTGAAGATCGGCTTGTTCGGCGCCAATTGCTCATCGGCGCGCACCGCCACGCTGGTACCGGAACGCTGGCTGGCGAGCTGGCCCGATTGTCTGCAGATGGCGCGCATCGCCGACGCGGCGGGAATCGATTTTCTTCTGCCGATCGGCCGCTGGAAAGGCTACGGCGGTGCAAGCAACTTCCACGGCACGACATTCGAGACCGTCACCTGGGCCTGCGGTCTCTTGGCAGCGACGCAGCGGATCACGATCTTCGGCACCGTGCACGCGCCGCTGTTCCATCCCCTGATCGCCGCCAAGGAAATGGTCACCGCCGATCATATCGGCCAAGGCCGCTTCGGGTTGAACATCGTTGCCGGCTGGAACGAGGGCGAATTCGAGATGTTCGGCGTGGCGCAGCGCGACCATCACGATCGTTACGAATTTGCCCAGGAATGGATCGACGTGGTCAAGCGCGCCTGGTCCGAGCAGGATGAATTCGATTTCGACGGAAAATTTTTCCAACTCGCGGGCGTTCATTGCCTGCCGGGCCCGTATGGCGGGACGCGGCCGGTGATCATGAACGCCGGTTCCTCGGCGACAGGCCAGGCTTTCGCGATGCGCAATTGCGACGCGTTTTTCACCTCGACCGCGGCGCTGCGTCTGGCCATCGCTGG
>DATHHM010000257.1:0-17056 GCA_035317145.1 Xanthobacteraceae bacterium | reverse complement strand
ACATGCGCCTTGCCGTCGGTCATGCCGCAGGTAGCAAGCTGGTCGCCGGCCGCCGTGACCACGCTGATGCCGACGCGCATGGCGTCGCACAGCGCCGCGCATAGCACCTCTCGTCGCGGGTCCGTCCAGTAGAATTCCGGGCTGCCCCAGCTGATCGACAGCACCCGCGGGCGGTTGGCGTCGTCACTGGCTGCCTGTTGAATCGCATCGGCCAGCGCTTGCGCGGTGTTGCCGGTGAAATAAACCACGATGCGCGCGTTCGGCAGCACCCCGGCCACGACTTGCAAATCGAGCGCGATCTCCTGCTCGGCTTGCGGTGTGCCGTCGGTGAACTGATTGGTCACGCCACCCACGGACTGGTCGATCACGCTACGCGGCTGCCGACCCATGCGGGTGAGCGCGGTATCGAGATCGGACTGCTGATAACCGCCGCCCATGGCGATGATGCCGACGCACTGCCGCGACGTATCGCGGTCGAGCGGAATGCCGTAGCGCTCAGCGACTTGCGTCGGCCACAATGCATCGCCCGCCGCAGCTGCGGCATCGGCGGCAGGGCGCAGTGGCAACAGCGGCCGCTGATCGAAACCGACAACCGCCCGGGTCCACGGCGCAATCGCGCGCGGAATGCGCAGCGCGCCGGTGCGCGCCTGGAACGTCCTGCCGTCCTGGCGATAGAGGCGCAGCGTTGCGCCGAACATGTCGGTCAGCACGCGTGCCGGCGCCTCCCACACCATGCGACGGCTGGCAAGGTCGATATCGCGCACCGTGATGCCGTGAGCACGGGCGAAATCGGCGATGCGTTTGGCGGCGCGCGCGTGGGTCCGCACGCGTTGGCGCGCCAGCGCGCCCCATGTCGTCGGATGGGAGAATCGGGCCAGATCGGCGGCGCTGCCCGGCGGCTCCGGCCGCGTTCGGCGGCGGAAATGCAGCGTCACCGCAAGCGGCGCGTCCGGGTCGATGTCGCCGGCCGGAACAGCCCCTATGGGTATGTCGCGGTCACTTCCCTTGAATTCGACCGCCGATGGCCGCGGCCGTCTCATTTACCGGCGCAACCGCTCGGCTGCGGCGGGTTCTGCATGTCGTCGATGGCACAGAGCGGGATCGACCAGACGAAGTCAGCCGACGTGCCGACGCGCACCAGCCCCAGGGCGCCCTCGACGACCGGCGGCTGGCCGGTGTTGTTCCAATACCAGGTCGGCAGCAGCGCCCCGAGCGGGCCGATCGGCGGGTTGACGTTGACATTGATGAAGCCGGCAGGAGACGTCGCCTGGCCGTCTTTGTCGAACGCGGCGCGACCGTGGCAGGTTATGCATGAGGAGGTCGGGACGAAGCCGTCTTCGGTCACCGAGTTGCCGAGCCGAATGTCGAGACCGGCATTGTCGACGAAATCGGCCTGCGAGCCCTTGAGGCAGTAGTTGACGAAAGCCGGCTCGATGTTCGCCTTGGCCAGCAGTGCAGACAGCGCGGCCGACTTGGTGCAGTCCGGATAGGTCTGTGCGCGTACCGGGTTTGGCGCCACCACCGGGATCTGCGCGCCGAATGCGTCGCGACAACCGATGATGTCGCAACGGCCGGGGTTGAAGCGATGCTCGAACGTCGCCCAGGTCCAATTGGGAACCTGTTTGCTGATGACGTGCATCGAGACGAGCGCGTATTTATTGCCGTTGCTGTCGGCGTTGACGTGATAGAGTTGCGGCACCTGAGCGATCGTCACCTGGTTTTTGGTGAAGCTCGGAATCTTATTGACGGGCACCCAATTGGCTTTGACCTCGATGGAGTCGAGCGGAAAGGTGAGGGTCTTGCCGAAGGCCGCCTTCAGGCCCGATACCTTGTAAAGGTTATTCTGCACGATGAAATCGAAGGTCGCACGATTGTGGCGTGTCTCTTCCGACAATCCATTTGGGTTGGGGTCGGGCGGCAGCGCCGGTAACAGCACGCCGTTCCTGAGCGCGGCGTCGCGCGCAAATGTTTCCAGGATCGGCGGATGCAGGGCTGAAGGCGTCGGCCCGGCAGGATATTGCGGATTGGTCTGGAAAGTATCGGTGTCGCTGGCGTAGGTTTCGAAGACCGCATTCGACCCGCCGGCGCGGCTGTTGACAGAAATGAACAGCTGCCAAGCCGCCATGTCGGGATTGTTCATTGGCGGAGCGGGATCGGTCTGCGCCACCGCCGCCGCGGTCGAGACTAGAAGCGCGGCGCAGGCGAGCACGTGAGACGCGTGACGTTGCATCGGAGACTCCTGTTTGTCAGGGGTTGAAGCCGTCAGTCATCCAAGCGTTGTAAGTATCGATCCAGCCCTGCGGCCATTTGCGGTTGGGCGGCATCACGCCGCGCGATAACGCCGAATGAACGCGGCGTGCATTGCCGTGGTCCGGATAGCCGTTGCCGGCGGTCGGGTCGCACATCCAATCGGCGCTGCCGATCAGAATGCCTCGCGGAGCCATGCACCCGATGTCGCCGGGCTTGAACATCGGCAGGATGTCGGTGGCGAAGCTTTTGGCCATATCGAAACTCACGCCTTACGCGACCAGTATACCCAACGTTCGGCAGTATACAATCAGTGATAGATGGCGTTATTCCTTGCGTTCGCAGCACGCATGGCTCGGACCGGCGATATCCGGGCTCTGCCTCAAGCCGATAGCGCCGCAATAGCCGAAGGCGTCGTCCGCCGTCGTTTCATTTGGCTTTAAGCTGCGCCGGATCGTTTAGGATGATCTCGGGCCTTCCTTGGTAGAGGCGTATCGGTCCAGTGACGTCGATTGTCTTGCCGTTGAGCGTATCTACATCCGGAAACTTGTTCGCATCATCCTTTAAGATGATCGACGTAAATGTGTTGTTCGGGTAACTGCCGCCCATATCGATGAATGTCACGCTCCCGGACGCTGCGTGATGGACTCCGCTGACGGCGCCTTCAACTGTTACATTTTGACCGACGTGGTTTCGCGCCTCGTTTGGCGCGATGGTTTCCGCAACAACGGGTGTTGCCGCCAGAGTCAGCACAAGAGCAAAAACGGGCGCGCGCATGGTTTGTCTCCGCAACGGCGAAGATCATAGCAAGCGTGCGCGGCGCGGGCTACGCTCGCGTCTTGTTTGCGCAAATTCGGGTTTCGCCTTGCTCCGGCCATCCTGCGGGCCGGCGCTTCGCCCATCCATCCGACGCACCGGCTGTTGTCACGCATGCGGGCTTGTCAGCCATGTCGGTTTGTCAGCCATGTCGGTTTGTTAGTCATGTCGGTTTGTCAGCCTTGGCGTGCCGTGCTACCCGCAACACGCTTTTGGAGGCTGGATCATGACCGACGCCCTAAAACTCCTTGCCACCCGGCGCTCCTTCAAAGCGGTCGAGCTCGCCGGTCCCGCCCCATCCGCGGCTGAAATCGACACGCTGTTGACCATCGCCTCGCGGGTGCCCGATCACGGCAAGCTCACGCCTTGGCGCTTCATCGTGTTCGAAGGCGACGCGCGGCGTTCGGCCGGTGCGGCGATCGCCGCCGCATTTCGTGCCAAGTATCCGGACGCAAAACCCGAACATGTCGAGGCCGAGGGCGCGCGTCTCCTGCGCGCACCGCTGGTCATCGCCGTGGTGAGCCGCGCCGCGCCACACGTGAAAATTCCGGAATGGGAGCAGGTGCTGTCCGCCGGTGCCGCCGCCATGAGCCTGGTGCTCGCCGCGCACGCGCTCGGTTACGGCGCCAACTGGATCACCGAATGGTACGCCTACGACCGCGGCGCGCTCGATGCGCTGGGCCTGGCAACCCACGAGCGCATCGCCGGCTTCGTTCACATCGGCACGCCACCGGGTCCGCCCGAGGACCGGCCGCGGCCGCCGCTCGACGAAATCGCGACACGCTTTGCTGGTTAGCGCGCAGCAAGCGTAGCCCGGATGGAGCGAAGCGAAATCCGGAGCCGACCTCACGGCTGAATTCCGCTACGCGGTGCACATTTCCACGATCCCGAATTTCTGCCGCGCGATGCGTTCTCCGGACTATGATTTAATTCAATCGGATCGTAGTTTGAAAACCGCTTTCCACTTTGGTTTTGCTTCGCTCTACCGATCCTACGGAACTTATGGAACCGAATTTTTGCTGTGCCGCGGGTCACACGCGGGGAGGTCTGTAAGGCGTACTAACCTTCGTGTCCTCAAGATACGGAGCGAACCATGAACGCGAATGTTCCCGCCGTTCCTCGACGTCGCCTGTCGCCTTGGGCGGCCATCGTCGCCGGCATAACAGCCGGGTTCACGATCGGCTTGTTGACCGCCAAATCGTTCTCACTCGCCGTTATCGAGCCAAAGGCGACCGTCGCCGCCAAAATCGATCAGCCTGCCGCGCCTTCCGCGCCGGCAACTTTCGAGATCGTGCCATCTCCCGTCATTGAGCCGCATCCTCAATTCTTCTACGGCACCGGCGATGGGAATGGTGGCTATTATCCGGATCGGTGAGTCCGAAAACGAGAGCTTGGAAAGCCGATCAAGCAAGCGTAGCCCGGATTGAGCCAACGGGTCGGGCTCGACGTGGCCGGCCCGTTGACAGACGCTACGAAATCCAGGGCTGACCAGATGGCTGAGTCCCGCACTGGGCTTCCACCTACGCGCTCCGCGCTTCGGTGGACTTGAACCCTACGTAGCTCGCAACGCGAGCGTAGGAGGGTCGCTCCATGCGGGCTCGTCGGCGCGCGGTTCCACGATCCCGGATTTCGCGCACGCTCAATTCGGGCTACTCTTGCCGCGTGGCCGGGAGGCATTCGTGGACACGTCATCGCTTGCAACTTCAATCCTCAGTCTGGCGATGGTGCTGGCGCCGCTCGCCGGCGCCCGCGCCGCCGAACTAAAAATCCTGGCGGGCGGCTCCATGACGGCGAGCTTGAACGAGCTTGGGCCGCAATTCGAGCGCGCGAGCGGGCACAAGCTGACGATCGTCTTCGATTCGACGCCCAACCTGATCAAGGCGGTGACCTCCGGAGCTCCGTTCGATCTCGGTGTCGTGCCGGTCGATGTGTTCAAGGATGCGGCGGCGCGGGCGCGCTTTGCGTCCGGGCCGACGATCGATATTGCCCGCGTCGGCTATGGTGTCGCCGTTCGCGCCGGCGCGCCGAAGCCGGATGTCAGCACGCCCGACGCGTTGAAACAAACATTGGTGAAGGCGCAATCGATCGCGTTTGTGCCGGAAAGCGCGGCCGGCGCTTATGTGTTGCGGGTGTTCGAGCGGCTCGGCATCGCAGACGCGATGAAGACCAAGACCAAGGCGCAGACCGCGCCGGGCGAGATCGCCAAGGCGGTGGCGCGCGGCGACGCCGAGCTCGGCGTCTTTCTCACCAATGTGCTGATTGCGCCGGGCGTCGAGCTTGCCGGCTCGTTCCCCGCCGACTTGCAGCAGGATCTGGTGTTCACCGCGGCCGTCGCCGCCGACACCAAGGACGCGGCGGCCGCCAAGGCGTTCATCGATTTTCTGCAAACGCCAGAAGCCGCCGCAGTGCTCAAGGCCAAGGGCATGACGCCGGGGTGAGGCCTGCGCTGCGTTCAGACACTTTGTGTCCCAGAGCATGATCCGGAAAAGTGGATGCCGGTTTTCCGAAAAGATCATGCTCCAACGAAAAAACTAGGCGGCATCGCCGGCCGCGTGCAGTTGTCGAACACGACCGTTCCTCGTAAGGTTATTGCCGCGCTCATGGTTGGGGTACCGCCGTGCAATACACAATCGGACAGATCGAGATTTTCGCCTTCGACTTCGCGCCGGTCGGCTTCGCGGCCTGCAACGGCCAGCTGTTGCCGATCATGCAGTATCAGGCGCTGTTCAGCCTGATCGGCACGCGCTACGGCGGCAACGGCGTCACCGATTTCGCCCTGCCGAAATTAGCGCCGGTCGCGCCGGACGGCCCGTTCTATTTCATCTGCCTTCAGGGCGGCAACGAGCCGCGCCGGGCTTAGCAAGCCTCGCCCGGACGCGCCAATTCAGCTCTGCCGGCCCTCTTTGGCCTGCCCGTCCAGCCAATCCGACAGCTTGCCCGTGCTCTTCTTCTTGGCCTTGCGTTTCGGCGCCGCCGGAGCCGGCGCCGGTGCGGCGGCGTCTCTTGCCAGACGCAGCGCCTTGAGCCGCTCGGTCTTGGCGCGCAACGCAACGGCCGCGGTTTCGTATTCCGACATCGCCTTTTTGGCGTCGTTGGCGCGGTGTATTTTCGCGAACTGAGCGTTGGCCTCATGTTTGTTGGATTTATCGGCCATCTCGCCATCCTTTTTGCAAGAATCTTCAAGGTCTTCATTGGTATAGCAGCCCGCGGGCCGGATTGGCGAGGATTAATCCGGAATATGGTGCAAATGACGGTGGCGGGGCTTTTTGCTGTCCAATTTGTAATCCGGCGCTTCGAACGGCGGCCGCGGCCGCGCGCGACCAAAAGGGGAGGGCGATTGTTGCAAGGCAAGGAGGATTGCCATGAAACGCATGGTCCTGATCGCCGCACTGCTCCTTGGCACCGGGCTGAACGCGCACGCCGATATGGTCACCTACCACAATGTTTTGAAAACACCGCGCAACGACGACCAGCTGCACCAGGATGGTTACTATTGCGACGCGCAGGTCGGGCCGGACAAGAACGGCGTGCCGACGCCGGCGGCTTATAAGCAATGCATGCTCGGCCGCGGCTGGCGCTATCAGTCCGTCAAACGCGAGCCGGCTCCGCAAACCTGGATCGATCCGGACACCGGACTGACCTGTCACGACATCCTCGGCGGCTTCGGCTCCGAATGTTCGAATTTCTGATCTGTAGGATGGGTTGAGCTCTGGCGAAACCCATCACCTATCCTCGCGGCTCAATGATGGGTTTCCGCTTCGCTCTACCCATCCATCCTACGAGCTACGCGCCAGCTTTAATGGCCGTGTCCCGCGGCCTGTCGGCTCTTCAGCCAATCCGACAATGACACCGCCGGGCGTTTTTTCTTGCCGTTCTGTTTGCCGTTTTTCTTGCCGGCCTTCTTCACCGCGATCGCCGGCGCCGCCTGTTCGGCCACGTCTCGTGCCAGGCGAAGCTCCTTCAGGCGCGCACTCTTGGCCGCAACCGCGGCCGCGACGGCTTCGGATTCCGTCATGATGGTCTTGCCGGCATCGACGCCCGGAAGCGTGCTGAAGTGAGCGTCAGCCCGCCGCTTTATCAAACTGTCGAACATAATGATCTCCTTCGAGCAATAGGCATATGATGATGATGTGGCGAGCGGTGAGCAACAGCGCAACTGCTATCGGGTAGGCTGGGGCCAGCCTCGTAAGCCCCATGATTGAAACGTACCGAGTGCCATCGCGCAGAAATCCGGCCGAAAGTGGCCGGGTTTCTGTTTGAGGTAGGTCCGCAAACGTTGAGTTCCGCAGATGCGCTCAGCGCTGCGAGCCGACGCCCATGCCGCTGCCGGCGCCGACGCGCGGGCCGGGGCCGCCGCGTTCGGTGTTGTTTTCGAACCATGCCGGAGGCGAGCGGTCGTAACCGTAGCCCGGCGCCGTGCCGTAGTAACTATAGCCGGGTGCTGCATAATTGCTGTAGCCGGGTGCTGCATCATAATAGCCGTAGCCGGGGGCGCCATACTGGGCGAACGCGGCCGAGGTCGCCGTCAGCACGAACGCTGCTGCAAGGATAAGCTTCTTCATGGTTTTATCTCCGTTGTCGCTTGTGAACGACAACCGGCTGGCGGCGCGTTGGTTTCATTCACAAGTCGTTGTGCGGCTCGCGGCGTGGAACCATCGTTGCTATGCTCACCCTTGCGTCACCAAAAGGATCAGCACAGATGCCCGGACTTCTGCAAAACCACATCGCGGTCGTCACCGGCTCAGGTTCCGGGATCGGCCGCGCCATCGCGCTCGGCTATGCGCGCGAGGGCGCGAAGCTCGCCGTGCTCGACATCAATGGCGAGACGGCGGCGAAGACGGCTGCGGATATCCGCGACGCCGGCGGCAAGGCGCAACATTTTACCCTCGACGTCACCGATCGGATGGCGTGCCGCGCCGTCGCTGCGGAGGTCGCCGAGACAGTCGGCGCGGTCTCGATCCTGGTCAACAATGCTGGCATCAACCGGCGCAACGGCTTTACCGCCGATCCCGACGCCGTGATCAAGGATTGGCAGGACATCATGGCGATAAACCTCAACGGCGTGTTCAACGTCACGCACGCATTTCTTGCAGCGCTGCGCGCCGGCAAGGGGCGCATCGTGAATATCGCGTCCATTCAATCGTTCATGCATGTGCGCACGCCGAACTCGCCGGCCTACACCGCCTCCAAGCACGGCGTGCTCGGTTTTACCCGCGCGTTGGCTGCCGAGCTCGGCAAGGACGGCGTGCGCGTCAACGCCATCGGCCCGGGCTTCATCGAGACGCCGTTGAACGAGAAAGTGCGCGCCACCAATCCGGAGCTCGTCAAGATCTTCCTCGACCACACCCCGCTCGGCCGCACCGGCAAGCCGGACGACATCGTCGGGCCGGCGATCTTCCTCGCCTCCGACCTTGCGGCCTATGTCACCGGCTCGATCGTCATGGCCGACGGCGGCTATCGCGCGATTTAACGCAAGGCAGCCCGGATTGAGTGACCCTCCTACGCTCGCGCCGCGAGCTTCGGAGGGTTTGAGTCCGCCGAAGCGCGTAGCGCGTAGGTGGAAACGAAATCCGGGGACAAACCTCGTCGCCATTCCCGGATTTCGCTGGCGCTCAATCCAGGCTACGGCATGTCACGCTAATTCGCCTTCAGCTGATCGGCGGTCTTCAAGATGATCTCGGGCCGGTTCTGGTAGAGCACCACCGGGCCGCTGATCGCCACCGTCTTGCCCTTGAGATCGCTGGCGTTCGGGAACTTGGTGCGGTCGGACGCAAAGATCACCGCCGCGAAATCATTGTTGGGGTAAGTGCCGCCGATGTCGATGAAGATCACGCCGGCGCGGCCGGTATGGACGTCGCTGACGGCGGCTTGGACCGTCACCGTCTGTCCGACATGCGCCTTGACCTCGGCCGGCGCGATCGTCTGCGCGCGCGCCGGCAGCGCCGCCACGATAAAACCCAGAGCCAAAATGAACGTTCGCATCGCTGTTTCTCCCTGCCTCAAGACTACTGACCAATGGGAACATAACATGAACATTCACCCAAGGCAACTGCGGTCTGTAGGATGGATTTGATAACCCGCCCACAGCCCGCGGAGGCGCGCCGTGATCACGCTCTATTCCTACCCCGAACTGTTCGGCGTCGCCGACAACAACGGCTACGGGCTGAAGGTGTTCGCCTTCCTGCGGCTCGCCGGCGTGCCGTTCACGCATGACCATATTTTCGATGCGTCGAAGGCGCCGCGCGGGCAGTTGCCCTATATCGTCGACGACGGCGAAACCATCGGCGACAGCGAGACCATCATCGCCCATGTCATCGCCAAATACCGTCCGGCGATCGACGCTGCGCTGACCGCGGCGCAGCGCGATACCGATCTCCTGATCACGCGCATGCTCGACGATCTCTATTGGGTGATGTCGTATTCGCGCTGGAAGGACGAGCGCTACTGGCCGGCGTTCCGCGACGCGCTGATGCGGAAGCATCCGAGCCTTGACGAAGCGGGCCTGCTCAAGGCGCGCGAATTCAATTTCCAGCGCTACCACTACCAGGGCATCGGCCGCTATGCTCCCGAGGGAGCTTATGCGCGCGGCCTCGCCGACTTGGCGGTGCTGGCGCATCTCATTCCCGCGGAGGGTTATGTGCACGGGCCGAAGCCAACCAGCATCGATGCCGGCATCTATGGCTTTATCGCCAATATCTTGTTCTACGATATCGAAACGCCGCTGAAGCAATTCGTCGTCGCGCACGGCAATCTGGTGCGTCACTGCCGCGCCATCCACGCGGACGTCGCGCCGGCGGGGCGCTCTCCGTCAGCGTGAGGGGCGCGCAAGCGCGATCGCCTGCGGCCATTGAATTTAAGCCACCCTTTATGGAACCGTTCCGCCGGAACTTGGTTCCTATCTCCGTGAGCGGCATGGCGATTGTGCCGACCGCACGGGGACCTGCCGCATGATCAAATCAGCGATCTGGATCGCAGTTCGCACAGCGGTCTTGGTAGCGGGATTGGCGTCGCTCGCCCTCCCGGCCGTTGCCGGCGACAAGCCCCAGCTGGCCACGATCTGCACCCAGGCCGGCAAGACCTCAAACGGCGAAACATTCTCGCCGTCCAAGCTCACGGCCGCGCATCGCACGCTGCCGTTCGGTACCATGGTGCGCGTCACCAACCTGCGCAACGGCCGCACCGTCATCGTGCGCATCAACGACCGCGGGCCGTTCACCAAGGGTCGCATCATCGACGTGACGCCGGCCGCGGCGGTCGAGCTGAAGTTTTCCGACCTCACGCCGGTCATGCTCGAAGTGGTCAAGCCGCAATAGCGGTTGAGCTGCGCGCTACTTCCCCGCCGCCTTACGCAGCGCCGCGTTGATGCGATCCTGCCAGCCCGGGCCGGCCTCCTGGAAAAAATCCAGCACGTCGCGGTCGATGCGCAGCGACACCATCTCTTTCACGCCGGGCGGCGAGAGCGGCGCTTTCGGTGGCGCTTCCACAGGCTTGGTGGTCGCCGCCTTGAAGGCTTTTTCGGCCGCGGTGCGCGGGTCGTATGTCGGTCGTCGGCTCATGGATGTTTTATAACATGTTCCAATCGCGAGAGAGAAGTCTGGCTACTTTGCCGCCGCATCGCTGATCGCCCGCAACAACGCCAGCAGCGCGCGGTTGAGCGGCGTCGCGATGCCGTGGCGCTCGCCGGCTGTGACGATGGCGCCGGTCAGCGCCTCGTGCTCGAGCGGGCGATTGGCGAGGCGGTCGAAATACATCGAGGTGCCGAGCTCGCCGGAAAAGGTGAACAGCGTCGCCAGCGTGCGCGCGGCTTCGTCGGCGGCAAGCTGCGCCCCTTCGGCGCGGCCGACCGCGATCGCTTCTTCGAGCACCGCCAGGCAGAGCGTTTGGATGTCCGCCCTCCGCAGCACCGCTTGCCGCTGCAGCGTCAGCGCGGTGACCGGGCTGGCGACGGCGTTGATCAAAAGCTTGCGCCAGGCCAGCGTGACGAAATCGCCGCCGCAATGCACGCGCAGCGGCGTGCCCTCGAACAATTGCGCGAAGGCGCGGCCGGCATCGTCATCGGCGACGACGAAATCCTGGTCGGCGCCGCGCCGCAGCCGCACCCGGTCGGCGGCAAGCCGCTCGCCGTTGTAATAGACGATCACCGGCAGCACGGTCGCGCCATCGGCGAGCGGCGCGACGCGGGCGACGTGGTCGATGCCGTTCTGCAACACGGCAACGCGCGTTGCCGGCGCGCATAGCCGCTCGAGCCACGGCGCCGCCGAGGCCGTGGCGTGGGTCTTGGTGCACAGCAGCACCCAGTCGGCAGGTTTAGCCTGCGCCGGATCGGTGAGTGCGGTGAGTGGCAGCTCGATCGTGCCGTCCGGAGCGTCGAGCGTCAGCCGTTCGATCGGTGTGCGCACGCAGGCGATGACGTCGTGCCGCCCCGCCGCGACAAGGCAGCCGGCGGCGACGCCGCCGATGCTGCCCAGCCCGACGACGGCGACGGTGGAACGCCGCTGCGTTTTTTCAGAAGATGTGGACATTGTGCCGAGCGCAGTCTGAAAGCAGCAATGCTTTCAGCGTTGCGGCGTGCTCGCCTGGTGGGCGACCGGCGTGCTTGCATCGCGCGCATCGATTTCGCCGCCGCCCCCGCCCCCTCCATTGCCACGGGCGCTTTGCCCGCCGCTGTCGTGGGAGCGCGCGTGCGAATTATAGTGTCCGCCGTTCCTGGCGCCCGCAGTGCCGCTATAGGGCGTGCCGAAATTGCCGCCGCTCTGGCTTTGCGCCAAAGCGGCCGATGTCGCGCCGAGCAGCAGCACCAGCGCCACGATGATTTTTGCCATGGCTCGATCTCCCTCATCGGCCATTCTAGCGGACAACCGCCGGTGCCGCACGCCATAACAAAACCCGGCCGCGGCGGCCGGGTTTTGTCGATGTTTTTTGCCCGTGATCTAGGTTGCGATCGAACCCATCAGCGGTACCGATACCGATGCCCGTATCCGCCGCTGCACCTGGACGCCACTGCGCCGCTATAGGGTTCGCCATAGCAGTCAGACCTGGAGGGGCCATTCGGGCCGAAATTTCGTTGGCTTTGCGCCGATGCGATCGAAGTCGCGCCGACGAGCAGCACCAACGCCACAATGATTCTTGTCGCGGTCATAGTGCGATCTCCCAGAAAACGCACTGAATAACCGCCGAAGACGCCGTGAAGTTCCCTGCCGCAGGGCGGCTCAATACAACCGCTCCCACTGCCATTGCCGCCGCGGGTATTGCTGATATGGCGGCTGTTGCGGATAGGGCTGGTACTGCTGCGGTCCCGGCCCACTTCCAGGGGTGCCGGGGCAACTGGATGCGACGGTGCCGGTAGAGAACGAGCCGTAGCAGCCGTAACTGCCCGGTCCGTTGGCGCCATAATTGCGCTGGCTTTGCGCCGCCGCGGTTGCGGTCGCGCCGACAAGTAGCGCCAACGCGAGCGTGATCGTCTTCCCGGTCATGCGACGTCTCCGTTTGCCGCGACGCGGCGCTGCATCCTTGTTCAAAGCACTAATCGGGTGGCTGGCGGCTCGAGCGTAGCACAGATTGGGTTCGACACAGAGGAGTACCGATCATGCACTTTCGCATCAAGGGCCTGCCGACCGAGCCATTCGCTCCGCTGTTTGCTATGCCGGACTGGGCGCTCGAGAAACGCGGCGCGGTGCGGCGAATTGCCGACAAGGCGGGCTACCCCTGCCGCATCAGCCTCACCGACGCCAAAGCAGGCGATGAACTGATCCTGGTCAATTACGAGCACCATGCGGTCGCCTCGCCTTACCGGATGCGCTTCGCCGTCTACGTACGCAAAGGCGAGCAGACATTCGACGCGGTCGACACGATCCCCGACCAGTTGCGCAACCGAACGCTGGCGGTACGTGGCTTCGATGCCGGTGGGATGATGACCGGCTGGGAACTCGTCGAAGGTGCGCAGGTCGAAGGCACGATTGAGAAACTGTTCACCGATCCGCGCGCGGCCTATCTGCACGTGCACTTCGCCGCGCCCGGCTGCTACGCGGCGCGCGTCGAGCGCGCCTGAGCGCCGTTGGCGCAAGGCGTCGCGCAGGCTAGGGTCGGTGCGGTCTTCAAGCGAGCCGCACATGACCGACTATCTCGAAATCGATCCAGCGACCGCCGAAAAGCGCCAGATTTACCGCATGCTTGTCGGCTCGGTGGTGCCGCGGCCGATCGGCTGGGCCTCGACCGTGAACGAGGCCGGCATCACCAATCTGGCCCCGTTTTCCTTCTTCACCGTGGTCTGCGTCATTCCGCCGATGATCTCGCTGACCATCGCGCGCAATCCCGACGGCAGCGAGAAGCACACGCTGAAAAACATCCGCCAGAGCGGCGAGTTCTGCTTCAACGTGGTGACGCAGCCGGTGTGGAAAGAGATGGTGGATTCGGCCAACGGCTTCCCGGAAGGGGATTCCGAATTCACCGAAACCGGACTGACGCCGATCCCGTGCGTGAAGATCAAGCCGCCGCGGGTCAAGGAGGTGCCGATCCATTTCGAGTGCAAGCTCGAACGCGTGCTCGAGCTCGGTCCCAACCGGCATCCGCTGGTGATCGGCGAGGTGATCTATATGCACGTCGATCCGGCCTGCATGACCGGAAAATATATCGACATGCGCAAGCTCGACCCGATCGGCCGCCTCAACGGCTTCTTCTATTCGACGATCGGCGAGATTTTCGAGCGCGAATTCGTCGACGGCCAGCCGCGCTAGCGCGATGAATGCATTCGACGTTGTCGTTGCCGCGGCGGCTGTTGTCGCCATCGTGCTGGGATTCAGCTCTGGCTTGTTGCGGAGCCTGGCGACGATTCTCGGTTATTTGGTTGCCGCGCCGCTTGCGGTGGCGATCACGCCATACGCGACGGCCATTGCGCTGGGCCGATCGATGTCGCCGGACAATGCGTGGCTGATGCTGGTCATCGTGTTCGTCGCCGCCGGTGCCGGCATCAGTGCGCTGTTGCGCATCGTGGTCGGTGAATTCGTCGGTCCCGATGTCGGCGCCTTCGACCGTGTCGCCGGGGCGGCGCTCGGCGCCGTCCGCATTGGTCTCATCGCCGTGCTTATTGTCGTTGTGTTCGATCGCGTCATTCCCGCCGACCGCCAGCCGCAGTTTCTGGTCGGATCGAAATTGCGTCCGTATCTGTCGGCGGCCGGCCGAGCCGGCTTGCGGTCCTTGCCGCCCGAGGTCGAGAGCTACATCGATCGGGTCAAACGCGAGCGCGGTTTGTAACACCTTACATTTTTAATCCGGGTCGCAACCGTTGCCCGGCGCGCAATGAAAGTGCGGCGGACATAGACCACGTTTCGGGCCGCAATCGTGATAGCCCGGCTTCATGCAGCCGCCGCTCGGTGCGCAGGCCAGTCCCGGCTTGCAGCAGCCGAGGCCCGGACCGCACCATGTGCCGCTGCTGCAATGCCGAATTTGAACTTGGGCCTGCGCGGCAATTGTGAGCGCGAATGCAAACGCCGCTGCCGCGAATATGGTGCGCGCGACCATTGCGTTGCTATTGGCGCTTGCCGAACACGTCGAGCCGCAGCGGCAGCACGGCGCCGAACCAGGCGGCATGTGCGGAGTGGTCGGTGTAGTCGTCGCCGGTCTCCGGATGCAGGAGGATGGTCAGTCCGTCGCGGTTGAGCATCAGCCACGGCACGAAGCCCGCCAGCATCGCAACCGGAAACGCGATCTGAAACATCGATTGCGGATGCGGCCCGACCAGTTCGTCGTGCCAGCGGCCGAGTTTGGCGCCCGGAAATGCCGCGGCGACGCGCTCGCGCAGGCGCTCCGCCTTGCCGCGCGTTTTCGCCGGATCGTAATAGATGTGGGCGTGATAATCCGTGATCGCGCCGGGATCCTTGGATGCCGTCGCCGCAGCGGAAGGACTTTTTGCCGGCATCGCTGTTCGCTCCGGTGGCTAGCCGCCAGCCAGTAATCGAATGGCCAGCGCCACGATGATAATAATGAAGACCGACGATCCGGTCATTGCCGCGCGGCGCCAGTGCGCCAGCCGCTCGGCCGCGGACAATGGCGCCGCCGGCCAGTCCGGCGCGTGCGTTCCCCACACGCCGAGCACGCCGCCTTTGCCTGCGACCATGCCGATGTCGTGGACCGTGCCGCCGGCGCGCGCCGCAAGCGCGGCGGCGATGCCGGTGAACAGCGAACTTTCCAATGCCGTGCCGAGCGCGCGATCCTCGAACAGGAAGATGAGCTCGTTATCCTTACGGCGCAGCACATAGGCGCGTTGCATGCTTTCCATGCCGAAGCTGCGAAAACCTTCGAGCCGCGACTCGACCGCCGCGATATCGGCAAAGGGGACGGTCAGATGCTGCGCCGGCGGGCGATGGATCAGAGACCGCCCCGCCGGCAAGTCGAGCGTAACGGCGTCGGTGCCGAGCACGACACGCAGTCGCCATTTGCCGGCAAAATCGCGCCACACATAATCGGTGAGAGCGCCCATCAGACAAGCCTCGGCTGCAACGACAAAGCTGACGCGCCAATCCGCGCGCACCAGCAGGATGGCGAAGACGGCAAGTAAACCGGTCATGCCGGCGAGAACGACGACGCCGAACAGCGACAGCAGTCGCAGGCCGAGCGGGATACGGAAGTCGCGCCTTGCCGCGGTGGCGGTGCTCGCCCCGATCGCACCGGATGTCGTGCTCACAATTTTTCTCTCTCGCGCTCTAAGCTTGCCGCGGCCGAGCATAAAGGCTCGCCAGCAGCACGGCGAGGATGCCGGTGAGGAAAATGCCGACCAGGATGGAAAAGAAGCCGGGGGTCAGCGGCAGGTAATGGAATTGGCTCATTTCCATGCGTTAACTCTCCCAAACCGCCGACCGGCCGTTGCATAGAGCCGCCTTGCCGTTCCAACGCGCGAGTCTATAATCCGGCGCTTCCTTCGCGCAGGGGGATTTTAGGTGGCGCCGCTGGGAGCGAAATCCGTAGCTATTATCATGGGCAGCCAGTCCGACTGGCAGACCATGAAGCATGCCGCCGACACGCTCGATGCTTTGGGCGTGCCGTACGAAGCGCGCATCGTCTCGGCGCATCGCACGCCCGAGCGGCTTTATGCCTTTGCCAAGGGCGCGAAAGCGGCCGGCTTCAAGGTGATCATCGCCGGCGCCGGCGGCGCCGCGCATCTGCCCGGCATGACCGCGTCGCTCACCAGCCTGCCGGTGTTCGGCGTGCCGGTGGAATCGAAGGCGCTGTCGGGGCAGGACTCGCTTTATTCCATCGTGCAGATGCCGCCCGGCATTCCGGTCGGCACGCTCGCCATCGGGCCGCCCGGCGCGGTCAATGCGGCGTTGCTTGCCGCCAGCGTGTTGGCGCTGAGCGATCCGACGCTCGGCAACCGCCTCGAAGCCTGGCGGCAACGCCAGACCGAAAGCGTTGCCGAACAGCCCAAGGACGGCGCGTGAGCCAAGCGGCGCCGGTTCTGCAGCCCGAAGCCACGATCGGGATTTTGGGCGGCGGCCAACTCGGCCGCATGCTGGCGCTGGCCGCGGCGCGACTCGGCTTCAAGTGCCACGTCTTTGCGCCGTCGCCCGACTCGCCCGCTTTCGATGTCGTGCATCGCGTCACCAGCGCCGACTACACCGATACCGAGGCGCTCGATCGTTTCGCCGGCGACGTCGATGTCGTCACCTACGAATTCGAGAACGTGCCGGCGGAGACCGCAACGTTTCTCGCCGCGCGTGTCCCAGTGCTGCCCGATCCGCTAGTCCTGGCGACGACGCAAGACCGCCTAGTGGAAAAGAACTTTGTCACCGGGCTCGGTTTCCGCACCGCCGCATTTGCCGATGTCGGCGCGCCCGAGGCGCTCGCAGCGGCGATCGAACGCATCGGCCGGCCGGCGATCCTGAAGACGCGCCGCTTCGGCTACGACGGCAAGGGCCACGCCACCATCAAGAATGGCACCGACCCGGTGGCGGCTTGGCGCGATGTCGGTGGCCAGCCCTGCATTCTCGAAGCCTTCGTG
>DATHHM010000256.1:0-2131 GCA_035317145.1 Xanthobacteraceae bacterium | reverse complement strand
AAAGACTTATTGGCGCTTTCCGGCTCCGGTATATGTCCGCTCAAGACGTTCGTGTTGATCCCGACAAATCGTAATCGCAACGCGCTCTCTCGACTGGTCAAAATTGACCATGAATACAATGAAAAGACCGATACTCTGGGCGCATAGCTGTGGAACCCGATTCCCTTCCGGGTGTTGAAGGGTGCGGCAGTTGAAGGAACAGCGCCTTGTTCGAGGTCTTCAATACGTGGCTTGAAGCGGTGCGTTTCAGCGCGGACGTGCAGCGCGTCATGACGTTACGCATGATGCGGCTGGCATCAGGCGGGCCGCTTGCGATCACTGAAGCTCGGCAGATGATTTCAGAAAAGGTCGTCGCCTTTGAAGCGTCGCAAGTGGCTATCGTGACCGCCTTGGCGACCGGAAGCGACTTCTATGCCGCTACCGCCGAGGCCTACGCGCCGTACCGGCGTTGCGTGCGCGCCAACCGTCTCAGGCTGGACCCGTAGCGGCCTCGCTTGCGCCAGCGGCCGATTGAGTTGGCCTTAGAATGATTCCGTTTTTCGTCCATCCCACGCAAAAAGGGCGCCTGCAGGCGCCCCGTTCTGTCGAACGCGCGTCCGTTTTACTTGATCTTGGATTCGCGGAATTCGACGTGCTTCTTGGCGACCGGATCGTATTTCTTCATCACCAGCTTATCGGTCATGGTGCGCGAGTTCTTGCGGGTGACGTAGTAGAAGCCGGTGTCGGCGCTCGAAACCAGCTTGACCTTGATCGTGGTGGCTTTGGCCATGTCTAAAACCTCGTTGCTGGCGGCCAACCTAGTCAGCGGGCCTCAAATGTCAAGAAATCCCGCAAGAACCCCGAAATTGCCTAAAGCACCTCGCGGACAAATCGCTTATTCAGCATGCGGTAGAGCGGCGCCGGGTGGTCGTAGCTCATGCCCGACGCCATGCGATCCTGCAGCTCTTCCAGCGCGATCGCGGTGATGCCCGGCATGTCGAGGCGCCGCGCCTCGGTGATCGGCAGCCAGACCAGTTCGACCAGCTCCTTGTCGGGGCCGACAAAGCCGTCGGCGCGGTGGGCGATCGCGGAAATGTCGGCGGCGAAGAAGCGGCTGTCGAAACGCCGCGGCCGCTTCGGCGGCGTGATCGCACGGGCGATGAAATGGATCGCGCTGAGGTCGGGGACGATGCCGGCTTTGGCAAAAGCCTCCCAAGGCCCCGGCGGTGTCGCGATCGGCGCGGCGCTCGGCACGCCGAGCATCAGGCCGGTCTCCTCGTAGGTTTCACGGATCGCCGCGAGCGCAAAACTTGCCGCCTTGGCGGCACTCGCATGTCTGACTTTTGTCATCAGGCGGGCGACGTGGCGGTCATGGAGTGCGGCGAGCGTCGCCATCTCGCGATCCGACGGCTCGATGCGGCCGCCCGGAAAGACGAATTTTCCCGGCATGAAACGGTGCCGCTCGTGGCGGCGGCCGAGCAACACTTTTGGCACGTTCTCGGTGCGGTCGATGAGGATCAGCGTCGCCGAATCCCGCGGTTTCAGGTTCGGAAAAGTCTGATCGCGGATGGTCTTGGTCAGCCGCTCGACCCGGTCGGCTGCAATCCCGCTCGCGATGGGCGGATCTCCGCTGGTGTCACTCATTATATGTCTGTCTCGCTTCTAGCGCCGGCGGCGATGATTTCGGCTTTGGCGGTCGCGGAACTTCGACCCTGGATGCGGCTGATGTCCAGTCTTTTGCTTGGCCGCGCCCGCATGGCGCACGAGCTTGAAACGCAGGGCGCCGGCGACCGGCGCGGCCTCGACCAGCTCCACGGTGACAGGATCGCCGAGCCGATGGGTTTCCGCATGGCCGATGAACGCGCGGCGGGCTTCGTCAAAGCGAAAATATTCGTCGCCGATGAAGCGCGCCGGGATGAAACCGTCGGCGCCGGTGTCGTCGAGCTCGACGAATAGGCCGGCGCGGGTGACGCCGGAAATGTGGCCGTCGAAGGTGGCGCCGATCCTGTCGGCGAGAAAATGCGCGATCAGCCGGTCGGCGGTCTCGCGCTCGGCCTTCATGGCGCGGCGTTCGGTGGCGGAAATACTGGCGGCGACTTCGGCCAGCGCCGGCACATCGACGTCTTCGGGGTTGCCGTCGGCGCCGAGTTTC
>DATHHM010000255.1:0-3900 GCA_035317145.1 Xanthobacteraceae bacterium | reverse complement strand
ATCGCGGCGGGGCCGTCCCACGGCTCCATGATCGCGGCGTGATATTCGTAGAACGCGCGGCGCGTTTCATCCATCAGCGGATTGCCGGCCCAGGCTTCCGGAATCATCATCATCACGGCGTGCGGCAGCGAGTAGCCGCCCTGCACCAGGAATTCGAGACCGTTGTCGAAGCAGGCGGTGTCGGACTGGCCTTCATAGGAGATCGGCCACAGCCGGCTGATGTCCTTGCCGTACAGCTCCGAATGCACCGAGGCCTGCCGTGCCGCCATCCAGTTGACGTTGCCGCGCAGCGTGTTGATCTCGCCGTTATGCGCGATCATCCGGTACGGATGCGCCAGCGACCAGGCCGGGAAGGTGTTGGTCGAAAACCGCTGATGCACCAGCGCCAGCGCGCTCTCGAAATCGGGCTCGCTCAGATCGGGATAGTATTTGGCGAGCTGGTCGGCGAGGAACATGCCCTTGTAGATGATGGTGCGGCACGACATCGACACCGGATAATAGCCGGCGAGGCCGCGGTCGCGGCGCAGGTAGATCGCCTGCGAAATCGACTTGCGCAGGATGTAGAGCCGGCGCTCGAATTCGTCGTCGCTCTTGATGTGATCGCCGCGGCCGATGAACACCTGCATGTTGGCGGGTTCGGTCGGCTTGACGGTTTCGCCGAGCGAGGAATTGTCGGTTGGCACGTCGCGCCAGCCGAGCAGCAACAATTGCTCGGCCTTGATCTGGTCGGCGATGATGCTCGTGATGACTTTGCGCCACGCCGTTTCCTTCGGCATGAACAGCGCGCCGACCGCGTAGTCGCCGGGCTTCGGTAACTGGAAGCCGATCTCGGCGGCCTTGCGCAAAAAGAAGGCGTGCGGAATCTGTACCAGAATGCCGGCGCCGTCGCCGGCACGCGGATCGGCGCCGACCGCGCCGCGATGCTCGAGATTGCACAGAATGTTGATCGCGTCGGAGACGATCTGGCGCGATTTCTTGCCCTTGATGTTGGCGATGAAGCCGACGCCGCAGGAATCCTTTTCCAGCGAGGGGTCGTAGAGACCCTCGGCGGGCGGGCGCCAGTTATGCTCGCGCAAACCTTCTTCGCCCAGAGGTTGATCCGGTTTCGACGCCGGGGCCGCCGACAGCGCATCCATCACGATGTTTTCGCGCTCGAACTCCGACCCGCTCATCTTAAGTCCTCTCAATCAGGCAAGGGCCTCAACCGTCGTTGGCGCACCTTGGGCGTTTGCGGTACCCACCGGGCCACCGCTCGTCCTCCGCGAGCCGCAATTTCATAAATTCAGGCTTGGGCGCTCAGCGTCCCCGACGAACGGCCTTGCCTGCACTTTCCAGGCGCCTGGGCACCCGACTTTCGTTGCAATCCCTGTGCCGGGTTTGCAACCATAATTGAGACAGTGATACTGTCCTAACTGTCACCATGCCAAACTTTTTTCTATCATACAAGCGGGCGGAAGTCGCCGGCTGCATGCCACGTCCGGTAGAGAACGGCAGAGTCGCGCCGGATTTGAGGCAGACGCGCCGCGATACGGCCAAAGGACCGCCGGATTCAGCGACGAAGTTGCCGCCGGGGATCAACAGAGCGAAAAAAACGCTCAGGGCCTCGGGGCGTTACAGGAGCGACGGCGATGAAGCTGTTCACAACATGGGTCGTGTCGGCCGGGCTGGTTCTGGCGGCCACGGCCGCGGACGCGCAAGTTTCGGCGCCACGCGGAGCCGGTAGTGCGGGTTATGCAGCCGTGTCCGACGTCGACGGTCCCTATGCGGCGGTGCCGGAGGGCGCGCCGCTGCCCGGCTATAGGCCAACACTGCTGCCGGCACCGGAGGTCTACACCGTCCTCCGCGAAAACGGATTTTCGCCGCTCGGAGCTCCGCAGCTGCGCGGAGTGGTTTACACGATTGCCGTGATCGATCGCCGCGGCGATGACGGGCGGCTGGTGATCGATGCCCGCAATGGGCGGATCGTCCGTTTCATGCCGGGGTACCGGAGGGGCGGCAATCCCAATGACGACTTGAGCATGACCGACGGTCCGGCGGGGTCGTTGCCGCCGGTCAGCCAGGTTCGGGGAGTGCCTCGGCCGCCGCTGTCAATACCAAGGGTTGCGAGCCGCACGCCTTCGGTGCCGATGCCGAAAGCGTCGCCGCCGCGCGCCGCAGAGCCGGCGCCATTGGCGGCCCAGCCTGCTCCCGAGCCGGTGCAGCGGTCGGCAGCGACGCAGCCGAAACCGGCCGATGCGCAGGCCGCCGTACCCGCTCCTGCCGCACCGGCTGCCGTCGAGGCGAAGCCCGCGCCGCAAATTCAGCCGACGCAAGCGATGCCGAAGGCGCAGGGGCTGGATTGAGGCCTGATGAGGTATCCAGTATTGAGGCCTCGCTAACAGCGCTCCGACGATCGAACTTCGCTCGCCCGGTAGACGGCTATTCCTTGCGGCCGGCGGCCGCCAGGATCAGATCGGCGATCTCCTTGGGATGAGACACCAGAGACAGGTGACCTGCCTCCAGCTCCACCGTGGTCGCATTCATGCGTTTCGCCAGGAATCGCTCCAGGTCGGGATTGATGGTCTGATCGAGCTTCGACACTGCGTACCATGAGGGCTTGGAGTGCCACGCGGCCGCGGTGGTCCGTCCACCGAACAAGGCGGTGGACGCGGGTTCCTGCACGGCATAAAGCACTTTTGCCGCTTTGGGCTCGACGCCATTTGCGAAATATTTGAGGAAGGAATCTTCGGACAATCTGGTGAAGCCATCGTGTTCCTGGATGCCCGCCCGCACCGGCCCGGTGGGAAATTTTCCGGAGAGGGCGACGAAATCCTCTCCCGCGTCGGGGGCCCGCGCGGCAACATAGACAAGTGCTGTGACCTTGGGATCGATCCCGGTCTCGCTGATCACGGTGCCGCCCCAGGAATGGGCGACCAGCACGGTCGGGCCATCCTGAAGCGCCAATGCGCGGCGTGTCGCGGCGACAGAATCCCCGAGCGACGTCAGCGGATTTTGCACGGCGGTGACTTTCAGTCCGGCGGCCTGAAGCAGCGGGATCACCTCGGCCCAGCTGGAGCCGTCCGCCCACGCGCCATGCACCAGCACGACGTTGCGCGCCGCCATCGGCGCGGCCGGCTGCGCCTGCGCCTCAACTGCGCCGAGTGCCGCCGTGAGCGCGGCGACGGCGAGCGTGATCATGACCCGGGCTATCTTCATCGAACCAACTCCATGACTGAATCTTCTGGGTGAAGCGTTGCGGTTCATAAATGTTTGCAGCCACGGCGTTGCAAGGGACTCACGGCTCAGTGATTCCGGCAATTCGTGCGAACTTGAAAAAGCAGGAGCTGGATTGAGGCGCCGCGTATCCGCGAGTGGTCCCGCGTTCGCGGAGACGACAACGATAAACTCGGCGCACAAAAAAACGCCCCGGTCTCCCGGGGCGTTTGCGCAATTGTCGGATGCGGATGTCGGCCGAAACCGAACCGCGCTTACGCGGCTTTCGCCGCCGAGCCGTCGACGACCTGCGGAGCGGCTGCGCTCGTGATCGGAATGCTGCGGGGCTTCTTGGCCTCGGGAATCTCGCGAACGAGATCGACGTGAAGCAGGCCGTTCTCAAGCGAAGCGTTCTTCACCACCACGAAATCGGCCAGCTGAAATGCGCGCTCGAAGGTGCGCGCCGCGATGCCGCGATACAGCACTTCGGACTTGTCCTTGCCGTTTTCATTGGCGGATTTTTCGCCCTTGATCGTCAGCGTGTTTTCCTTGGCGACGATGGAGAGTTCGCCCTGCGAAAAGCCGGAGACCGCAACGCTGATGCGGTAGGTGTTCTCACCGGTGCGCTCGATGTTGTAGGGCGGATAGCCGGGGCTGCCGTCTGCGGTGGCCTGGGCGAGCAGGGAAAAGAACCGGTCGAAGCCGACG